>CAZGYE010000030.1:0-31137 GCA_964530165.1 uncultured Planctomycetaceae bacterium
GCAAGAGCGCAGACTGCTTGCTTCCAAGGCAAGACAGCTCATCAGGGTTCAGCCCAGTCGGTCCTCTCCAGGCAAGCGGCATTATCTCAACGCCGTCGTCTACAGACTCGCAGACCGACCCGAAGAGGCCGTCGAGTCGTACCAAACTGCTCTGTCGCTAGCCCCCTTCGAAGTCGACTGGCGATTGGAATTGGCGACGCTGCTCAAGCAACAAGGGCAGATGACAAAAGCGCACGAGGAAGCACGCCTCTGCGCCTCATTGGCGCCCAGAAGACGCGACATTCGCTGCTTTCTCTCCGAGCTAAATCATACGGTCTCACGACGGTTAAGCACGCCCCGCTAAGCTGACAACCTCTGCAATCCCGTGTGCGCCTGTTGATACGGCAAAGTTGCTGGTTCAACCGCATCCTGTGTCACCCAACGACCCCGCAGATCACCGATGACGCCGCTACTCACTATTGCCGGTCTTGCCTTTGTCGCCAGCTTTTGTCTGACACCCGTTGTCGGACGCGTCGCGCGCCGGCTGAACATCGTCGACCAACCGGATGGACACCGCAAGCTTCATGTGCGCGCGGTCCCCTTGGGCGGGGGCGTGGCCGTGTTGGCCGGTGCCGCGTGCGCCGTCGCGTGCCAGATTTTCTTCTCGAACATCTGGAGCAACCAGCTCGGACAAGACGCTTCCTTTCTCTCAGGACTGCTTCTCTCGGCAGTCGTCGTTTGCGGGGTGGGACTAATCGATGACAGTGTGGGACTAGACGGCCGGAAGAAGCTGGCCGGTCAGGTCGTAGCGGCCAGTATTGTCATCGCGTCTGGTCTGCTGATCCGCTCGGTGCACATTCTCGGATGGAACATCGAGCTGGGACTGTTGGCGACGCCATTCACGCTGTTTTGGCTGCTGGGCACAATGAACGCCCTCAATTTGATCGATGGAATTGATGGGCTGGCCGCCAGCGTGGGGATTATCTTGAGCCTCTCGATATCCTGTCTGTGTCTGCTCTCCGGTCACATCACCGATGCCATTCTTGCCATGGCCGCCGCGGGAAGTTTGGTCGGATTTTTATGTCATAACTTCCCGCCGGCGAAGATCTTTCTGGGTGATACCGGCAGTATGCTGATCGGACTGGTCTTAGGGGTCCTTGCCGTTCGCAGCTCATTGAAAGGACCCGCCACGTTGATGTTGTCCATGCCTGTGGCGGTCTGGGCGATCCCACTGTGCGACGTGGGGGCGGCGATCTTGCGACGAAAGCTCACCGGCCGCAGCATTTACGAAGCCGATCGCGGTCATTTGCATCATCGTTTGCAGCAGTGCGGATACGACGGCCGGGAAACACTTACCTGGATTGCCATTTTCTGTGCCTGTACCGGCACGGGGGCCATCATCGGCGTTCATTATCACAACGAGCTTCTCGCCGTCGGTGTCGCCGTCGCCGTGATCGCCATTCTGGTCATGATGCGGATTTTTGGTGACACGGAGTCTTTGCTCCTTGGTCGCCAAATCAAGACGGTGTTTAGTTCCTTCCTCCCAAACCGGGCCCCGGAAAAAAGCGAGCAACAACAGCTTGTCATTCGGCTTCAAGGAAATCGGCAATGGGACTCTCTTTGGCAAACGGTGGTCGCTTTTGCGGAACGATGCGAGTTAATCGCGGTACAACTGGACGTCAACATTCCTGCGTTGCACGAATCGTACCACGGTCGTTGGCGGCTCACGCGACCACCCACCGCGCAGCATTCCTGGAAAACAGAGGCGCCACTCTTTGTCAACGGCTTGAGGATCGGTCGCTTGAGCATGAGCGGACCCGTGCGCGAAGGTTCGCTCCATCACTGGATGACAACACTGGCTGCTGAACTGGAAGTATTTGAAGAGGATCTGTCGAAACTTCTGGCCGACCAGTCAGTCGGCGCGGATTTGGCCAGGCACAACAAGCTGACAGCAGTGCCGTCCAGACGGGCCGGGTAGACAGTGTGCTGTGTCCTATTGTCGCTGAGGGATGTCTCACGTGATCCATCTTGACACAGAAACCTCAGAACCGTTGGTACCGGTTAAATGTAATTTACGCCTCTCTCCGGTTGTGCCGATAGATAGGAACCGAGGGAAGTCAACCTTTCCAACGAGTTGACGAGTCCCGCAGCGAACGCCGCCGAGGGAAACCGCGAAGCGTGGTGGGGCTTGTTCACCGTCGTCAGTCGGCGCAACTTATTTCAACGGCACGGGTGATTGGCACCCAGAAGAACGAAGTCTGCGCCCATTTCGCACTTTCCAACGCCCTGTACTCACAAACCCATCTCCCATTGCACTTCCTGGATCAGTGTGCGATGGCCTCGATTCGTAGCGATCCTATCAGGACGCTCCATGAGCCACCTAAGCAGAAAAACGATCTTGGTCACCGGAGGCGCCGGCTTCCTGGGACGGCATGTCTGTGAAACCCTCCGGAATTTCGGGCCGGCCAAAATCTTTGTTCCACGCAGCAGTTGTTACGACCTCCGCGACAGCGACGCGATTCAGCGTTTGCTTGACGATTGCCGACCGGACGTCGTCATTCACCTGGCTGCTGTGGTCGGTGGAATCGGCGCGAACCGTCGCAATGCCGGCACGTACTTCTACGAGAACGCTGTTATGGGCATCCAACTGATGGAGGCGGCGCGGCGGCGCGGGGTTGATAAGTTCGTCGCCACCGGAACGATTTG
Source organism: uncultured Planctomycetaceae bacterium (assembly GCA_964530165.1). Classification (GTDB taxonomy): domain Bacteria; phylum Planctomycetota; class Planctomycetia; order Planctomycetales; family Planctomycetaceae; genus CAZGYE01. Next base: position 2,686 of record CAZGYE010000030.1, read on the forward strand.
TTCTTATCCCAAACATACGCCGGTTCCTTTTCGCGAGGACGATTTCTGGAATGGGTATCCCGAAGAAACAAACGCGGCCTACGGGCTTGCCAAGAAGATGCTGGTGGTGCAAGCGCAGGCCTACCGTCAACAGTATGGCTTTAACGCGATCAGTCTTCTGCCAGTGAATCTATATGGTCCCTGCGACAACTTCGATTTGGAAACCAGTCACGTCATCCCCGCGCTGATCCGCAAAGCCGTCGAGGCCCGCAACGTAGGCGCTCCCGCCATCGAGGCGTGGGGGACGGGTTCTGCCTCGCGTGAATTTCTTTTCGTCCGCGACGCGGCCCAAGCCATTGCACTGGCCACCGAATGCTACGAAGGTCCCGATCCGATTAACATCGGTTCCGGGAAGGAGATTTCGATCCGAGACCTGACGACTCTCATCTGCGAGCTGTGTGGCTTTCAAGGAGAGATTCGATGGGACTCCAACCAGCCCGACGGCCAACCCCGCCGCTGCCTCGACACAACCCGCGCAGAACAAGAGTTTGGGTTCGTTGCCACAACTCCTCTGCGTGACGGCCTGATCGAGACGATCGATTGGTACGAGCGGCAAAAGCCAAGTTCGTCGGGATTCAAGCAGGCCCGGATTGAATGTCTAATTTCTAATGACCAATGACGAAGGAATGACGAATGACGAACACGCGAAGGCCCGCCGTCGGAACATTTCCAGCCCTTACTTCTGACGTCAATCATCCACCATTTGACATCCAGACATTCGACATTCTTTAGACATTCGACATTCTTTAGACATTCGTCATTAGGACTTCGTCATTTACCAGATACCTAGTTCGAGAGGTTTATGGATGAACAAGCAACGGACAGCGCTTATTACCGGTATCACGGGCCAAGATGGCTCTTACCTTGCCGAGTTGCTCCTTTCGAGAGGATACGAAGTTCACGGCGTCATCCGCCGCAGCAGCACCTTCAACACGGGCCGAATTGATCATCTCTATCAGGACCCACACGAGAGTAATTCGCGAATCATTCTTCATTACGGAGATCTGACAGACAGCCAAAACATCGCCGCGATCGTCCTGGACACCGAACCAGACGAGATCTACCACCTGGGGGCGCAGAGCCATGTACGCGTTTCGTTCGACATACCCCTCTACACGACCGACGTTTCAGCCAGCGGTTCGCTGCGTGTGCTGGAGGCGGCGCGGCAGCTTGCGAAGCACAAGGACGTGAGGGTCTACAATGCGGCGTCCAGCGAAATGTTTGGCGACGTCCTCGAGACTCCACAGACGGAGACGACGCCCTTCCGACCGCGAAGTCCGTACGCGTGCGCCAAGGTGTTCGCATTTCATCAGACCGTCAACTACCGCGAGGCTTACGACCTGTTCGCCTGCAACGGCATTCTGTTCAACCATGAGTCTCCACGCCGCGGAGAGACGTTCGTGACCAGAAAGATCACGCGCGCCGCAACCCGTATTCGAGAAGGACTGCAAGACAAATTGTTCCTGGGAAACTTGAATGCGAAACGAGACTGGGGCTACGCCAGGGAGTACGTGGAGGCCATGTGGCTCATGTTGCAGCAGGACGAACCCGATGATTACGTGATCGCTACGAATGAGACTCATACGGTTTGCGAATTCCTCGAACTGGCTTTCGACCACGTTGGACTCAAATGGCGCGACCACGTGCACATCGATTCCCAATACCTTCGACCAACCGAGGTCAACCTGCTTCTCGGGGACGCCAGCAAAGCGAAAGAGCGTCTGGGCTGGGAACCGCGCACCTCGTTTGAAGGTCTCGTGCGACTGATGGTCGAAACGGATTGGAACCTCGCGATGCGCGAACGCGAGATGCATCGACTCGCGAAATCGGCCTAAGAAACAGAGAACCCGGCAGACTCTCGCTTTACCGGCGGCCGCTCCGCATGAAATCACCTTCTGACAGCCGCGGCAACAATTGAGGATGAATGTCCGATGTCCCTCGGCAACTCAGCAAGTGTAGGGTGTGTGCAACACACCAGTCAGCAACCGGCCTTGGTGCGTTCCACGCATCCTACCGAACTTCCGGTGTTCGTGATCAAGCCCCGCCCCGGTTGGCGGGCCATTGAGCTTGCCGAGTTATGGAAATACCGCGAACTGCTCTACTTTCTGACATGGCGAGATGTGAAGGTCCGCTACAAGCAGACAGTCTTGGGCGTGCTCTGGGCGCTCATTCAACCGGTGATGACGATGGTCGTCTTCACGATCTTTTTCGGCCGCCTTGGCGGGATGCAGCAACATGTCGAGGGCGATTATTCGATTTTTGTCTTTGCGGGACTGCTACCCTGGCAGTTCTTTTCCACGGCAGTTGCACAAAGCGGTCAAAGTCTGATTGCCAGCAGCAACCTCATCAGCAAAGTGTACTTTCCGCGTTTGTTGGTCCCGATTGCGGCCGTCGGCAGCAGTCTGGTCGATCTGACGATCTCCTTCAGCGTGTTGCTGGCACTAATGGTCTGGGACGGCGTGGCTTTCTCGGCGCAACTGCTGTTCGTGCCGTTGTTCGTCTTCGGAACGCTTCTGGCCGCCGCGGGCGTTGGAACGTTCCTGTCGGCCCTGAGCGTGGCTTACCGCGACTTCCGCTACGTGGTTCCTTTCCTGATTCAGATTTGGATGTTTGCCAGCCCCGTGGTTTTTCCGTTTTCTGTGATTCCTGAAAAATGGCGAATGGTGTACGCGCTGAATCCGATGGTCGGCATGCTCAGCGGGTTTCGCTCGGCGGTGTTGAACGAACCGTTCTACTGCGGGCCGATCGTCGTGTCTTCACTGGTTATCGTTGTCTTCGCGGTCGTCGCGGCGTTCTACTTCCGCCGCGTGGAGCGACGCTTGGCAGACATCGTCTAAATTCACATCGGAAAATTTCATCGGAGTTTCGATGGATCGGCCGGCCATTCAAGCAGAAAACCTCGGCAAGCAGTATCAGATTGGTCTCCGCTCGGAAACCTATCAAACGTTGCGCCAGGCCATCAGCAACCTGGTCACGGCGCCGGTCCGGCGCTTTCGAAGGCTTGCCGGACGGGTCGTCTCGAATGAGACATTCTGGGCGCTCGAGGACGTCAGCTTCGACGTGCAGCCGGGCGAGGTCGTTGGCGTGATCGGCCGCAACGGGGCTGGAAAATCGACGCTGCTGAAAGTCCTCAGCCGCATTACCGAGCCGACCACAGGAAACGCCAGAATTCGTGGACGCGTTGCCAGCTTGCTAGAGGTCGGCACCGGGTTCCATCCGGAGTTGACCGGCCGCGAAAACGTCTTACTCAACGGGGCCATTCTGGGCATGCCGAAGACTGAGATTCGCAGAAAGTTCGATGAGATTGTCGCGTTCGCTGAAATCGACCGATTCATTGATACTCCGGTCAAACGCTATTCGAGCGGTATGTACGTCCGCCTGGCGTTCGCCGTTGCCGCACACCTCGACCCGGAGATCCTGATCATCGATGAGGTGCTGGCTGTCGGCGATGCCGGTTTTCAACAGAAATGTCTGGGCAAGATGCAGGGTGTGGCCAGAAGCGGCCGAACGGTCCTGTTCGTCAGCCACAATATGGCCGCCATTGCCAACCTTTGTCATCGCACGTTACTCCTTGAACACGGGCGTTTGAAATCGGACGGGCAGCCATCGGAGACCATTGCCGAGTACCTGAAGCACGGATCTCCCAAGGCGAGCTGTCTGGCCGATCGCACCGATCGGCTCGGTAGCGGGGAAATCCGTGTGACGGACATTTTCCTCCGAGACACAGACGGGAATCCCGTCGACATCGTCTGCAGCGGCCAAGACATTGAGGTTTGCCTGAAGTTTGAGACGCGCCGAGACTTTTTCGCCAGGAATCTGTTCGTCAGCGTCGATGTGGCCACGCTTCTCGACGTTCCGGTCTTCGTCAACCACAACCGTTTGACCGGACAGCGATTCGGCCCTCTGCCCAGCCAGGGATTGTTCGTTTGCCGACTGTCTCGACTCCCGCTGCCCGCTGCCACATTCCAGATCTCCTACAGCGTTCTCGTCAACGAGGAATATGTCGACGGGCTTGAGAACGCAGTGGAGTTTACCGTCGTCGTCGGAAAGTTTTTTCAGTCTGGAGAGGTCCCGCCGGCAAGCCATGGTGTCTGTTTGGTCGACGGCTCATGGCGGGTCGAAGAGGCATGTTCCGAAGCAGCATGATTGTCCCAGTTGATTTTCCTGTCACAGTACTTTGCCAGGGCAACAGTAAATGTTGATGAACGCCACCGAACTTGGTTGGACAGCTCGATTCTTGTTGCGGAAGCTACGCCGTCGGCAGCTGAGCAGGGAATTCGTCGATTGGTTATCCTGGAAGGAGTTCTGGCGCAATTACCACAACTACAACAGCATGTCATCAAACGGCCAACAAGCGAACTGGTCCGAGCTCTACCCGTGCCTGGGTGACAACACCGCTGAGACTGAAATCGAACCCAGCTACTTCTATCAGGATTCGTGGGCGTTCGAACGCATCGTCCAAGCCCGGCCGCAGCGGCATGTCGATGTGGGTTCAGATCATAAGTATGTGGCGCTGCTTTCGAAAGTCGTGCCCGTGACGATGATCGATATCCGTCCCTTGTCTCTAGAGATGGATAGCATCAAGTTTCAAAAAGGATCCATTCTTGATCTCCCGTTCGAGGATGCCAGTGTGCCATCGGTCTCAAGTCTGTGCGTTGTCGAACACATCGGTCTGGGACGATATGGAGACCAGCTCGATCCAAACGGCACACAAAAGGCGATTGCTGAATTGAAGCGAATCATCTCACCCGGCGGGAGCCTCTATATTTCGCTGCCGCTGGATGACGAGAACCGCATCTATTTCAATGCCCATCGAGCATTCGTCGAAACTCATGTCAAGAAGCTGTTCGATCCGTTTCACGTTGAAGAGAGCCGTTACATTTACGGCAACCGCTTCCTGGAAACGCCCCTCAGCGGTTTTGGCGTGGGCTGTTATCACTTGCGGGCGCCCAATTCCTCCTCTGATTGAGTGTATGACGGAAATGAGGACGATTTCCCGAAACATCAGCCCCAAGCAGGCAACTGACGTTTGATTCCTCTCCAACCATCACTTTCCTACCACGCAAACTGCGTTCACGATCACACACCCCTGGACGTGTCCGGGTGGTCGATTCCGGGAATGCGTTGCTTGGCCGAGCTTTCGTGTTCGGCTTGCGGCCGGGAGTACTTTGGCGATCTTCGGGTGGGAGAGGCTCTGGCGTCTCCGATGCTGCTGGAAGCCGATACCGGCCACGTCTACGATTCGCAGGGAACCAGTTCGCCGTCGTATTGGTTTTCTGACTGGCTTCAGCGGGGCTACGTACAGCGAGTCGACGCGCCGGTTGACTGGACGATTGAAACCGCTCGCCCCGTGCGTCGCCCGCTGTTGCTGGACTGTCTGAACGCCCTGTATGGACATTCGCTGCTCTCGTTGCTCAACGCGCAACACTACATCGATCACGCTCGTGATTGGGATCTGATCGTACTGATACCTCACCAATTGCGCTGGCTGGTTCCTGACGGCGCCGCGGAAATCTGGTCGGTGCCGTGGTCGTTTCGCCAAGGTTTCGTATGGAATGACGGCTTGGCCGCCCAGATCCGTGAGCGACTGGCGCGGTATGACGAGTGTGCCCTCAGCATTGGCATCCCCAATCCACACGCCGACGACTGGGACGTGCGTCGATTCTCGCGTATCCCGCCGTTTGCTCCGCCGGTCGACGGCGAACGGGTCAATCATCCGGTGATCAGCTTCATCTGGCGAGACGATCGAACGTGGCCGTCGCTGCGACCTGCCAACCGATTTTTCCGCGCGAGTCGTCGACTGGCCACACCTCTGAGGCTGGTCAAGTCGGGCCAGCAACATCAGCAGGATCGATTTGTCGCGGTGGCCGAGGAACTCAAACACAACCATCCCGACATCGATGCGGCGATCATCGGCCTGGGAACGCCGCAGCCGGGTCTGCCCGCCTGGATCGACGATCGACGCACGTTGACGCTTGACGAGAACACCGAGCGCGCGTGGTGTGGCCGCTATGCCCAAAGCCACGTCGTGATCGGTGTCCACGGATCGAACATGCTCCTGCCCTCGGCACACGCCGGGGCCGCGGTGGAATTGGTGCCCCGCGACCGCTGGAGCAACCTGATGCAGGATATCCTCCTGCCGGAAGCCGACGCCCGCACGTTCGCACTCCGCTGCCGCTTCCTGCCCGAGGAGTCGCAACCTGCTACCGTCGCCGCCGTCGTCGAAACCGTGCTGTCCGTACCCGATTGGATCCCGCTGTGCTCCCCTGCGGCCGCTCATTGCACGGACCGAGACCGATGATGCTCGCATCACCTTTCGTTTCATTGATCCAAGACGCGACGGCTGAGTATCCTGAGCCGCCCTTCCATCCAGATCGAAACTATCCAGAATATCCATTTCAAGGGCGACACGCGATTGCCGAGCGTAACAGTGTCTATCAGGCTGTCCGCCTCGCTTTGAAGCTCCTGAAACTGGACAGCGCTCATTATGGATCGCCATGTTGGAATCCATTTGGCTCATTGATCAAGCCCGGCTCAACCGTGGTCATCAAGCCGAACGCCGTGTGCGATGTCAATTATAAGGCGGACGAGTCCGTTTTTGCTTCCATTACTCACGCGAGTGTCCTGCGACCGGTGATTGACTACGCATATACGGCAATCAAGGGCGAGGGACGAATTATCCTCGCGGACAGTCCGCTGATGCACAGCGATTTTGAGCACTGGAAGCGCCTGACTGGAATTCACTCCGTGGTCGAACTCTACAAGCAGACATTTGGGTTCGAGATTCCCGTCGTGGATATGCGCACGCTTTATGTGCCGTGGGATCGTGACCGTGGTTTCGCTCGGTCGCAGCAACGAGTTCGTAACGCCCGTGATCCTGTGGGGTATGTCGAGGTCGACCTTGGACCATCGAGCTGTTTTGCGGACTTTACCGAAGCGGACGTACGCCATTTATACGGATCAGACTACGACCGCGAAACGACGGTGAAGCATCATCGCGACGGGCATCATGTTTATAAAGTCGCTCAGACCATCCTGAACGCGGATGTTCTCATTTCGGTTCCGAAGCTTAAAGTGCATTCAAAAGTTGGAGTCACTCTAAACATCAAAGGCATGGTCGGAACGCAAGGCGACAAGAACTATATTCCCCACCATCGCATCGGCGACCCATCGCGCGGCGGAGACGAATATCCCGATCTGGGCTGGGCCCAAAACGCTCTCAACCGCTTCAGAATGTGGATGATGACCAGATTGCTCGGGCGGAAAACGCAGGCCGGCGATCTGGCGTTTCTATTCTTGGATCGCTTTCGCCTGCTCGGCCAGCGACTGATCGATTCATGGGGATTCCGGCGATACGGGGACCGGTATCTCGGGAATATCCTCGGGGGTTCATGGTACGGCAACGATACCGCGTGGCGGATGTCCCTCGACTTGCTGCGGATTGCAATTTATTGCGACAAGAACGGCATTTTGTGCAAGACGCCTCAACGAGTGTTCTTTTCGGTGGTCGATGGCGTGTTGGCAGGCGAGGACGAAGGGCCCTTGGCCCCGACAGGCAGAAAAGCGGGGGTGGTTTTGGCCGGATGCAACCCCTTGGCTGTCGACACAGCCGCCGCACGGCTGATGGGTTTCGATCCAAACAGAATCCAACTCCTGAAAGCGGGCGCCACGCAAGAATGGCTAAAACGGTGGACGGGTTCCCTCCAAGACATTCCAGTTCTCTCAAACAAGTCCGAGTTGGAAGGATTGATGCAGAACCAGCGCGACCCGTTCTTGAGTTTTGTGCCTCCGAGAGGGTGGAGAGGACACATCGAAATCCGACAACCTTGCGAGCGACGAGCACGGCGGCATGATTCCCGCTCGCGTGCTGACCAACACAGTCCATTGCTGTTCCATCATGCTCTTCCGTGCCAGGGTGGATCGGGTCGTGAACGACAGAGGAACCTGCGGAAAGGACCGGTCTGTGACAACTGAGAGCGTTACTATTGCGATGCCACGCACTTTCGAAACAGACTGGCTCGCCTCTCAACCCGTGTTCTATAACGAACAAACGGGAGCCGTCAGTCACAATGTCAACGACGTCGTCGATCTTGCGAACATCGAATTCCATCCCGAAGGCCTCCGCAACTTCTTGGATTTCGGATATTCGGTATTCGGGCAAACGCCTCTCCGCAACGTCCGCTTCTTGAAACATTCGTCCCGGTTGACGGTCCACGCGGATGGCAAACTTGAGATCGAACCACTGCCCGATCCCGTCGATGACTGGTTGGGCAGAACGACAAACGAAAACGATGTCATCGAGCTGATCGAACAGACTGTCGGAAAGTGGGAAAAGTCTGTCGCCGGCGAAATCATCATTCCGACCAGCGGCGGCTACGACTCGCGTCTGCTGAATCTGTTCCTTCGCGACAAGTCGCGGATCCGTTCGTTCACTTACGGCCTCTCCAAACACCAATCGCGTTCGCAAGAAGTCGTCTTTGCCGAAGCGCTCTCCAAGAAGCTGCAGACGCGATGGGAGCACATTCCGATCGGCGAGTTCCACAGATATTTCGACGACTGGTTGAGTCTCTACGGGATCTCGACGCATGCGCACGGGATGTACCAGATCGAGTTCTATCGTCAGATTCGCCGGCGTCTCCCGCTGGGAACGGCGTTGCTCAGCGGCATCATCGGCGATGCGTGGGCGGGGAGCGTGAACGTTCCACCGATCCAATCCGAACGCGATCTCGCCTATCTCGGATACACGCATGGAATGCGGGCCGATCCGCAAAAATGCTTTCTTCCCCACAACGGGGAACTTCGAAACGCCTATTTCTACGAGAACGGCGAGAAACTGCGAGACCCGCGATTTCGCGTGGTGGAAGCGATGCGGTTCAAGATGATTTTGCTTTCGTATCTGCTGAGGGTTCCGCGCAGTCTGGGATTTGAGCCTTTTGGACCATTCTTGGTTCCCGAGGTCGCCCTCGGCATGCTGATGTTGCCGGAGAAAAGGCGGAAGAACCGACTTTGGCAGGCGGAACTTTTCCGCAAACATCGACTCGACTTGGAATCCCGCGGGCTCAAATCGCAACCAGAAAACACGCTCAATCTGCAAGCGATCAGGAAACAACCACCGCCACCGTCGGATCGGAATTTGTTGAGCGAAATCGTCGATCCGGAATATGTCGATTGGATCAACCGCTGGATGCTCCCGGCTCCGAAGCTGGCTCGTTGGACCCGCGGTCTTGCGCATCGGCTCGGCTTGAAGCCGTTACTCGGCCGATGGGGCGACAATCCCGATCAGAGGCCGCCGTACTATGCTTATCTTTGCCTGAAGCCAATCGAATACCTTCTGCGTCAACGATCTCAATGCGCTTCCTGATCGTCAACACCGACTATTCCGCCTTCCTGGCAGACTTGTACGCGGGCAATCCCGGCCTGTCGTCGCGGTCGTATCGAGAACAGCTCCAGACCCGCCTGGATACTCTGTTCGGCATGGCCGATTTCTATTCCAGCAACCTGCGTAAACTCGGTCACGAAGCTTATGACATCTATGCGAATAACAGACATCTACAGCTCGCTTGGGCTCGCGAACACGGTCTGCAGATCAGAATGAAAAAACGCTGGAGATTTCATCTTCGCCGCGGGGTCGTCCCGTGGGTGTCCCGATGTGACGCTGACGGCTGGATGTTCGACATTCTCGAAGCACAGCTCCGGCATTATCAGCCGGACGTCGTTCTCAACCAGGCGCCAGTCGAGATCCCGCCGGACTTTTGGAGACGTGTGAAGCCGTACGCCGGCTTCCTTGCGGGACAAATCTCGTGGATTCATTTGACCAACGGCAACCCGGAGCGATGGCGACTTGCGATTCCAGAGAACCAAGATTGGAATGTTTACGACCTGGTCATCTCATCGTTCCCGCCAACGGTCGATTGGTTCCGAGCACGGGGTGTCAACAGCCAGCTCAACCGGCTGGCGTTCGAGCCTCGCGTGCTTGAGCGGTTGAACGCAAGCGGCAAGAAGTTCGATGTCACCTTCGTCGGATCCTGTTTCTCGCTGCACAGTTCTCGCAGAGACTGGCTCGAACAACTCTGTCGCAAACATGACATCAATGTGTGGATGCCGGAACGGAATCGTGGCCGTTCCAGCGCGTCGATTCGCCGTGCCTATTCGGGACAAGCATGGGGCCTCAATATGTATCAGGCGATCAGAGACTCCAAGATCACCCTGAATCATCACGGGAACGTTCCTCCCTTTGCCAACAATATGCGACTCTACGAGGCCACTGGTGTTGGAACGCTGTTGATTACCGATGCAAAACAAGACCTTTCAGACCTTTTCACACCAGGTAGTGAAGTGGTTGCCTACCGCGACACGGAAGAGTGTGCGGAGCTGATCGCCTACTATCTGAGACACGAGGACGAGCGAAATCGGATTGGAGCTTCCGGTCAGGCCAGGACGCTCCATCAGCACACCTATCAACAGCGAATGGTCGAGCTTGAGTCGCTCATCGCAAAATATAAGTGAATCGGTGCATCGAGCAACCACCTCCAAACGCGAGGAGCAAGAATGAAGCTTGCCCGTCTGAGGCGCGTTTTTCGCAAAGGGCGGCATGTCGTAACCTGCCGGCTTTCGGGGGCCGTCATCCTGCTGTACCACCGCGTCGTCGAACTGCCAAGTGATCCCCAGGCGCTGGCCGTCTCCCCTCGACATTTTGAAGAACACTTGCAGGTTCTCAATCGCGTGATGCATCCTGTCAGCTTGGATGAATTGGTATGGCGAATCGGGCACGGCCAATCGCTGAAACGCACGGTTGTCGTCACTTTTGACGATGGATACGCCGACAATCTTTCGTACGCCAAACCACTACTGGAACAGTACGGCGTCCCCGCGACCATTTTTGTCGCCAGTGGTGCTCTAGGACAAAACCAAGAATTCTGGTGGGACGAGTTGGAACGGCTCGTGCTTGCAGCAAGCACGCTGCCGAAGCAATTGGAACTGACAATCAACGGACAACTTCGTCGCTGGTCTCTAGGCGCCGATTCGAGATGGGGCCAGGTCGCTCTGGGGCGATACGCAGATTGGAGCGTGCTCGAAGTTCGCGAGCCGACGCACCGGCACCAATTGTACCGCAGTCTCTGTGAGTCTTTCTCTGAATTGCCCCCGGCCATTCGCGACGCGCTCATGCAGCAACTGCGGGGTTGGGCCGGCGCCGGTGGCCTTGGTCGTCCAAGCCACCGCAGCTTGACGGAGGATGAAATCGTCCAACTGGTTGAGAGCAGGCTGGTGGAGGTCGGCGCACATACCGTGAACCATCCGGCACTGGCCCACCTGCCCCTCGAGGAACAACGGCGTGAAATCGAGCAAAGCAAGCGAACACTCGAAGGAATTGTCGGCCGGCCGGTACAGTCATTTTCTTATCCGTTCGGGTATCCGGGAGCCTACTCGAATGACAGCAAACTCCTGGTGCAGGAGGCTGGATTTCGTAACGCCTGTGCGAATTTCCCGGAGCGGGTACACCGCAAGAGTGATCCGTACCAGCTCCCTCGACTCCTGATTCGAGATTCCAACGGCGACGAGTTTGAGCAACAACTGAAGTGCTGGAATGGATAGACGAGTCCACGATATTTTGCAGTTGAGCACGGCCGATCGGGCAGGAGGCGCCGAAGCAATCGCCACGAGCCTCTTCACCGCGTATCGCGAGAAAGGTTTGCGATCTCGACTGCTTGTCGGCAGTAAACTGGGCAATGACCCCGATGTCTTGGTGTTGGAGCACGATCGATGCCGCAGTCGCTGGGCACGCTATTGGCTCGGAATCGAAAGCCGTCTGCAGACTGTTGTCAACGGGCGCCGCGGCAGACGGTTTCTGAGAAACGTCGCGCAGCTCATCGAGCAGCCGCGCCGTTGGCTTGACCTTCACTGTGGACGCGAGGATTTCGATTTCCCCGGTACATCTTGGCTTCTCGACCTCTTGCCCCGCACGCCGGACATTATTCATGCACACAACCTGCACGGCAGTTACTTCGACCTGCGGGCACTTCCCGCGTTGAGTCGCCGTATCCCGTTCGTATTGACCTTGCACGACGCCTGGCTGCTGGCAGGTCACTGCGCCCATTCGTTCGACTGCCAGCGGTGGAAGAACGGATGCGGCCGGTGCCCCGATCTGACCATCCCTCCCAGGGCCAGAAGGGATGCGACCTCCTTCAACTGGACGAGGAAAAAGCAGATCTATGCCGAATCGAGGCTTTACGTGGCGACACCGTCCCGTTGGCTGATGAGCAAAGTGCAGCAATCGATTCTGGCTCAGGCGATCTGTGAGGCACGAGTGATTCCTCACGGGGTCGACCTCGATGTCTTCCAGCCTGCTGAAAAGTCGAGTGCGCGCGACGCGCTGCATCTTCCCCAACAATCACAGATCATTCTTCTGGCAGCGAACGGAATCCGCACCAATCCCTGGAAAGATTTCGCCACGCTTCGGGAAGCACTGGTCCACTTGGAAGGAGGCTTCCGCAAACAGCCGCTGTTGATCCTCGCGCTGGGCGAACAAGCGCCGGACGAGAGGCTGCCGGCAGGGACGATTCGGTTCGTGCCGCCGGAGACTAATCCACGCAACGTCGCCCGCTACTACCAAGCGGCCGATCTGTACGTGCACGCAGCCCGGGCCGACACGTTTCCCAACACCGTCATGGAATCGCTGGCCTGCGGCACGCCGGTCTTGGCTTCGGCGGTGGGGGGCGTCGTTGAGCAAATTAGGAGCCTTCCAAACCAGCAGCAATTGGAAGCATGGCCCGTCTATTCACCTCGCGAGGCGACCGGAGTGCTCGTTCGGGCCGGCGACGCAGATCAACTGGCCGGGGCCCTTGAGTGGCTTCTCGGCTCGGAGCAATCCGCGACGCTCTCACGTCTGGGCGAGAACGCTGCCCGTGATGCACGCTGGCGGTTCGATCGCCGTCGGATGATCGACGACTATCTGAGTTGGTACGACGAGATTCTTCTTTCTGGCGGATGGCCAAGTGGCGAATCCAAAGTTACAAACTCCAAACGACCGGCGCTCGCCGGCGCGTAGCACCGACTGTCCGTCTCGCCGGCAGGAACCGAGAATCAGCATCGTCACGCCTTCGTTCAATCAGGGACAGTTTCTAGAAGAAACGATTCAGTCAGTGCTTTCGCAGGATTACCCCAATCTCGACTACGTGGTGATGGACGGCGGATCGACCGACGGCAGTGCAGAGATCATTCGAGAACACGCGTCTCGATTGACGTATTGGCAAAGCCGGCCGGACGCCGGGCACTATCACGCACTCAACGAAGGCTTCGCACACACTGACGGCGAGATCATGGCCTGGATCAATTCGGACGACAAATACTGCCCCTGGACCTTTTCCGTCGTGGCGGAGATCTTCACCCACTTCCCGGAAATTGAATGGATGACAACGCTGTATCCGTTGACTTGGGATGAGCGGGGTCGCGCCGTTGCCTGTGGTCGGCGTGCCGGCTACGGCCGACGTGCTTTCTTCAGAGGCCAGTACGTGCCGGTGAAAAGCCGATGTCCGGAAGGCACTATTCAGCAGGAGTCCACATTCTGGAGGCGTTCGTTGTGGGAAAAGGCGGGGGCCTACTTGGACACTTCCCTGCGTCTGGCCGCGGATTTTGAGCTGTGGACCCGATTCTTTCAGCACACCGAACTCGTCGGCGTCGACGTACCGTTGGGAGGTTTTCGCCAGCATAGCGGGCAAAAGACGGCTCGTCAGTTGACGGCGTACGCGGATGAGGCTCTTCAGACGCTGCACCGCTACCGTGGAGCGATCGAAGGACCTGCCGCTAGTTTCGCCAGACGCACCCTGCGTCAGTTCTACTGGCCGACTGCGCTGAAGGTCGTGGCCAGCCGGTTGGGCTGGTGCGAACGTCGCAAAATTTGTTTTTACCGGGAGGGCGCCTGGCACCTTCAGGCAGTCTAGCCGATTTCGATCCTACCGGAAGCAACGCCGCACAGTCATGTCGACTCCACTAGTCTCAATTGTCACGCCGTCCTTGAACCAGGCGCCGTTCTTGGAAGACACGCTTCGTTCGGTGATACGTCAAGACTATCCGAACATCGAGCACATTATTATCGACGGCGGTTCGACCGATGGAAGCGTCGACATCATTCGCCGATACGAACAGCACGTCGCCCGCTGGGTGAGTGAGCCGGACCGTGGTCAATCCAGTGCGATCAACAAAGGTTTTTCATTCGCCCAGGGAACGGTTCTCGCCTGGCTGAATTCGGACGATCTTCTGGCACCTTCGGCCGTGCGGATTGCCGTCGAGTCTCTGCAAACTGAGCCCGAGGTCGGCCTGGTCTATGGAGATCGGGTCCATATCGACGGCTGCGAAAACGTGATCGGTTTCAGCCGCGGCCCGTCGTTCTCTCCGTCGATGCTGAGAGCGAACATAACCTTGCCTCAAGAGACGACCTTTTTTCGCCGTCAGTTGTTCGAGCACGTGGGCGGCCTCGACGAGAGTCTGGAGTTTTCCATGGATTTTGACTTGTGGTGCAAGATGGCCAAGGTCGCGCGTTTTCGCCATGTGCCCGCTTTTTTGGGGTACTTTCGCGAGCACCGCGATTCGAAGTCGGTGGTATTTCATCAGCGGCAAACAGCAGCCTCGCAGCAACTTCAGAGTGAGCACGAGCAGGTCTTTCGACGGCACTTCGGTCGCCCCTTGCCCGGAGCTGTCCGAGCACGCTGGTACCGTACGCTGCACCACGTCCGTTTGATGGTTGAGCGGCGGAGCAGGTCGCGCAGATGCGAAACAAAACGAATTCGCAACATTGTTGAATCTGTTCATGCAACGGCACTGAGAACCTCGAACAAGATCGGCGAGCGGGGGGCGTCAGCCCCCTGATTGTCGGAACAGCCGGCTGACACCGGCCGCTCGCCACTCTCTGGGTTAGACCCAAGACCATGATCACTTCTCACGAGAGTCACGTGAAAAACAAAGCGTCAGCCGGAACGCGGCCGCGAATCGCCGGGCTTGTTTCGGTCATTATTCCCGCCTACAACGCCGCACAAAGCTTGGGTCGCTGCATCGACCGCGTGCTGGAACAGACCTATCCAGACGTTGAAATGATCGTCGTCGACGACGGATCAACGGATTCCACCAAGGATGTAGCGGCTCACTACGGCGACCGGATCCGATACGTTTTTCAGGAGAATCGAGGTGAAACCGCTGCGAGAAATCGCGGTTTCCAGCTCGCTCGCGGCGAGTTCGTGACATTCATCGATCACGACGACTACTGGGAACCGGAATTTGTCGAATGCACGGTTCGTTTTCTGTGCGATCATCCGGCTGCGGTGGCCGTCAGTGTCGGTCACGAACACCAGAGCGCTTTGGAAAGCGGCACAACGGTGCGGCCCTCGTTTCTCGAAGACCCGGCCCGCCGCCACGCCGAGCCGATACTCATCGATCAGTTCTTCGACTTCTGGTTCGAGCACAACCACATTTGTGCGGGTTCGGCGATGCTTCGCGGCACGCTGATCGACGAGGCCGGCGGTCAACGCGAGGACCTGGTTCTGAGCGGCGACATGGAATACTGGGCGTACCTCGCCACTTTCGGGCAATGGGGGTTCATCCCCAAGGTCCTGCTGAACATCGATGGGACTCAAGTCCCTCGCGGGAATCTCTACAGCAAATTCCATCAGCGCTACCAACGCTGCTCGACAGTCGAAAGTTGGGAGACTCGCATTGTCCCGCGGCTGAGTGCCGATGATCGCAGCGGTTACTTGCGTATCCAGGGTCGCGTTGCCACATGGTACACGTTCGCCCATGTCTTCGTGGGCCACGATCGAGAAGCCAGACGTCTGGCCGAAAAATACAAAGACCACCTGGAAGGAAAGTTCGGGCAACTCTGGCAGTTCGGCCTGATGGCAGGACCGTTGTCTTGGATGCCCTTGTGTCTGGCGATGCGGCTGCGAACACGGGCGCAATACTTTCTTGCCGATTGGCGGCGATGAATCCAACGATGAATACCAGCACGGAGCAGAACGCGGCCCCATACCCGACGAGGCTTGCCGACACCTTCTCGAGTGTGGGGCAGGCTTTCGAGCCTGCCATTGCTCGACGGCAGGCTCGAAAGCCTGCCCCACAGAAGGCCGAGTTGCGGCTGGGCGACGGCATGATTGCATTCCTTGGTCGCCGAAGTGGATCGGAATGGCTGTTGCTGCTGTTCCCGGTGTTTCTGCGCGCCGTTTACCGGCGTCGCGGCCTCGACGCGGTGGCCGAGGTGGACGCGTCGGCCATGCTCCAGGTGGGCATGACAGCCATTTGTGGGCTGTATGCCGTCCACCGCTGGACTTCCGCGGGGCAGTCTTTGCGTCGCGCGCTGACTCGAACCTCGCTCGTGTGGCTGTCGCTATATGGCCTGCTGGCTGTCGTCAGTGCCGCGTGGTCGGGCATGCCCGAGCTGACGCTGTTCCGGGGGGGACAAGTGCTGGTGTATCTCGTGCTGGCTGCCGACGCGCTGGCGACGCTGGGAACAATCCAAAACCTGATCCGGTTTCAGCTCTGTTACGCGGCCGTCGTATGTCTTACGTGGCAACTTCCGCTGCTTCAGTACAACTTTTCCCTCACCGCTCTGCACAGCTCTCAGGTGCCAGGAGCGATCGTCGGGATGGTCTTCACTGGTTGGATGCTCGAAGGACGTCAGTGGCGGATGATGCATGCGTTCTTGATCGTCATGTTGCTGCTGGGGACCTCTTCAGCAACGTACGTCTCGGTTCTTGGAGGATTAGTGGTCGTGCTGTTCACGTTGCGCAGGAGGTTTGCCTTGGGCGTACTCTTGCTCGGACTCGCCACGGCTATGACCGTTTCCTACCCGCAAGAGATCAAAAACATCGTGTTTTACGGCAAGAGTGAAGGCAACATCCGCACCGCCTCCGGACGGCTGCCAACCTGGCAATGGCTCGTTCGCAATCAGATGCAGGATGCGCCGCTGGCCGGTTATGGCTTTGCATTCGGAGAAGCCCGGGCGCGATTGTACAACATCGGCGGGTTGCGAATGCAGCACATGCACAGTTCCGTCATGAGTGCGTTCGTGAATCTCGGGCTGCTGGGCCTGACGTTGCTTGTGGCCTATTGGTTGACTGTGTGGCGACACGTGCTCCGTGCCGCCGCCTGCCCGTCTCGGTCACTGGCGCTGGGGGCGGTCGCTGCGGTCTGCGCAAACTCTCTGTCTGTGGAGTCCGTGACGTCGCCGGTGGGATTGTGCTGGATCGGGCACCTGTTGGTGTTCGGGATGGCCGTCCACGTGAAGCAGAAAACAGAGGGACAGTAAGCACTCGCTCCGAGCGCCTGCTAATAAACGAAAGAAGTGCGAAATGAATAACTGCGTCGTCATTCGGAAGAACGCCGATCAGACAGTGCGTTCATCAAGCAACCCGCGGGCACGGCGCCGTGCAGCCATCTGTGAATGCTGCGGACGATCCGCAACAGGCCCCTTCAGCCGGAAACGCAGTGTTTCCCTTTGGCGGTGTGCGAATTGTGGTCTTGTCTACGTTTCACCTCAGCCTACGGCCGAAGAATTGAGAAGACTCTATACAAAGGAGAACGGCTACTACACAGCCGCCAAGGTGGATCTTTCCAGCGTTCCCCCTTCCTCCAACAGATGGCTCCACGAGTTGTTGACGCAGGCGGAAGCTCCAGGAAATCACCTGCTTGACATCGGCTGCGCCAACGGCCAGTTGATATATCACATGGCGACATTCGGCTGGCAGGTGTGCGGGATCGACATCAACCGCGACGCCGTCGAGATCGCTCGTCAAAACGGGCTCGACGCGCGGGCGACCACGTTGGAGCGTTCTGATCTTCCGGACGCATCGTTCGACGCCGTTCACCTCGGCGACGTGATCGAGCACGTACCCTCACCGCACGATCAATTAAGCCGCGTGTACAGACTACTGCGACCGGGTGGAGTGGTCGTTATTCGAACGCCCAACAATCGGAATGGATTTGCACGTCTGACGGCCGGTTTGTCTCGCCTGACGCGATTTTCCTGGCCTCAGTCCGAGGCGCCCTATCACCTGTTTGAGTTCTCGCCTCAGTCGCTTGTTGGACTCCTTTTGCACCTGGGATTTGCGGTCGTCGGCTGCGAGTCTTCGGGGCGTACGAGCTTTCTCTACCGCCTGGGATCGACTGGCTGTTTCGACGAGCTGAAATTATCGCTCAAGAGTTCCGGCCGAAGACTGCTTGTTTCGAAACAGATTCTTCAGATCCCCAAACTGTTCGGCGTCGGTCTGTTGCTCGCCCCATTCTATGTTCTGGGAGCGATTCTCAGTTGGTGGACTGGCCAAGGCGATAGCCTGGTCGTTGTCGCCAGAAAAGAGTTGAAAGTCGAAAGTTGAGAGATGAGAGTCGTTTGGGTCAATCCCTGTTTCCTGCATTACCGCGTTCCCGTGTACGCGGCACTGAACCGTCTGCTGGGAAACCAGCTCACGGTCATCTTCTCGGCAGATCGCACGCCGGGTCCCGTCGGTGAGAAGATCACAGCAACCTTGGGTGACCGGGCTGTGGGACTCCGCGGAGAATACCGTCTGAATCTTGGTGCTGACGACACAGACTTAGCCAACATGGTATTGAAGGTGCCTTACCAATCGGGTTTGCTGCGCGCCGTCGCCGCGGCGAGACCGGACGTCATCATTTCCGAAGGCTTCTTTCAATGGACGCCGGCTTCGTTCTTCTACAAGACGCGCTACCGCGTCCCGCTGGTGATCACTTATGAACGGACGGCTCACACCGAACGGAACGCAGGATCCTTAAGAACCTTCTACCGACGGTGGGTTGCGAAACACACCGACGCCATCGCGTGCAATGGCGTGCTCTCAAAGCAGTACTGCCAGCATCAGTTGCGTGTCCCTGAATCCCGAATCGTCACCGGCGCGATGGCCGCCGACTCCGATATGCTGACGAGAAAGATCACACAGATCTCCGTGAACGCTCAACTGCCGCAGCTCGGCAGGCGTCTGTTGACTCGTCCGGTCATTCTCTACGTCGGCAGACTCGTTCGCCGAAAAGGATTGCGCGAACTACTAACTGCCTGGGGGCTGTACACCCATCGTCAGTCAAATCCCGGAACCCTGTTGCTTGTCGGCGACGGACCGGAGCGGAGCTTCCTGCAAAAAAGGGTTCATGACGCGAAACTCTCGAACGTGCTGTTCGCAGGAGTGGTTCCCTACGAGGAGATGGTCGAGTTCTTCGCAGCAGCCGACGTGCTTGTGATGCCCACGCTGGAAGATAACTGGAGTCTGGTTGTGCCTGAGGCGATGGCCTGTGGCTTGCCCATCCTTTGTTCGAGCTACAACGGATGTTGGCCGGAACTTGTGCATCATGGTCGGAACGGCTGGGTGTTCGACCCAAACAACGCCGAGCAGTGTGCATCGCTTTTGTGCGTTGTGCATCGTGATCAGAAGCGTTTACCCGAAATGGGTGAAGCGTCGAGAAACATCGTTCGAGACTTCAGCCCGGCGCAGGCGGCCAAGGCCGTTTTGACCGCCTGTCAAGTTGCAGCGTCCGTCAAACAGCGGAGCCGAATATGCCAGCAGAGCGACCGAAAGTCCTGATTTCCGCCTTCGCCTGCGATCCGAGAAAAGGCTCGGAGCCAGGTCTGGGCTACAACTACGTCCGGCGGCTGGCTGAACACTGTGAGCTGACCGTGATGACCGAAGAGATGCAAAACCGCGGCCCGATTGAAGAAGCCTGCCGGAACGACCCCGTTCTGCGGGAGGTCCGGTGGCAGTACGTTCCCTGGCCGTCGGTGGCTCCCGACGGCCGACGCAACGACGGCGTGAACTTCCTTCGCTACTACCACTTCTATCGCTGCTGGCAACGGGAGGCCTACAAACTCGCAAAAACACTTGTCGCGGCCGGAGATTTCGACTTAGTCCATCATTTGACCATGACGGGATTTCGTGAGCCCGGATACCTGTGGAAACTGCCTGTCCCGTTTGTTTGGGGGCCCGTTGGTGGGCACGTGATGATGCCCTGGCGGTTTTTGACGACGCTTGGCCCGCGCGGCATGTGCCAGTGTGGGGTCAGAAACGTGCTGAACGCTGTTCAGATGCAAACGTCACCGCGAGTCAGCAAAGCTGCCCGTAAGGCGGAGGTGATCTTTGCCAGCACGTCGATCGACCGGATCGCGCTGGAACGTCTTCACAGCCGCCGCGCGGTTCTGCTCGGCGAGAATGGAGCAGGCCCAACGCGTTCCAATCAGCCTCGCACTCGAAAGCAGGGACAACCGTTGCGGCTGGGCTGGAGCGGTCTCCACATCCCGCGCAAGGCATTGCCGATTCTGCTCGAGGCACTGGCGTTGTTGCCTCCGGAGGTCGCCGTCGAAGTGAACATTCTCGGTCAAGGACCGGAGACCGCCCGTTGGAAGACGCTGGCAAGGCAATTGGGCGTCGGGGGAATGTGCCGTTTTCACGGCTGGCTGCCTCGCGAGCGCGCTTTGACGCTGATGGGTTCTCTGGATGCCTTGGTGATTACCAGCCTTCAAGATGCCGGCAGTGCAGTTCTGTTCGAGGCGTTGGCGCTCTCGTTGCCGGTCATCAGCCATGCGGCGTGCGGATTCGCCGATGCCCTGACCGACGGATGCAGTCTTCTGGTTCCGCTGGAATCCCCTTCGACCAGCGCCCGATTGTTCGCTCGCGCCATCGCACGCCTTTTTGACGAACCAGACTTGTATCAACGACTTTCGGCAGGAGCGATCGCCCGCGCCCGAGAATTATCCTGGGCACGCCGGGCAGCGATCATCTTGCAGAATTACAAGAGCCTGTTGGATTCTTCGAAAACGAAAAGGATTTCACAATGAGTTCATCAACCCACAAGAAATGGCTACATCGCCCCTCGTCCGCTCGTCCGGCAACGGTCGTAGCTCATCGTCCACATGTGACCAAGCCGGCCGTCGCTTACTCCCGCGCATGGTACGAGACGTTGGCCGAGCAGCTCGGTGAGGTTGCCTGCCGCCGATTGGGAATCTATGCGATTCCCGACAGTCTTCTGCTGTCGGTGGTCGTACCGGTCTTCAACGAACGTGACTCACTGGAGGGGGCGCTGGCGCGCGTCCGGGCTGTGCCGATCCGCAAAGAAATCATACTTGTCGATGATGGAAGCACGGACGGGACGCAAGACATTCTTCGCAAACTGCAGCATGAGAACACGGACGACACGTGCAACCAACTCGTGATCAAGTATCACGACAGGAACTACGGCAAGGGGCGAGCGCTTCGCACAGGCTTTCAGGAAGCCCGTGGGGACATCGTGCTGGTGCAAGACGCTGACCTGGAATACAACCCGGCCGAGTACCCGCGCCTGCTTCAGCCGATTATCGAAGGCGAAGCCGACGTCGTCTATGGTTCCCGCTTCCTGAGCGACGATACACATCGCGTGGTGCATTTCTGGCACTCGCTCCGCAACAAGGTTCTGACGATGTTGGCCAATTGCCTGAATGATCTCGACTTAACGGATGCGCACACGTGCTACAAGGTCTTTACGCGCGACGTCGTGCGCGAGATCGCGCCGACGCTGAAACGGAATCGCTTCGGTTTCTGCCCGGAGATCACTGCCAAAATCGCCCGGCGCAAGAGGCGTGTCTTTGAAGTGCCAATCAGCTACAGAGGCCGGACCTATGCCGAAGGCAAAAAGATCGGCTGGCGCGACGGTCTTGACGCGCTCTGGTGCATCGTGCGGTATCGAATTGCTGACTGAGGCCGTCGATATGAATCACACCGCTTTATCCGTCTGCAAACCTCCCGCATTTCAGCGCGGACTCCTGGCGACACTGATTCTCCTGGGGATCGTGAGTTTCGTGAACAGCGCCCGCGATGCTTACAACTACGGCGGCATCGATTTGCGCAACAGAATCGTCGGGGCGCGGGCTATTTGGAGCGGAATCGACCCGTACACGTTGGACTGGCAGTCAGGAATGTCGCAGCGGCTGCTCGACCCTTGGCGGCGCAGTCCCGGCCTGACCCGAGTGACCGTACCTCCCACCACATTGTTTGCCTACGGAGCGGTCTCGTGGATGCCCTATCGAGCAGTCCGCTGGGTCGCCTTCGGACTGGAATGGGCCGCGCTGATCGCTAGTATCACGATCCTGGTTCACACACTTCAATCACGGGCCGACCGACTTCTGCTTGCCAACCTAGCGATACTTTTCTTTGTGTGCGGGTCGTTTTGGAGGCTCCACGTTGAACGCGGGCAGTTCTATGTCTGGGTCACATTGCTGATATCGCTGGGCATCTTGCTTGAGTTACGGCCTGCGTGCTGGCGAACCTGTTCCGGGATTCCGTTTGGTCTGGCGGTTATTCTTCGGCCCAGTTTTGTTGTCATGCTCCCCATTCTGTGGCTGGCGAGGCGGCGTCACACTGCTGCGGTCGCGGTTGCGACCACCGTAACGAGCATCGCGATCACCACGTTCACGTTTGGCGCGGATGTGTGGATCAGTTACTGCGCGTCGATGAAGGAATACGGGAAAGCCAGGGCTGACGAGTCCTACGAATTGCGTAAGTATGGGCCGGCAAAATCACTTCCGGAAGTCGCCGAAGGCGTCAATTTCGGCAGAATGATGGATGGTCATACTGAGGACGTGACCATCACGAACGCCTTGAACGTTCTGGCGAAGCATACGAATTTCGACCTGTCAGCTCACGCAGCGGCAGCGAGTAAGGTCATGGCGTTCGTCTCGTTTTTTCTCATTGCTCTGACATGTTACCGAGCTGAGGAGAAGCAGATCGGCCTTCGGTCCGGGTTGGCGCTCGCCGTTGCTGCAGCACTCAATCTGGAGTTCTGTGTTCCCATCCGCCATGGATATACCGACGTCATGTATCTGCCGATGTTGGCACTCATCATTCCACTGCTTCGTTCTTCGCGAACACCGACGATCATCGTATTTGGAGTGCTTTTCGCCTTCTCCAGCGGCCACCTTGGGCGGTTTCTCAACCCGGTGCTCAATGGAGCTCGGGGGACCGTCCTTCGATCCTGCCTGTTTATGGCAACGACGACGCTCGCCCTACTCATTCCGCGAATCCGCGGAATCCTGGACAGAACTTGCGACGAGGCCAGATCATGAAAATCCTTGTTCTCCATAACGAATATGCCACGCTCAGCGGCGAGGAAACGTCCCTGAGGCATGTGACCGACGTGCTTGCGTCGCGGGGACATCAAGTGCGCTCCTACAGCCGCAGCAGCGCGGAGATCACGGGGACACGCCTGGGGAAACCGCGGGCCTTGCTTTCCGGGTTGTTCAGCCCGTTCAGCAGGGCTGCCGTTCGCAAGCTCCTGATTTCCTTCGCTCCCGATGTCGTGTTCGTGAAGAACCTCTATCCGCTGATTTCCCCGTCGGTGCTGCCTGTCGTCAGACGAGCGGGGGTCCCCATCATCATGCGGGTGGCCAACTACCGGTTGGTTTGTCCCAACGGATTGCATCTTTCCCGCGGCGCAGTCTGCGAGCGTTGCGCGGGAGGACGCGAGTATTGGTGTGCTCTGAGAAACTGTGAACAAAGCCTGCCCAAGAGCTTCGGTTACGCGCTGCGCAATTGGATTGCGCGCCACGCCGGCTGGTACCGCGAGAATGTGTCGGTTTACACCTGTGCCACCGAGTTCATGAAACGCAAGCTAATCTCGGCCGGTTTTGCAGCGTCTCGGATTCATGTCCTTCCCAACGTCGTCCCCGACCCGGTGCGGCCAGGGGACGTGCTCGAGCCTGGGTCTGGCAGCTTTGTCGGCTATGTGGGGCGAATCAGCAAAGAGAAAGGCGTCTCGACCCTCATTCGAGCTGCGGCCCTGTGCCCGTCGATCGAGTTTCGGCTTGCCGGCCGGGTCAGTCACTCTCTACCACTGTCCGATGCGTTACCCGAAAACGTGAAGCTAGTTGGCTTCCTAGAGGGCTTAGAGCTGGCTGAGTTCTTCAAACAGGCTCGAATCATCGTCAGCCCCAGCGAGTGCTATGAAACATTCGGGATGACCCTCGCCGAAGCGATGCTCTATGCCCGGCCCGTGATTGCCTCACGGATCGGCGTCTTCCCCGAATGGATCCAGGAGGGAGAAAACGGTTTGCTCTTCGAACCGGGTAACCCAACCGAATTGGCAGCGAAGATCCGGCATCTTTGGAATCAACCTCGACTGTGCCGAGCGATCGGTCGCGCAGCGCGCGCGAAGGCTTCATGCGATTACTCGCCGGAGAGATGCTACCGACGGTTTATGAAGGCGTGTCGGCACGCAGTCGTTCTCGCCGGTGAAGGGAAAGGAGACAGGGCCGATGCGGCTTGACGAGCCCGTCAGCGGGGTGTCCGGCACTCGCTTGTGCGAACGTGCAAGCGGGGAAGGGGCAAATCCCAGAGATTTCGGAAATCCCTGGGATTTGGGTGGACACTGCCGGGAGTTCCCGACAGCAACTCGCATCCTCAGTGTTCCCATCGACTTCGTCGGATACGACGACGTTTTGGCAATGGTTGAAACATGGCGCCAGAAGGGCGAACGGCACTATGTGTGCCTGACCAATCCACACAGCATCATGCTCTGCCGTCGCGACGACGAAATGCGCGCTGCCACGGTTGGCGCCACGTTGGCTTTGCCCGACGGCGTGGGAACGGTGATGGCGGGAGCACTGCTGGGACACAAGACTCAAGGTCGCATCACCGGACCGACCCTACTTCTGCGATTCTGCGACCATGGCCGGCGATATGGTTGCCGCCACTTCTTTTACGGTGGCGAACCGTTTGTTGCGGAGCAGTTGGCCGAGAGATTGCGAGGTCACTTTCCAGGACTCGAAGTGGCCGGAACGTATTGCCCTCCGTTTCGTCCACTGTCGCAGAAAGAGGATGTGCAGGTCGTCGAGATGATCAATGCGACCAAGCCGGACATCGTCTGGGTGGGGCTTGGCGCTCCCAAGCAGGAGAAATGGATGGCGGCTCATCAGGGAAAAATCCAAGCGGCTGCGATGATCGGTGTTGGCGCCGCATTTGACTTTCATTCCCACAACAAGAAATGGGCGCCTGTTTGGTTCAGAAGAATGGGCTGCGAATGGATGTTTCGACTGCTCGTGGAGCCGAAACGTATGTGGCGCAGGAATGTCAACAACATTCTTTTCGTCGCGCTGGTTCTTGGGCAAAGACGGTTCTGAACACTTCAGAAAGGAATGTCGTGAGCAACGCGAACTTGTGGAACGAAAAGCAAAATTCCGGACAGTCACACCAGAACCATGGCCTTGACCTGTGGCAAGTGATCATTTTGAGGAAATGGTTGATTCTGTTCGGCTTGCTCGTCGGAGCAGGACTGGGCTACCTCTATGCAATCAAACAGGCCCCCGTCTATGAGACGACCGCTCAAGTCCTGGTGGTCAACGAGCGAAAGCCCGTGCTGCCCATGAAAGGTATCGAGGCGGAAATCGGCTACGAGCAGAATTCGGCAACACACTCGTTGCTGATTCGCAGTCCGTTGATCGTGCGTAGGGCAATCGAAGACCATCAGCTCGGGGCGCTGCAGTCGTTTGCCGGCAAAAGCAACCTTTCACGGGTGATCATTGATGGGATCTCGGTGATCAGAGCCGACAGCGGCGGCGACGGCAGCGCCAACGTGTTGGAAATGAAATTCCAGGGGCCGGACCCACTCGAATGCGCCCAAGTATTGAAAGCGGTCATCGAGAGTTACCAGTCTTTCTTAGGAGAAACAGCACAGAACATCAGTAAGGAAACGGTCCAGCTCATCACGGAGGCGAAGGATAGCCTTCTGACGCATTTGCGCGAACAAGAAGCCCAGTACCGAAAATTCCGTCAGGACGCGCCGCTGCTCTGGAACAAGGACAAGGGAACCAACATCCATCAGGCGAGGCTCACTCAGATCGAGGCGGCGCGGTCGGAATTGCTGCTGGCCTATACCCAGACGAAGGCACAACTGCTGGCGCTGGACGACGCCCTCAGAAATGGAGGCAATCGTGAAGCATTACGCTTGATGGTGCACAAGGTTGCCGGCGACTCAGCGGCCCGTGACACGGACAACAAATCGCCGACCGGTGACGTGTTTCCGTTGCTGCTGGAACGGCAGATGCTGCTAGAGAATCACGGACCGGATCATCCCAGCGTTCGGGCCATTCAAAAAAGGATCGATCTGACCCGCAGCTATCATCAGAGCGTTGCCATACAACGAGAGTTACGCGACGCCGGGACGCAACCGACCGATTTTCTCATGGTTTATCTCGAGTCGCTTCGCGAAGAACTCAAAGCAAACAAACAACGACAAAACGACCTGGACGCCTTGTTTCAAAAGGAGCGTAAGGCGGCCAAAGCGATGGCGGATTATGAAGTCACAGATGAGACATACCGCAACGACATTAGTCGAACTCAGCAACTCTTCGAAGGCGTCGTCAAGCGGTTAGAGGAAGTGAATCTCATCAAAGATTATGGTGGATACAAAACACAAGTGATCTCGCCGGCGGGGATTGGCGTGCAAATCGAACCGAAATTCGAGCGCATCATGGCGGTTGCCTGTATCTTGGGACTTCTCGGCGGCCTGGTCCTGGGCTACGCTGCGGAACTGGCCGACAAAAGCTTCCGCACGCCTGAAGAAATCTCCGACATCCTGCAGCTGCCGATCGTCGGCCACATCCCGTTTATTCAACCGGACAAGAATCTGGACAAAAGCAAAGATTCGAAGCTGCAACCCACGCTCTGCACGTTTCACCGGCCCAAGTCGCGTCTGTCGGAAGCGTATCGCGCCGTGCGAACGTCATTGTATTTCAGCACGCTGGGAGAAGGTTACAAGGTCATTCAGATCACAAGCCCCGTACAGGGAGACGGAAAATCGACGCTGGCGGCAAACTTGGCGATTTCGATTGCGAATTCCGGTAAAAGAGTGTTGCTGATTGACGCAGACTTCCGCCGTCCCGCGCTCCACAAGCTGTTCGGCGTGGAAAAGTCCGTCGGCATGGCCAAAGTCATCGAGGGGAAAGCAACCTTGCCAGAGGCGATTCAGGCGACAGAGGTCGAGAACCTCTGGATGATCCCAGTGGGATCGACCCCGCACAACCCCTCCGAGTTGCTCACCTCGCCTCGTCTTGGGGAGCTTCTGGACAGTCTCCGGGATCAGTACGATTTTGTTCTGGTTGACACACCCCCGTTGCTGGCGGTTACGGACCCAAGCGCCGTGGCCGCTCGCGTGGACGGTGTCCTGGTGACGCTCCGCATCACCAAAAAAGCACGCCCCAATGGCGTCCGGGCCATCGGGATGCTGAATTCCCTAGGAGCCAACCTGATCGGGATTGTCGTCAATGGCGCCGGAGGGGAATCGGGGTATGGATACGGTTCTAACCTCTACGGTGGGTATCGTTATCGATACTCGGCACACGGCTACGGCTATGGGTATGGCTATGCCGAACGCAGTAACGGCACGTACTACTCAGACGAAGCGTCAGACCAACCTGCTCCAAAGGAACTCTCACTGGCATCACAAGCGCACAGATAAATCCAACGGTCCGTTGAAACAAATCACCCCTGATGTGCGATGGCCCAGAAGTGGACTTTCTCGCCTTCCAGAGTCGTCGACTGGAAATCGGGTAGAGTCGAGATGTGGCGCGGTGGGGTGGCGGGGCCTTAGAGAGCGAAGCGAACGTGGCCCCGGAGCCTGCCGTCGCTCTCATACAGCTAACGACCAAGCTAACCTGCCCGGTGCTGCCGGGCAGAGGAAACGGGGGAAGCAAAGGGGATAAGTCCAATATTCGTACTGCTCAAAGATCGGCATTCGGTGATTGCCCCGATTCAGGACATGAAAAACCATCCCCCCAGACGCGATGCAAGCAGTGCGTGGCATGCCGCGACCCTATCACGGCCAGTGCGACTTGTCAATAATTGGACTTATCCCCTTTTCCTTTCATCCCCTTTTCCTTTCGGGCTTACCGCTCGTCCCCAGATGGGGCAGTCAGCATCACTCGAATACCCCACTGGGCTACCGGCCAAAGCCGCACGCTCGAATAGAAGCATGGGCAACACGGTTCTCAACCCAAAAAACACCTCGCCCCCTTGACAAGCAACGGGCTTTCATAGAAGCCACCCATCTGTTCCCAGTTGGCCCAAGTTTATCATTCACTGTTCATCACACGCCGCCGCGCCACATCTTGACTCTACCTGATGGAATCCAATCCGTGGCGGTTTGACAATTCGTTTCATCAGGGCGAGCCCTGACCTACCCCTCTGACCTATAGTAACTGTGTGTTGGTTATAACTGAAGTTTTGCAAAATCAGGAAATCGCCAGACTGTAGGTCAGGCTCCTGCCTGACGCTGACGAGGTATGATGTCGCACGCCTCAAATGTCAGGCAAGAGCCTGACCTACTCAACTCCAACAGCCAGCACCCCGACTATCAGCAAACGACTGATGTCGAAAAACGGCACGAAAAAATCTCGACATCCTTCAT
>CAZGYE010000031.1:0-29897 GCA_964530165.1 uncultured Planctomycetaceae bacterium
GTCAATGCCCTTGAAAACCAACGAGCTTTCATAGAAGGGCAGGCTCCCGCCTGCCATCCTCTTTCTCGAACGTGGAATCAATTTGAAATGCGGCAGGCGGGAGCCTGCCCTACGTCACTGAGAGCTGAGTGCTGCACGCTACTTTCGCTGCGCTTTCAGGTCGTAGCACAGCAGCACGTCCATGTCCCGTAGGAAGAGCTTCCCGTCAGCGACGACCGGGTGGGGCCACGCGGCACAGCCGCTGCGCTGCGGTTGTTGGAATCGCCCTTTCTCGCGGTATTCGGCGGGGGTCGCTTCGACCAACGCTACGGGGCCTTTTTCGCTGCGGAGGTAGATGTGACCGTCAGCGTAGGTCACCGAACCCTTGCCCACCGAGCGGTTCCGCCAGACCACATTCCCCGTCCGCAGCTCCAAACACGTGAAGATGTTTTCGTTCGACCCGTACAGATAACCGTCGACGACGACCATCCCGCCATGGTGGTTCTTCATGTCCTTGGTTTTGTAAACGAGCGAGGCCGTTGTCGCGCCTGCGGCCGATTCAAGCTTCACCAGCGCTCCGCCGGCCCCGTAAGCGGAGGCGCTGAAAATGTGGCCGTTATAGAAAATCGCAGTCGAGCAATTTGCGGTACTGTTGGCCGAGGAGCGATCTTCCCACAACAGGGCGCCGTCGGATGCGCGAATTCCGACTACGGAACGGCTCGTGAAATTGACGTATTGCCGCACGCCGCCCACGTCGACGACAATCGGCGATGCGTAAGCGGTTCTCGGATTGCCGGGAACCGCGGCCTTCCAAATCACCTTGCCGTTGTGCTTGTCCAGTGCAACCATAGTGGCGCCTTGTCCGCCCGGCGTGCAGATCAGCCGCTCGCCGTCAATGAGCACCGATTCACTGATCCCCCACTGGATGTTCGTGGCCTCAAACTCACTCAGAATGTTCTTCTGCCATATCAGTCGCCCAGTTTTCGCATCGACGCACGACAGGGCCCCGGCGGCGCCCAGCGCGTAAAGGTTTCCGCCGTCGAATGTCGGCGTGCCGCGCGGCCCATCGCCCCTATTGTTGACGTAGACGGAACCGTTTCGCTCCGACCACAACACGTTTCCCGTTGCCAGATCGAGGGCCCAGATCATCTCATTTCCGTATTTGTTGCCCATGGTGAATACCGTTCCGTCGGCCACCGAAACGGTGGAGTATCCATCGCCGATTTCCCGCCTCAACCACAACAGCGACGGTCCGCCCGACGGCCAGCTCTTCAGAAGGCCCTGCTCGTGGGAAATGTTGGCACGATTCGGACCGCGGAATTGTGTCCACGATCCAGCGACCGATTCTGACGGGGCGAACGGGTCGGTCCTCCAGGCCGATTCAGCGGCGGCGTCATCCACCGCAGATGCTCCCGGACCGGATGTGGAGGCTGTTGCCGACAGGCTCTGGGGATTCGAGTTCCCAGAATCCGGGCTGAAGAAGATGAAGAACAATCCGATCAGCAGGCCGGTTACCAGGAGGCTGCAGCCCAAGCTGACCACCGGTTTCTTCCAATTTCCGACCGGCGATTTTTTTGCCGCTGCACTCCTCTTCTTCGCTTGCCGCCGGCGAGGCGGAACGGCCGGTGAGGGGGGCACTTCACGCTGTGAATCGACTGCATGAGCCTCGGCGGGTTCTTCCGGTTGCTGCGGCGCCCGGACCACAAAGGACCGCCTGCACTTGGGACAGGAAACCAGCCTGCCAATTCTGCTGCGATCCTTGACCTTAAGCCTGACCCTGCAATGGGGACATGGAATACGAATCGCCTCGGGCATTTCTTCGTTCCGCTTAGTCGGCTGGTTCCTTCAGGATATCCGAAAGCAGCCCGATGGTCGATCGTCGCTGTCGACGCCTTGCCGAGACGGTGGCAACTGCGTGCCGATGAATCCCGATTCACGCCTCTCATCGACGTTTTGCTGTCACGTCGATGCCGGCCCTGAAACGGCTCCGGCAAAATACTCCTTCAACGCTCTGGCGGTGTGGCTGGCTTCGACCTGCGCGACTTTGCTCGGCGGTCCCTCGGCCACCATGTTTCCCCCAGCTTCGCCGCCTTCGGGACCGAGATCGATCACCCAATCGGCCGCGGCGATCACGTCGAGCTGGTGCTCGATGACCAGCACGCTGTTTTGCCGATCGACCAGTCGTTGACAGAGCGCGATCAGTTTTTCGACGTCAGCCGCGTGCAGCCCAGTGGACGGTTCATCCAGCACGAATAAGGTCCGGCCGCTGGTGGATCGGCTTAGCTCGGTGGCCAGCTTGACGCGCTGGGCCTCCCCGCCCGAGAGCGTCAACGAAGACTGTCCGAGGCACAGGTAACCGAGTCCCATGTCGACAAACGTGGTCAGAATCGTGTGCAGCTTCGAAAAGTTCTCGAAGAAGCCGGCCGCCTCTTCGATCCGCATGGCGAGCACGTCGGCCGCATTCTTGCCGCGAAAACGGATGGCCAAGGTCTGACGATTGAAACGGGCCCCCTTGCAGCGCGGACAGATGACGTGCATGTCGGGCATGAAGTTCATTTCGATGCGTTTGGTCCCCTGCCCGCTGCACTCGGCACAGCGGCCCTGTTTGGCGTTGAAGCTGAATCGCCGGGCCGTGTAGCCGCGCAGACGCGCCTCTCGCGTCTTGGCGAACACCTTGCGGACCTCGCCCCAGACACCCGAATACGTGGCCGGATTCGACCGCCCCGTACGACCCAGCGGTGACTGGTCGATCTCCACGATGCGTTCGAGCTGCCCGGCGCCAGTCAGCAAATCGAAGGGACCGGGCTCAGGACCCACGTCCGCCTCGTCGGCCAGGGCCCGCCTCACGGCCCGTGTGAGCGTCTCGGTGATCAGCGAGCTTTTGCCGGAACCACTGACTCCCGTCACGCAGGTGAACGCCTCGAGTGGAACCCGCAGGGTCACGTCCTTCAGGTTGTGCAGCCGGGCCCCGGTCAGCGTGAGCGTTTTCTCGCGGTCAATCGGCCGTCGTCGAGAGAACCAACTTCCGACCGGCGAGGGCCGGCCGATTGCCGCCGCCCCGCTGAGATACCGGCCGGTGATCGAACCGGCGTGCCCGGCGACTTCATCCGGGGTCCCGGCCGCGACGATCCGTCCCCCATCGCTGCCTGCACCCGGTCCCAGATCGATCAGGTGGTCGGAGCGGCGCATCATCTGGCCATCGTGCTCGACGACCAGCACGCTGTTGCCTTGGTCGCGAAGTTCCTCCAACGTTTCAATCAACCGGCCAACGTCGCGGGGGTGCAGCCCTATGGTCGGCTCGTCGAGGATGTAACAAACGCCGAAGAGTCCCGCACCGAGACAGCCGGCCAGCCGCGCCCGCTGGAATTCGCCGCCGGACAGTGTGCGCGTGGGCCGATCGAGGGTGAGATAGTCCAAGCCGACTTTCCGCAGGAAGCGCAACCGGGAAACGATGTCGGGCAGCGCACTCCCGGCGGCCAGCCGGCCTTCGGGTGTGGTGAAAAAAGGGGACAGGTCCAATTTGCCGGAACGGCCCGCAGGGTGCTCTGCACAAATTGGACCTGTCCCCTTTTTTCGCCCGGTTTCGAGTGCGTCGAGGAGTCGATCGACAAAACCGGCGGCATCGGCGACGGTCATCGCCGTCAACTCGTGAATGGGCACATCGGCCAGCGTGACAGCACGCGCAAACGGTCCCAACCGGCTCCCACCACAAGCCGCACAAACGTCCGGTCCTTCTCGGCTCCCCTCGGCCTCCTGTCGACTGTCGACTGCCGACTGCCGACTGCCGACTGCCGACTGGCCTCCCGTGACGCCCAATCCTTGGCAGGCCTCACACGCGCCGTAGGGACTGTTGAAGCTGAAGGTGCGCGGCTCCAGCTCCGGGAAACTAAGTCCGCAGTCCGAACAGGCGAACCGGGAGCTGTAGAACCGATCGTGCCAGGCGTCGCCCTCCTGATAGCTGACCAAACAGGTCCCCTCCCCGTGCTTCAAAGCCAGTTCGACCGACTCGTGTAATCGCGTGCGGATGCCGTCTTTGACGACGATGCGGTCGATGACGGCTTCCACGTCGTGCAGCTTACCGCGGTCGAATTCGGGCGGATTGGCCACGTCGACAATCTGCCCGTCGGCCCGCGCCCGTACGAAACCCTCTTTGCTGATTCTCTCGAACACGTCGCGATACAGCCCTTTACGTCCGCGGACCAGCGGCGCCAGGATCATCACCTTGCGGCGTTCTTCCAGGGCCAGAATTTGCTCGACGATGGCCTGCGGGCTTTGTTGCATCACCGGTCGTCCGCAGCCAATGCAGTGGGCCCGGCCGGCGCGTGCATAGAGCAGCCGCAAGTAGTCGTAGATTTCTGTGGCCGTCGCCAGCGTGCTGCGCCGACTGGGCGAGCCGGCCCGCTGGTCGACGCTGATGGTCGGCGGCAATCCGTCAATCAGGTCGGCATCGGGCCGCCCAAGCTGATTAAGGAATTGCCGCGTATAGGTCGACAGACTTTCGAGGTAGCGGCGCTGCCCCTCGGCAAACAGCGTGTCGAACGCCAGCGAGCTTTTCCCGCTGCCGCTCACGCCGGTCATCACCACCAGCGAGTCACGTGGTATGTCGACGTTGATGTCGCGCAGGTTGTGCACGCGAGCCCCGCGGACTCGAATACAATTGTTGTTTTGGTCGGGTGCTGGTCGCACAAGGAGAAAGTAAAAAGTAAGAGGGAAAAAGGCAAGAAGAGAGTCGGTCTTCACTTTTTACTTTTTACTTTTTACCTTTTACTTAATGACCGCCGTTGTTCCCCACCGTTTTTTGTTCCGCTACTCGATTCCGGTCCGTTACGTGGCGCGGTTGCCCAAGAAGGGACGAACGCTGCTCGACTTGCCGGCAGAATGCGCACTGCCGAGTTTCGGGGAACTGGATGAGCAACGTCCCTTCGAGCAACTGCGAGCGGCGTGGAATGCGGGGGGGCTTGGGTTCAGCCTGTCAGTGACCGGCAAGAAGATGCCCTTCTCGTGCGATCTCGACGCCCCGGCCGACTCGGACGGATTGCAATTGTGGATCGACACGCGGAACACACAATCGATCCACCGGGCAAGCCGATTCTGTCATCACTTCTGCATCCTGCCGGCCGGTGCGGGAACGAAGCGCGACCGACCGACCGCCGTCCAACTGCCGATCGCCCGCGCTCGGGAGGAGACCCCACTGGCCAACCCGGATGACGTTCGTGTCGCTGTGGAGCGTCGAAGGAAGGGATACCGACTGGAAGCCTGGCTGCCGGGGGAGGCGCTGGGCGGGTTCGATCCCGACGCCAATCCGCTGCTCGGCTTCTATTACTTCGTGCGCGATGCCGAATTGGGGGAGCAATTCCTGAGTGTCGGGCAAGAATTCCCGTTCGCGCACGATCCGAGCCTGTGGTCAACGTTGGAGCTGATTCGAGTGGATCACAACCTTCGGGTCTCGAATCGTTAAGTGAACTTCGCCATCGCTCTGGACGCGGACCGGGACGATCCGCCAGCCATTATCGTCTCGATACGGACCCGTGTCGGCGACGCGAGCGACGGCATCTGTCAACTTCAACGCGACGTGAGAATCCCCTGCCGAGAGCTTGCCGTCCAGACTTCCGTCACAGCCGACGTCGAAGGTCACCGTTCCCTGACCGGCGACGTCGGCACGGAGGGTGGTTTGCATCACCGTGCCTGTGGGGGGAATCACGAACGCGAACGTCTTGCCGACCGACTCGTTCGATGAGACGGACAACTCCACCTGCCGAATGTTTCCGTCCAGCCAAGTGACGACCCTTTGCCCTTTGGTGATCGGCTCGGCTCCCATCCACCAGCGGCGGAGTTTCGTTGCGGAGGGGGCCGGAATGCCTTTCTGGTTCCCCTCTGCCATGGTCAGTTCGGCTAGCCAGCGTTGTTGCCAACGGGCCAGAGACGGGTTGTCGTGTCCGGCGGCGTCGATCGATTCGCGGCAGAGAATCAGGACCAGCACTCCTTCGAGCGATGCGGCAATGGTGTCGCCATCCCGCGTTGCCAAGCTCCACCGTGCGTCCTTCAGCGTGGTGGCGATCGCCTCGAATTGATGGGCTTCACGATGCGGGTAGGTGGCCAGACCACTGCCGGGATGGAGTCCCATGTCTTCCCCGGTCAGGACCAGCACCGCACCGCTCTCGACGCGGGCGCGAATGGCCTGCGTGTATTCGCGCCAATCCACTTCTAGCAACGGCCGCAGTATTGCGTGCCGAGTCTCCGGGAGGAGCTCGTAGAAGTAGCCCAGTCGCTGCTTCGTCAGCCATCCATCTTGAGAGTGGTCTTCGCGGTACAACTTCGAAAGTGCCATCAGTCGTGTGACAAACTGTTGCGGATCGAGCACAACCGGCTCTTCCACTTCGGATGGCCACGCCGGCGCAACGAAACCAGGGGCTGCATCGACAGACGCAGGCGCCTCGACTTCCATCCGCCCCGACGCCGACAATCCGCTGATGCCGTCGGTGATCGTGACCGTCCAGACGCCCATCGGATCGCTCAAAGCCGTATGGACTGTGATGGTCTGCCCACTCTCGGCCGAGAACGACCGCGTCATCCCCGGCACATCGGCTCCTGCCGCCGAGACGCGTAACTCGAATGGAAAGCTGCCGGGTACCGGCTTCCCGTCGTCGCCGAGTACATGCGGCGTCACCCGCAACGGTCCGCCTGCGACAATCTTCGCCGGCGACACCTCGAGGCGTAGCTGCTTCAATGGGCGATTGGTGAAGCCGAGCAGCTTGCCCGCGCCGGGCTTCAAAGTCACTGGGAGCTCGGTTCCGACGAGCGGCGCCGGTTTGCCGATCTCTCCGCCCAAGATGTCGTAGCCGGCCGTCTGGTCGCCCAACCAACGCAGCGTGCCGGAAGCCCAAGGGACCTCGCCGCCGGTGCGAAGGATGACGTAACGAATGTAGCCGGTCGGATCGGTGAACTGCTTGACGGCCATGTGCAGCGTCTCGGCCGGTCGGCCGTCGATGCGGAGCGTCCGCCGGGCACCCGCTTGTTCGCACAGCCACTCGACCAGCTTGTAGAAGCCCTGTCTGGCCGGCCCCGTCGGAGTGACCCATTGGATGTAACGATGGCTGTTGTAGACGGCGTTCAAATAGACCAGACGTCCTTTCCCTAGGCGACGAGTGAGAATCGCCGGCGTCCCGTCCTCGTAGGCGGCCGAGGGCGTCCACCCCTCATGTTGGACCTGCTCGCGAAACACCGCGAACGTCGAGACGGTCTGTAAAGTCGTTTCGTCCTGATGAGCAGACCCCGGCGGACTCCAACGAAACGACAGCATTTTGTGGTTGTGGTAACGCGGAATTGGGTCGGTCCGCCCGGTCACTCGAAGCTGCCACTTCTCGGCGAGTCCACATCCCGGCAACACGGAATACGGGACGCCGTGTTCGGTTTGTGTGGCGAACCGCGGCGTGAACACAAGCGTGCCTCCTCCCGCGACGTACGCTTCCAACCGGCGCGCTTCGTGATCGGAAACCGCCTGGTGGGCAACGGCATAAACAATTCGATAGCGGTTTAAGTCCTCCGCACCCTTGCCGGGCAATCCGAATCCCCCCTGGCTGAGCGCCACTTGGAGCGACTTGCTCATGTAGTTGGGCGTCGTTTCCTGATACAAGCCGTTGGGTTCGAGCAACCCCACGTCGCAGGGAGCGGGACGGCTGTCGAGAATGATCCGCTCGTGGCCGGCCAGGCGATGCGTCCACCGCCGCATGGCGAACGACGCCCGCGTATGTGTGAGGTCGTTGTTGAACATCAATGGCACGTCGACCCAGTAGTTGTTGTGCCCGCTGCGGGTCAGCAGCCAACCCCAGAACATGTTGTCGGTTTTCACGGACCAGTCGAAGTGTCCCCAGATCAATCCGAAGCCCGGCTCTGGCCCGTCGATAAGGGCGTGCCACTGACTGTCGTTCCAAGCACTGGGGCCGGCCGGCCGCACATCGTACAGCCGCGACGTCCCGATGGTCGGGGCCGAGGCGATGATCCGCGTGACTGGATTGACCCGCTCGCGCAGGATACGTTTTGCCGCGGCGATGATCCGGTCGTAGTACCAGTTGTAGAACTCGCCCGTGTCGGCCATTGGAGCAGGGGTGACGCGGCTGACGCCCTCACCCAGCGGCGATTCGGTCGGATGGGCCCAGCCGTCGGCGTCCAGTTTGACCAGCCGTCCGCCCCGGCCGGGAGAGAACTCGCGCGTCAGTTTGATCTCCACCCACGAGCGGTACTGCGTGCCCCACACGCGGTTGAGTTGATCGACCGAGGGGTACTTTTCTTTGAGGAACCATCTGAACGCCTTACACGCTTTCTCCGGCGCAACGGGGGTGTCCCAGTAGTAACGCGTCCCCCAGCCACGTTTGAAGCCGGCCTCTTCGCCGACCGACCCGAGCACGAACGCCGCGGAGAATAAGTCGCGCCGGTCTTTGCGACTCTCGACCTGCTTGAGCAACGCGGCTTCGATTTCCGCGTCGTTCTCATATTCGATGACGGGAGAAAACGTGTTGGTTCCGATGTTTTCGTTGTAGTACCGCCAGCCCCATCGCTCGGCGGGGTAGTGAATCTCCGGGCGGCCCGGATAGCCCAGTGCGTTCATGCCGGCGTGCGCCATGAGCCGCATGCCGACCGGAACGGTCGAAGGCGGCCCGCACGCGACCCTGGCCCACGTCGACCACTGGTATTCGTTCCGCGTGCTCCACGCTTCGTACTTGTAGAACCTCGTCTCTGCTCGCGCCCACTCGCGGCCGTCTTTGCGAGCCACCACGTGCGTCGGGAAGGTATCGACTCGCACGCCGTGATCGACGAGCCGCCATGTGAATTCCAGCGTGAGCGGTTCGTCTGAGACCGCGACTTCGCGAGACACGGCGTGCAACACTCGGCCCCGGAAATCGTACACGCCCAGGGCCAACTCGCCGCTCCACGATTCGTCGCTGGACACGGTCACGAGAATGCGGGCTGCTTCACCCAAACGGTAACCTCGCTTGTCCGTCGTTACCTTCAACGCCAGTCGACCACGGACCGGGAGAAACTGCAGCGATTGATGCATTCGTCTCTGCGTCTTCGGATCGCCAACGGTCAGGGAGACAGGATACAAGCCGGAACCCCAATCGAGCGCCGCCGGAACCTGGACCTGGAAAGAATGAGCCACCCCTACGGGAACCGTGATCGACTCCTCCTTTCGGAACACGACTCGGCCCGTGGGGTTCGTCACGTGGATGCCCACAGCCAATGGTCCCGCGAACGAGCGGTTGACAAGCTTCGCCTCGACGACACCTTCGTGACCAGCTGAGACCGCCGCCGGCGCTGAGAGATCCGTGTAGACCGGAAATGCGTCGGCAGACCGCGTGAGCTCGTAGACCACATGGTCCCAGAAACGCAGCCAGATTTCGTCGTGGTCGTACTGGCGTTGGAGCGTCTCAATAGCTGAATAAAATCGCGAGATCGGTCCCGATGGCACGAACAGCAGCTTGCCCTTGCCGACATCCCGCACAAAC
Organism: uncultured Planctomycetaceae bacterium; assembly: GCA_964530165.1. Taxonomy (GTDB): domain Bacteria; phylum Planctomycetota; class Planctomycetia; order Planctomycetales; family Planctomycetaceae; genus CAZGYE01. Next base: position 9,483 of record CAZGYE010000031.1, read on the forward strand.
GCCGCCCCCGTTTCCCCCTCGGCCAGGCTGACGGCTCCTTCAGACGGTTCGGCAAGAGGCATCCATCGATGTCCTTTCAGGCGCTGGAGCGGAACGCCCGCAAGGGCCGCGGCGTCGTTGCGTGATGCTCCGCCGGAATGCCACGTATTTCGGCCGGTCGCCTTGGCCGGCCAAAATTGCGAGAGAGGAGAATCGGCCGGCGGCCAATGGTTGCCCGTGACGACCAGCAGCGCACCCGCCTCGACGCAGCTCAAGACGGCCGAGGGCAGCCGCTTGTTGTCGATTCCGGTTGTCAGAAAGATTACGTCATAGGGGCACCGGCCCTCTTCGACGCGGAACGTGTCGAGGACAACTTGTTGACTGTAAGCGGCCAACTCCTCGCGTGTGGGATTCTCTTTCGGCTCGATCCACTTGTCGTTGACATGGTAGATCGCATTGCTGCCCCGGGTCAGGTAGCGTATCTCCAGTACGGCCCGCAGTCGTCGAGCGATGCGAAGGAACGGCCCAGCCGACGACCGCTTGTCGAGGACCACGAGTATTCGAACCGGTTTCTTGTAGCGAAGCACCGGCCATGAGGCGACTTCGGGCCGGCCGGCCGGCTCAACAATCGGACCAGGGACGACGTCGAGTTGCGGCCCGTCCGCGGCCCGCGCAGCCGAAAGTGAAAAAATGCATGCGGCAAGAATACCCGCAAGCTCTACCAAAACCATCCGACAAGTGGGTTGCATGGCATTCCCCTCTTCGCGTCAACAAGATGCTCGGAGAATAGCCTGACGTGGATTCATTGCAGAATCAAGTGGGCGTTTACGGGACGAGTACGCCGTTGACGAAGATTTGGCCGGTCGTCGTACCGATCGGGGCGGAGAAGTCGGTCGTGGCTCCGTTGACCAGATTGTTCTGCGTGCCGGAGAGGGTGATCGTGTCGGTAACCGACGTGAAGATGATGCCGCGGTCGAGCCCGGCTCCAGGGCTCAGCACGTCGACGACGTTGCTGTTGAGCGTCACCTCGGACGGGCCGGCAATCGACGTGAACAGGATGCCCGTGTCGCCGGAGACATAGTCGGTGATGACGTTCTGGAAGATGTTCCCATCGGCCGATTCGGCGAGGGTGAAGTCAAACCCGGTCCCAAAGGCACCGTGGAAGTCGACGCGGTTCTGGCCGATGGTCAAGTTTGCCGGGCCGGCTGTGGTGACGCGAAGCCCCGTGTCGCTGCCGCCGTCGAAGGAGAAGATGTTTTGCGTCACGGTGAGTTCCGCCAGCTCGGTGGTGGACGTGGTGGTGATGTGGATGCCGTCATTCGAGCCACCTGATCCGGCAAAAAAGTTGCCGTTGAACGCCGCCACCAACGGGCCGTCCCAAGTGAGCGCCACGTCGTCGTCGCCGGCGCCGCTGTTGGTGATCGCGTTGTTCGTCATGCTCAACGCGAGCGACGAGCCGGCCCCGGCGCCGACCGTGGAAATCTCCACGCCGGCTGAGGAGTCGCTGGTGAAGGTGCTGCGGATGATGCGGTAGTCGTAGCCGGCGACCGTATCGGCGCGCAGGCGAATGCCGCTGCCGAATCCGGAATCTGAGATTTCCACAGAGCCCGCGTTCAGCGCGTCGACGGCCAAGCCGGCCGTGTTCGCGATCCGGCTGCCGGCCAGCACCAGCCGGGTCGTGTCGGTGGCGTCGATGCCCACAGTGTTGGCGTCCATGTCGAGGAACTGGAACGCAACCGTTCCGACATTCTCGACCAACACGCCGGTGTCCGCGTTCTGGATCAACCCGCCGGTCCCGAAGTCGTCGTCGCCGAGCACGATGAACTCGCCAGGACTGTCGACAATGCGAATGCCGTTGACCGCACCATCGCTGGAGACACTGGTGAGATGGACGTTCATCTCGGTGTTTTCGACGTCGACCGCCGATCCGCCCACGGAGACGATCGTGCCGCTTTCCACGGAGACGCTGCCGCTGTCGGCGACGAATAGGCCGGCGCCGTTGGTGGTGTTCACGTCCAACGTGCCGAACGCCGCACTGCCGGGACTGTCGACGATTCGCACGCCGTCGTTCCCATCCGAGCCGGTGACGCTGACGGCGTTAAAGTCCACGCTACCGGCGAGGTTCTTGACTTTGATGCCGGCGTCGGCAGCGTTCACCACCGTGGTGGTGCCACGAAATTCGACGCTGCCCGAACCGGTCTGGATGTCGATCCCCACACCGGTGGAATTGCGTACGGCCGCGTCACCGACAATCACGTCGCCGTCCGCAGCGAAGATGCCGATGCCGTTTCCACCGTCGTCGGCAATTGTGGCGCCAGAGAGGTCAACCGTGCCGCCCGTCGTGTTTTTCACCAGCAGTGCGCGACCGGCCGTGTTCTCAATGCTGCCGTCGAACACGACGTCCGCCGATCCGCGGTTCACGTACAGCCCGGCACCGCCCGCGTTGACGATGTCCACGTTGCTGAGCGTCACTCGTCCGGTCACGTCTCGTAGCAGCACGCCGTTCAGTGCGGCATCGGTGATGTCGACGTCTCTCACGAGGGCGCCGTCCAGCGCGGCCGCGTCCCCGATGATGCCGTTTCCGGTCGGCGAGTCGATCACGAACCCGGCGAACTCGGCGTCGGGCGCTAGTGTCACGGCCGTGCCGGTCACTCCCGCGAGCATGGGTCGAACGGTCCCGCTGGTGACCCTCGGCAATACGACATTGCCGAACTCCGGGAGCGCAATGAAATGTCTCACTCCTTCGCCCAGAATTCGTTCGCCGCTGCCCAGTACGACCGGATCGCTGAATACGCTGCCGGCATGTACGAAGATTATGTCGCCGCCCGCAGCCTGCGCATCGGCGATCGTTGCGAAGGGGTCGTCCGGGGTTCCCAGGCCGCCCCCGGCGCTGGAAACGTGTTGGACCACGTACGGCTGCCCCGTCGCCGGATTGATCGCCGTCAAGCCCCTCTGCACCTCGGTCTGCTTGGAAACGATGATGTTGTAGTTTCTTTGGGGGTACCGTCGCAGTCCACGTGTCGCGGATTCTTTGCCGCCCTCACCGGACCGAAACCCGCCGGGCGTGGTGACGGCCACACCTAAGGTAAAGTTCCGGCCGAACGTGTCGTCGTCGGTCCACCCCAGTTGAGTGGTGACGTAGGGGGTCACATGCGCTTCCAACCGAAACTTGTAGCCGTTGATGTCCGGAACGGCGTCTCCCCAAAACGAGTACCAACCACCGTAGACCCGCAGGTCGTGGTCTCGGGCGAACTGGGTCGGCAAGGGAGCGCCCAACTCCAGATCGAGCCCCTCCATGGCCTCGCCGAATTCCCGATGGCGATCGTACAGCACACTGTGCTCGTCGAATCGTAGGCCGATCCGGCGTTGGAAGTCCTTCTCGTCGTCAAAGGGAAAATAAAGGTTCGAGCGGAACTCCCAATGGTTTCCGTAGGTCTCCAGTCCCAAGGCCATTTGGTGGAACACTTCTCCGGTGGTGTCGTCGATGTCGTACCACAGACCGGCTCCGAATACGCGATCCCAGGAGGCCACGCGATGTCGGAATCCCAGTCCAGTATTCCCACCGAAACGCCCGTCGTTGGATAGGAACAGCCGGAAGTCGGCAAACAGCATTTCGTCATCGGACCTGACGAACGGCATCAGCTCGACGTGTGTGATGGACTCGTTGCGGCCGAACGTCTTGAAGCCGATGTAACCGGTTCGGGCCTCGATGCCGGGACCGTCCTCGGACAGCGTGCCGCCGGCGCCAAGGGGCCGCCCTGTGCCGGCGGACTTGTCGGTGGCCTCGGGCGTATCCGACTCGTCGAGCGAGTTGGTAAGAGTGTACGTTTCAGCCGACGCCACCGGACACAGCAACGCCGCGGCTATCAGAAACCACATCCCGGCCGTAACGACCCAGACGAGCCGCGAGCCGCGATCTAGCTCCCGCCGCCAGCTCGACTTGTTCATTGAGATCGTGCACCTTTCCCGTCGGCCGATGTCCGCAGGGCGATTCGACACAAGCCGTTGATGGGGACAGCGATTTGGATTGGGATGGAGAAGAGGGGCCGTAGAATACAGCCGGACCGTGTTGCAGTCAACACCGATGCCTGGTACACATACGTCCTCACGTCCAGGGTGCACGATGCACACACGTTGTTTGATTTCCGTTGCTCACACGTCGTAATAAGGCGACACCACAGTCAACCTGTCAGTCAACCTTCTCGAGAGAAAGGAGCTGGAAATGGTCCGAATCCTCCGATCGATGATGCTGCCGGCAGCCGCCGGCGTAGCGATTCTTTGTTTCTGCGTTGCGGCTCAGGCGCAGGCGAGGGGCGGTCTGTCGGCTGCGCCCGGGCAGTTTCGCCAAACGTACTACTCGTTGCCCGGCTACTGGTCTCTGCAGTCGCAAGCCGTGCGCGATGAGTTGAACTTGACTGAAAAGCAGTTGGCAAAGCTTGCAGAGATCAGCAAGAAGCGCGGCGAGCAAATGCGGCAAGGCTACAACCGTGAGGAGTGGGCCAAAATCGCCAAGCTGCCCCGCGAGGAACGTACCAAGAAGTACGCCGAACTCGCCCAGGAGCGTCGGAAGCGGTCCGCCGAGTTCACCAAGCAGATCGAAGACGTACTGACGCGGAGGCAGTTGGATGAGCTGAAGATGATCGAGCTGAGACGTCGTGGCGTGTACTACCTGACCAATCCGCGCATGGCCGAGGCGATCGGCCTCAGCGAAGAACAACAGGAGAAGCTGCGAAAAAACCGTCAAGAACTGACGGAAGCCACCCAAAAACTTCAGCGCGAGTCGGCCCAAAAGGCCCTCGACATTCTCACCCCCCAACAACTGGAACAGCTCAAGAAGATGCACGCTGAAGGCTACCAGTCGCTCCGGACGCAACCCTACCAGCGGCCAAAGCCGCAGTAAACGGAGAGTCGAGTGTTGAGAGCAAGAAACCCCGTCACTGTTTAGCCGAATGCAGTGATGAGGAAATTATGTCGTCAAAGGTCGTCTTGTCCGGTGAAGTTGCAGATCAAGGACCGCAGCTTCCGCCGCAACACTGAGAAGCTGAAGAATTTGGCCGCCAGCTCGTAATTGTGATCGACCATGGCGTGCCGGTAGGCGTCGTCGCTAATCACCCGCCGGACCTCTTCGGCGACAGACTGGGTGAGATAACCGTCCATGGCAATCACCTGAAACCCCCTCGGTTCGATGTCGGTCCGGAAGATCGAGTAGCGATTCACCAGTACCGGCTTGCGGTAGTAGAAGGCTTCGAGCAGCGCGTTGCCGAACCCCTCGTACAGGCTCGGATAGGTGACGATATCGGCATGTGCGTAGGCGTCCGAGAGCGCGTAAATTTTGTGTCCCTCGGAGTCGGCCGACCGGGTCTCGTCGACAAGCGCGTGGACGAAGCGGAGATCGACGCCGGCGTGTTCCGCCAATTCCTTCAACGCCTGCAAGTACTCGGGGCCTTCGTCTCCCGTTTCGTGACTGACAACGAGCTTGAAACGCGGATCGTTCAGTTGTGCGATCAACGTGATCGAATGCTCGATTCCTTTGCGAGGCACCACCCGGGTCGGCTGCAACACGAGGAACTCGTCGGGGCCAATTCCGATCTCCTCGCGGAAGTCGGACGAAAACTGGTCGGCGGCCGGCGGCGGATTCTCGAAGTCGAGCACGTTGGGCACCAGAATCGACGGGCAACCTTTTCGCCACGAAAGGTCCTGCTGAGCGAACGAGTTGATGGTCACGTGCTGAATGGTCGGCAACCGCGGGGGAAACGCCATCTGCAAGAAATCACCGACCGAACTGACGGCAAACCGATCGCGCTCCCAATAAAAATCGTGGTGATGCGCGATCACAGGACATTCCGTCTCGGCAACGAAATGCGTCAGTGCGACGCCCAGCGGGATGTGCATCGGCAGGCACAGCGAGTTCTCGGCAACCAAGATGTCGATCGAGAACTTTTCCACGAAATCATACAGGGTCCGTTTAAGGAACGTGGCCAAGTCGTTGATTTTCCGGGTGAGATCGGCCGAGCGTCTCAGCGTCCCGAACGACTCCTCGCTGATTGCCACCACATCCGGGTGGCCGAAAAAGGCTTCCGGAATCTCCATGCTGATGGCCGGATCGCGGTCGAGCTTGCCGGCATACCAGTAGCTGACGTGGCGATGGTCCCAGAGGACTTGGGCCCACTTCGCGCTTTCGAGTGTCACGCCGTCGGTGCCGGCGAACCGTGTCGAAACAAACCCAATACGTGGCGGTTGCATCTGTTAGCGATTTCCTCCGCAGCGAATCATAGGAAAAAGTTAAAAAGTGCAAAAGTTGAAAAGCCGAAACGCAGTCTTCCTCCGAAACTCTTTGACTTTTCAACTCTTTAACTTCTTGACCTCACCGTTACAACAGACACTCTCGTAGCTGGCGGAGATCGGTGATCACCAGGTCAGGCGTCGCGCCGTTGCCGCGCGGGTCGTTGGTTCGTATTCGCAAGCCGCGCTCGTCGCCGGCAAAAAGCGCTGTGCGAAAACCGGCGGTGTGGGCTGGGGAAATATCGTTGAGCATGTCGTTGCCGATATAAAGGACTTCCTCGGCCGCGATCCCCAATTGGACGTCCAGAATGGAACAAGCAAGTTGAAACAGGAAAAGTCCCGGTTTTGCTTCCCGATAACGATACGAATAGAACTGGAGCTCCGGGTGAAATCCCATCTGCTCGACACTCTTTCCAAACAACGCGGGAAACAGTTCCAACGTAAAGAACTGCGCGTTGCTGATGACGCCCATCTGCAGCCCCGCGTCATGTAAGGACCGAAGAACCCACTCGCAGCCGGGCATCGGCCACACGGGGTTGACGCGTACTTCGTACTCGAGGGCCAATTGCTCCAACGACTCCGCGTCAAGAGACGCGTGGTCGATCAAGCCGTCCTGGAACAACCCGGTCAAGACCCGGCTCCATACGTCGACGATGTCTACTTCCGGAAACGCGATGCCGTCCTCGTGAAGTTGTTCGTGCACATTGTGAATGATCGCGGCGAACCGTCTGCCCCCTTCCGAGCCCGGGCACTGCAAATCGAGGTCCATTGCCTCCAACGCGGCCGAAAACGCATCTCCGCGCGACTCGGCCGCCAGAGCGCCGACGTCCCCGCTGGCGCTGATCAAGAGCGTGCCGTACACGTCGAACATCACCGCCTTGATGTTCGGAAGCTGATGCAAGACCGGTTCCTGGCCGGTCGCCAGCGGCTCCAGCGGTCCCGAGTGCCGTCGGATGATGTCGTGCAACGTCTCGCTCATGGCTCAACCGCGGATGAGTCGAAAACGGTCCAAATTCAGAAAACTGTCGAGGATCCCGTGACCGCCGGCCGGTTTTGCGAGTGCGGCTGCTCTCCGGCTCGAGAGGACTTGGCGGTAGACTTCTTTCAGTCGATTTCCGCTCTTCCCCAGCGAATACCTCTGCCCGACAAGCTGCCTGTTCCTTTCGATCACGGCCGGATCCCCGGATGCGACCGCTCGAAGAGCGGCTGATGACCGCTCGAAGAGCGGGTTCAACCGGCGCAGTTCTTCGCGGGCTGCCAGATCGCCGTTTACGCGACGAATCACGCGTTCCTGCAACGGTTCATCCAGGTCGGCGAAATCGATGCAGCCGTCTTGCAGCTTCCTCTCAATCGCCGTGAAGAGCGTGTTTCGGCCGGGCGCCCTTTTGCCGTAAGAGTCGAGAACCCGCGCGTATGCCGCCGCGATCGCGTCGAAAACGGTGCTGCGGCCGATCCAGTCGACAGGAACGTGAAGCCGGTCGTACAGAGTATCAAGCCGAAGCCCCACGTCGGCGAAATCGGCCGTCACCTCAGGCAGGTTGCGGCCAGTCAGCGCTCGGCCGGCCAACCACGATTCCAGAAAGACCATCCCGAACCCTTCCGCCACGCTCGTCGTGAGAATGACGTCGGCGGCGGCCAGGTTTTCCTCGAACGCCAACCCGCCCGGGCCGCCGGTCTCGAAATGACAGTGTAATCCGAGTTCCGACGCCAGCGCTTTCCAATGACGGTAACGCGGCTGTTCAGCCGGGTTCAACGGAGCCAGCGTGAATCCAAATTCCGTCTCCTGCCCTGCCAGCGCTGACCACAACAACGCCTCTCCCAGGTTCTTTCTGCGGATGCCGCGAACTGGATACAAGACGTACCGCTCGTCAGGCGAGATTCCGAACCGCTCGAAGAGACGCTTGCGGGCCTCCGCTCGGTCGGAAAACGGGCCGAGGGCGGGAACCGGATTCGGTAACAAATGCAGCCGACGGTCGTCCACGCCGGCTCCGAGCAGCACCGCCTGGTCGCGGCGGTTCAGGACGGCGTAATGCACATGAGCGGCCTGCGGGTAGAGCACCGCTGGCAGTCGACGGGTTCCCAGGACGTCGGCGAGCAAGCGGTAATCGGCCGGGCGAAAATCTTCGGCAAAGTCGTGAATCTGCAACAGCAACGGGAATCCGTCGAGGGCCAATCGGTTCAGCGCCCCCGGCAACGAGACGTTCTTGCCGAGATTGTGATTGTGCACGTGCAGCAACGTGTCAGACGGCGAGAACTCCAGACGGCTCAACAGCTCCCGCAATTCGCCGGCCAGTGTGTCCGGCTGAGCGCTTGACCGGCCGTCGTAGTCGAGACCCGCAAGCGGACAGAGTCGAAGCGCAATCGACTGCAATTGTGAGCCAAAGTCAGCGGGCCAGCCTTCCGCCCGGCCTCCGAACAAAATCGCCACGCAGCACCGATCGTGCCGGCTGAGCACGCCGTCAAGCGACAAGAGCTGGTTGGCAATGACACGCGTGACGCCGCCCCGGTTCAGATGATAATGCACGACGGCGATGTTCATGGCGAGTGATTCGTTGAGCCTTAACGACTGGAGATTGTATCAAACGGCTGTGTTGGTCGGAAGCGGGCTCGACGACTCAGTAGACGACGGCCACGCTTTCCGGAATCCAGCCCTCTGCAGATTGGCCCACGCGAACCAGCAGCCAGTCGCCGCGCTGTTCGACCACGATGAATTCGGTTCCTTCCGAGAGCGGTTGTGTGAAGGCGGGCTCGTAGGTGTCGGAATTGCCCTTGCGGGCGACGGATCGATCGACCACGACAACGCCGTGCTTCGTCCCATCGAACCGATACCAATCGACGGCTGTGGAGAAACAGAAGACAAGACTCAGAACGACTGCGGCCAAAGCGAGGCGATTGAAAAGACTTCGGCGATGCAACAGACGTGCCAGCATTCCCAGGACGAGGGTCAGTCCGATGGCTGCGGTCGTCAGGAAGAACTTCTCGGGATAGCTGATCCAAGCTTGCCAAAAAAGGACGTGGTCGACCAGAGCCTTGTCCCCCTCCGGGAGCGACTGGGCGCTATGGCGCGTTCCGCAGGTTGGCTTCGAGGAACGGATCTCGTGGCCGGTAGCGTCCTGGTTCATCGTTCGCTCGATTTTGATACCGTTTGATCTCGGATCGGAGCTGTCGATACTTCGCTTTCCACAGTTCCACACTCCCCTTGAACCGCTTCGCCAGTTTGCCCAACGGCGTTTTGTAACTGCCCAAGCTCACTTCACAACCCGTTTGCGACAAATTCATTTGCCTACCTCGCCCTTGCATTCCTTTCCAAAATACTTCCCACGGAGGACAACAAACGCTATTCTGGCACAACATAGACTCCTATCAACACCAAGTTTTCATCGCGCCAGTCACACACTTTGTCAGCAGGGCGGCGATGCCCGCATTGCGGACCACGGCTGTGGCGATCTCCGTGACGCTCTGGGAGGTCGTCGGCCCGTCGAAACAGATTTCAAGGAACTCTTGCATCGCACGTTCTGTTTTGTCAACACGCGGGCAGTATGCGTCACCGATACGCCACGATTTGCCGAGCCACTGCAAAAAATGGCGGGATCTGAAAACTGCTCTTGCAGAGGCCTTGGTTGTTCTGTCAATATGGGTATATCGGGTCGTGTTTACGCGGCACGACGGACTAAAACGCCGTGAAGAGGTCGGCACTGGCGAACCGATCGAAACGGGAGGTCTTGATTGAGAAAGGAGGTGGTCCAGTGGAATATGAGTGTATTTGCCAACGAGGTGGTTTCGCCTAACGACAGCTGGCGGGCTGTCACACGGCAGCCACCGTCTCGTAAGGATCACCATCGATCCAAATTGCGAGTGACAAGGCTCGGTCGCCCTCAGGGTGCCGGGCCTTGTTTTTTTGATACTCTCTCGACCAGGTCGAGCGATCGACGAAAAACCGAAAAAGGGTTTCATCCTGAGCACCGGTTGGTGTATCATGCGAAAGATCGGATGAGCATGGGTTCATCCGAAAGGGAAGATGGCGAACGTGAGTGCGGCATTCGTGTCTTGGCCCTTCTTGGTTTGTCGGTGGCGGATTTCCTTTCGTCGCAGTTTCCAAGAGCTTCAAGCGGACATTGTCGGAAAGGAAAGGGTTGGACTGTTTGCGCCGACGCGCGCGGGCGGCTGTGTCGGGAGAGCCGCTCTCGGGCAGGAATTGTGCGCAAGCGGCCAGACTGGACTTTGATCGCCTCATCTTTCTTAACCGTCTGCGGACGGCAGTCAATTTCTGTTTCGCGTTTCGTGGAGCCGATAGCGGCTCGCAAAGGATGACTATGAGCAAGAATCTGTACATTGGGAACCTCCCCTACACCACCACGAGCGATGATCTTCGGGTGGCGTTCGAACAGTATGGCACGGTGACACAAGCCCAAGTGGTTTCTGATCGGGAAACGGGCCGGTCGCGTGGATTTGGTTTTGTCGAAATGGACGATGGCGCGGAAGCGGCCATCGAGGGTCTCAACGGCGCCGACTTTCAAGGACGAACGTTGACCGTCAACGAAGCTCGGCCCCGAGAAAACCGGTCTCGCGGCCATCACGGCGGTGGCGGGCGTCGTTACTAAGCCACCGGGCACATTCTGCCTCTTCCATTCCGGAACCGGACGTTCCCGACCGTCCGGCGCCCCGGGGGCGAAGGCAAAAGGAAAAAGTCACCACAGCGGATGAATGCTCTTCGTCCAGCCTTTTTCCTTTTGCCTTTTTCCTTTTGCCTTTTTCCTTTTGCCTTGATCCAGTGCGGCTGTTCGTTTCCGAATTCGTCTCCGGCGGCGCCTGGCCCGACGGGCTGCCCCACGATTCCCTCCTGCCGGAGGGGAAATCGATGCGGCGGGCCGTCAGTACCGACTTTGCCCGCATTCCAGACTGCGACGTCGTCACCACCCGCGATGCGCGGCTCTGTCGGTCGGAAAAAGGGACAGGTCCAATTTGCCGGAACGGCCCGAAGGGTGCTTCGCACAAATTGGACCTGTCCCCTTTTTCGACCGAGGTGATCGCCGTCTCCGGCCCGCACCACGAGCGCCGGCTGTTCGAACAGTTGGCTGCTGAGTGTGACGCCACGTTCGTCATCGCACCCGAGACGGATCGGCTTCTGGCTGATCGCCGTGAGCTTGTCGACGCCGTCGGGGGACGATTTCTCGGTCCTACGCTCGAAGCGATCGAGTTCTGCACAGACAAGCTCCGGCTCGCCGAGCACCTACTGCAATGCGGGCTGCCGGCGATCGAGACGCATCCGCTAGAGCCGGACCTGATGAATCGGGAATTGCCGTTTCCCATCGTCGTCAAACCACGCGATGGAGCTGGTTCACAGAACACGTGGCTGGTCGCGGATCGTCCTCAGCTTGAGACGCTGTTGCGGGCATGGGCCGATTCTCCCGAGTCGCGGCCGGACATCTGGCAACCGTACCTGCCCGGCTTGGCCGAGTCTGTCGGCGCCATCATCTCGCACGACGGCCGCCGGATCGAGATCTTCCCGCCGGCCGAACAACGGCTCAGCTCCGACGGAAGGTTCCGCTACCTGGGCGGGCGGGTTCCCGCCGGCAACTACGCTGTTCGAGCGATTGAACAACTCGTCCGCCGCGCCTGTGAGTGCATTGGCGGTCTCAGCGGATACGTCGGATTCGATCTTCTCCTGCCAGCCGACCCTCCGCACGAACCGGTCCTGGTCGAGATCAACCCCAGACTGACGACCAGCTACCTCGGATACCGCGCGATCGCTGCAGAGAACCTGGCCGAGCGCATCCTGTTTCCAGACCGGTGTCCGGCAAAGATTCGTTGGACGTCCTCTGCGGTGACGTTCTTGCCGGACGGCACTGTCAGAATGGAGCAGTGGAACTACGGAGACTCCGTTTCCGAATTCCACAGCCGGCCCGCTAACGACCGCGCTGCGAAGAACACAACCAAACCGGCCGCCGCTCCGGTCCAATCCGCCAAACAGTCCAAGGGGTCAACCGTCCGCCCCACGGGTGCTTGCAACAGTTCATCCACGACGCCGTAGACCGCGACGAATGCAAACAGCCACAGGTACTGTTTCACCCTCAACATCCGCGAAGCGGAAATCCACAGGGTCAGCAGAAATGCCAATCCCGCATACGCCCCGAAGTGTGCCAGCTTGTCCGAGCCGATTACAAAAGAAATCAATCTCGCCGGAAAACCGATTCGACCGAGAGGAAAGAAACATCCGGGTCGGTCGGTCCGGCCGGCCGGAATTCCCATCGTCTTCTCCGCCATTTGTTTGGCTGCGTCGCTTCCTCGCAGTCTTGCGGACGCCACGCCGACAAGAGCAGTTTGTAGGAATGGACACGTACCTCTACTCGCCGTCGCCGCTGTTTTTTGCTCCACCCGACTGCAGCTTTTCCAGGCGCTTGAGCACGTCCCGGTATTCGTAATCGACGCCTAGAATCTCGTGGTAATGGTGCTCGGCCTGGTCTCGCCGGCCTGACTCTTGACACAGCATTGCCAGATAGTAGTGGGCTTTCTTGAAGAGGTCGGACTTCTCGTAGGGATCGATTCCCTCAACGGCCCGCTCGAATTGCCGCTGCGCCAGATTCTTCTTCTTGTCGGCCATGAAACACTCGCCCAGGGAGACCCCAACCTCGCATTTCAATCGCTGATCGGCAATGGATTGCTGCAACAGTGGAATCGCTTGCGACCATTTTTTGAACAGCATATATCTACGGGCCAGTTCGTACTTCAGACTGCTGTCTTTCGGATAGCGCTCCACGCGGCTGGAGAAAACTTCGATCTCACGCTGGGCGAACTCTCTCCTCAAGTCGACGGCTTTCTTTTTGAGTTTTTCTTTGTCGGGATTCTTCGCGGCAGCTTGCCGGGCAGCATCAAGTTTGTGCTTGAGCTGCAGTAGTTCGACGTCTTCGAGTTGCTCACGGACGTTCGGGTCACCGCCGCTGACTTCCAATGCCTGGCGAAGCATTTCGGCCGCTTCATCAAGCTCTTTCTGTCGTTTGTAGTAGTCGGCCAGTTTGAGGTAGTTGTCCTTGTTCGCCGGCTCCTTTCTGATGGCCCGCTGCAGATCGGCTTCGACGGAGATGCCGGGACCATCGACGGCGTCGGGAAGAACCTTCTTCACCGGCCGATCCAGGTCGTAGGCGCTCTGGATTTCTTCCTTCACGTCCCGCGTGCTTTCGGCCTCGTCATAGCCGCCGTGGTCCATGACCTCTTTGGCGTCAAGATGGGTGATTTTAGAACGTGCTTCGCCGTCCAACGGGTTCAGCTTCTGAATCCGCTGCCAGTGTTTGATGGCATCGGCGTAACTGCCGCGCTCTTCCAACAGCAACGCCAGTCGCCGGTTGTAATCGATATTGTCGGTGTCTCCCTCGACCGCCTTCTGGTAGCCGAAAATCGCCACTTCGTCGAAGCCCAGTTCGTGGCATGCTTGGGCCATGTCGGCGTTGAGTTGCGGGTCCCACGGATTGGTTTTCAGGCCTTCTTCGGCGGCACGGTCGATGGCGCGCCAGTCCTGCTTCAATTTGGCTTTCTTGATCTGAGTGCGAAACCTCATCAGCTTCATGCCGGCCATCCGTGCACCGGAGCCGTTATTCCCGTATTTCCGGCTCTCGCATCCCCGAAGCGTTTGACGATAGAGGAGGTTCTCGGGCACCAACGCAACACCCTTGCCGACCATGGCGATGGCATAGTCCCAATTCTCCTTATTCATTGCCTCGGTGCCCTTTTTGAAGCAGTCGGCGGCAATTTGTTTCTTGTTGGGAGACATTGCGCCCTCAGGTTGCGTTCGCGTGAGATCTTGACGGCAAAATGGAAGCAAGACGGTCCTGTTTTCCGACCGGCAAATGTCAAACGACTTGCATCCCTCTAATCTATCAAACGGCTGATGTCCTTGCCAGATTGGGTTGCCATGGGATCACGAGGACGGTTCTTGCATCCGCTTCTTTGGGCTGATAGGATCGCTGAGAGACGCTGTGAAGCAAAGTGCGCGATGCAGGTGGTCGGGAGGCGAGCGATGAACGAGAGCATTTCTCGGAGAGAATTCCTGCGGCAAGGCCCAAGCCTGGCCCTGGCCGCCAGCCTTGCGGGATCCGACGTCGTGGCCGCGGATCGTCCGCAGCCGATCCGTGAAATCCGCCGCGGTGGGATGCGTTATCGTCGGCTGGGTCACACCGATCTTTATGTCTCCACGCTCTCGTTCGGCTCCCACACGAATCCGGCCTTTAAGCAACGCGCCCAACATGGCCGCGAGCTGAACGAAAAGGGTCAGGCTCTGCGAGACCGCCGGATTTTGAAGGCTTTCGACCTGGGCGTCAACATGGTTGACACTTACGAGAACGAAGGCCAGTGGGAGCCAATGGCCCGGCTGGTGCGTCCGCGGCGAGACAAAGTGCTGGTGTCTCTCTGCCGTCAGTTCCCTGTTTTTGTCGGTCAAAACATCGACGACGCGGCCCGGTTGTTCGGCCATGTCGACCTCTACCGCATTTACGTCGGCGACGGTCCGGGGATCCGCGATCGCACCCTGGAAGATTGGGATGCGATGCGCAAGGCCAAGGAATCGGGCAAAGTCCGTGCTCTGGGCATCTCGACGCACAGCGAACGGATGATGCAAAGCGCTTTGGAGGAGCTTGAGGGGCTGGACTATATCATGTTTCCCTACAACTTCATCCATGCGCGGGCCGACTACAGTCGGTTCTTGCCGGCGGCCATTAAAAAAGGAATGGGGCTCATCGCCATCAAGCCGTTGGCAGCGGGATCGATCGTCAAGCTGGACCCGCACGCACATCGTGACTCGAAGCCGGAAAACCCGAAAATGCAGCTTTACCAAAGACACAACCGGGCCATCTTGCCGGCCGTGGTCGCCAAGCTGACTCAGAGCCTGAATCGGCTGCCCGGCGAGACCCTTTGCCAGGCGGCTTTGCGTTTCGTCTACTCGCGGCCGTTCATTACCGCCGCCATGCCTGGCATGTTCCAGGAGCATGAGCTGAATGACAACTACAAGGCCCTGGAGAATCATCTGAAGTTGAGCCAAGACGAGCGTGCGGCTCTGGACGCGGCCCGCAGACTGAGGGCCGTGTGCGGTCGCACCTGGTTGCCGCCGCACTACAGTTGGCTCGATGAGAGGTGGAGAGTTTGAGCAAGGATTGAAAGGTCTGCACACGAAGTGGCTGGTCAATGAGAGCCGTGGTTTATGGTCCGATCGGCAATTTTGCTTGGGACGTTTTTTCTTGTGGTTGTGGCCGCTGAACCGGTTGTTGCGGCGCGACCCGAAGGCAAGTCACAGCCATCGCTCGCTCGCGAAATGCCGCCGGAATTCAAACAGGCCGGTGTGTGCGCCCGTTGCCACGTTATTTCCGTGTTGGAATGGGGTGTCTCAGGCCATCTCGACACGGAGGCAGATTGTCAGAAATGTCACGGGCCTAGCCGCGAGCATGTCGCCAACGAGCGGAACGAAGTCAAGGTCGATCGTTTCCCCCACGGCGCGGAGATTGCGAAGAAGACTTGTCTCACCTGTCACGAGGATGGGTGCCCCGACACGCTCGAGCTCAAATCGTGCCAGAAATGTCACCACGTCCATGCGCTGATCAACCCTTCCAAGCCGCCGTCGGTCAAGGACGATCGCCTGACGAAGCTGCTGGCCCGCTGGGAGCCGTTCCGCAAGACGATGGCAAAGGGGGATCGGCACGTGGATCGGCACGAGTGGAAGGCAGCGCATGAGGCGTTCGGCGCAGCCTTGGAATTGATTCCTGGCAATCATCGTGCGCGGATGCGGCTGGAGATGTGCAGTCGACGGCTCAATCCGGGCTTGCCGGGCTTCACGATCGTCGGCGACCGCTACGATGCCGAGACGGGGCTGCCGCGCGAGGTCACAGTAGCCGGGCTGGAGATGCCCATGCTGTTGGCGCCGCCGGGTGAGTTCGACATGGGTTCCGACGATCTGGCCGCTTCCCGACCGGTGCATACGGTCCGCGTCGGCGCCTTCTACCTCGGACGGTACGAGGTCACGCAGGCGGAGTGGCATTCCGTCATGGGCGCCAACCCGAGCGCTCATCAGGGAACGGGCTTCCCTAATGCCGAGCAGATGCCGGTCGAGCGTGTGTCGTGGAACGACTGCCAGGAGTTTCTGCGGCGAGTGAATACACGTATTGCCGGCGGCCGATTCCGCTTACCCACCGAAGCGGAATGGGAATACGCGTGCCGCGCCGGCTGCAGCCAGCCAGTCGAGCAAGGACTCGCGGAACGCGCGTGGTTCCTTGCCAATTCGCTGCGGCAGCCGAAGCCGGACGGTCCGTTTTTGCAGGTCGACGCATACGCACCGCGGCCGGTCGGCACGCGGCAGTCAAACGCTTGGGGCTTCTCGGACATGCAGGGCAACGTGTCGGAGTGGTGTTCGAGTCTGAGGCGGCCGTACCTCTACCGGGCCGGGGACGGCCGCGAGTCGCTCACACAGGCGGGGTTGCGGGTTCTGCGTGGCGGCGGTTTTGCCGATCCCGCCGCAGTGCTCGATCCTGCCTTGCGCCACGCCGAGCGTCCGCACCGGCGGCTGCGTTTCAACGGTCTGCGTCTGGCGCGCAGCATCCCGAGCTTACGGTTCCGTCAATAGCTTATTGATCATCATGATTGCAGCCGGTCCGACCAGCACCACGAAGATGCCGGGAAAGATGAATAGGACCAGAGGGAAGATCATTTTGACGGCCGTTTTCTGGGCCGCTTCTTCGGCCATCTGAGAGCGTTTGATCCGCATGCTGTCGGACTGGACGCGCAGCGCCTGGGCGATGGACGATCCGAATTTGTCGGCCTGAATCAGGATGGCTGCCAGCGCCTTCATGTCGTCGACGCCGGTCCGCACGCCGACGTCGTGAAGTACTTCGCGTCGGGGCCGCCCCATATTCAGCTGCATGTTACACATATCGAACTCGCTGCAGACCTCTGGAGCGCTGTCCTTGAGTTCTTCGGCCACGCGGCGCAAGGCTGCGTCCAGACCAAGACCGGCCTCGACACACACCACCAGCAGGTCGAGCGCATCGGGCATCGACAAGAAGATCTTTTGCTGTCGGCTCCTCTTGAGAAACCACAGGACCACGCTGGGCAAATAGAACCCGGCCCCACCGCCGATGACGACCGACACCAGACCGTGCTGCGAGATTCCGTAGATGGTCAGACCGTATCCACCTCCCACCATGACTCCACCCATCAGCAGGGCGACTTTCAAGGCGAGGAAGACCTGCGGCGCAGCGGGCGAATGGAAACCCGCGTTGGCCATACTGACTCTGAGATTGCTTTGCTCGAGTTCCGTCTTGGGTTGAATCGCCTTGGAGAGGGTCGGAGCGGCCTTCTCCAGTAGGGCGCCCATGCCTTTCTGCTTTTGCTGGGCCCCGCGGTCTTTGCTGCGGCGCGACGGGTCGCGAAGTTCCTCTAAGCGTTCCACGGCGCGCGAACTGGACGAGGAAAAGTAACTGAATGCGGCCATCAAAAAGACCGTGATCCCAGTAAAAATCGCCCAAGGCAGCAGTTCTGCAAAATCCATTGTGTCCCTCCGGACAGCAATCAGCAATCAGCAATCAGCGGTCAGCTCAGGAAGAGGTGCCAGGTGAGAGCTGAGTGCTGAGATCTGATAGCTGACAGCTTATCAAACTTTGATGGCGACGATCTTCTTGATGGAGACCGCTCCCAGCACCTGCATGAAGGCGGCAAAAGCGATCATCTTCTTGCCCAACGGATCGGTGAACAACAACATCACATATTCTTGGTTCAGATAATAGACGGCAAAGAACAGCGCGATCGGCAAGGCCATCAGCACGACGCCGCTGATGCGCCCTTCACCGGTCAGCGCCTTGACCTGGCCGAGAATTTTGAACCGCTCGCGAATGATGTGACCGATTTTATCGAGGATTTCCGCCAGGTCGCCGCCGGCTTGTCGTTGAATAGCGACGGCGGTGACGAAGAACTTCAGGTCGAGGTTCGGCATGCGACGGAGCATACTTTTCAAGGCCTGCTCGATGGGGATGCCCAAGTTTTGTTCTTCGTAGGCGCAGCCGAACTCGGTGGCGACCGGGGCCGGCATCTCCTCGACGACCACGTGCAGGCCCGACTGCAGGCTGTGTCCCGAACGCAGCGCCCGGGCGATCAGCTCCAGGGCGTCGGGCAGTTGCAGGGCGAATTGCTTAAACCGCGAGCGGCGCCGCCACAGCAGCCACCCCAACGGCATGAAGCCGCCGAAGAGACCTCCGACGGGATACAAAGGCAGCGGCGCACGCGCGGCCCACGCCCCGACAACTCCCACAAACGCAGAAGCCAGCGTCAACCCGAAGAAGGCGTCGCCGCTGATGGGCGAGTCGGCCTGTTCGAACAGTTGATTCAGGTTCCCGAACCTTGCCAGGAATTTGTTGAACATCCCGGAGAGGCCCGCAACGCCTTCGCGGATCAGCTCCTCTTTCATCACCCCCTGCGTGTCGTCCTCGGGAGCCTTTTGGCCGGTCATGACGGCCAGACGGTCTTCGGCCTTCGTCGAGCCGAAATCGCGCATCATGAAGGCCGCGGCGCCGACCATGGCGGCCACTCCCAGAAATGCGGCGATCGAGATGAGCATTGGGTCCATAGTTCGGCTCACTGACTGTAGTTCGGAAGTCGGAATTCGGAATGGCGAATGGGGAACAAATCGCGAGTCTGATTCACTCCGCACTCCGCACTCCGCACTCTACACTCCGCATTTTCTATCCCAGCTTTCGGGCGGCAAACAGGTTTCCGGGCAGGCGAAGGCCGGCTGCTTCCAAGCGAGACATAAACGCGGGCCGGACCCCCGTTGCCTCGAAATGACCGAATGCCCGTCCGTCTTCTTCGATGCCGTCCTGCACGAACAAGAAAATGTCCTGCATGATGACTGTGTCCTGCTCCAGGTTGAGCACCTCGGTGACATGCGTGACCTTCCTCGGACCGCCCTGCAACCGGTTGACCTGAATGATCAGGTCTACGGCCGAGGCAAACTGCTGCCGGAGCGCTTTCAGCGGGATATCGATGCCGGACATATTCACCAACGTCTCAATGCGTGCGACCGCGTCTCGCGGCGTGTTGGCGTGAACAGTGGTCATCGACCCTTCGTGACCGGTGTTCATGGCTTGCAGCATGTCGAGCGTTTCCCCGCCGCGGCACTCACCGATGATGATCCGGTCGGGCCGCATTCGCAGCGCGTTCTTGACCAGGTCGGTGGCACTGACGCGGCCCTTGCCCTCGATGTTGGCCGGCCGCGTCTCCAGCCGCAGTACGTGCTCCTGCTGCAACTGGAGCTCCGCAGCGTCTTCGATCGTGATGATTCGCTGATCGTTGGGGATGAAGCTC
The DNA here is from genome assembly GCA_964530165.1 of uncultured Planctomycetaceae bacterium. Taxonomy (GTDB): domain Bacteria; phylum Planctomycetota; class Planctomycetia; order Planctomycetales; family Planctomycetaceae; genus CAZGYE01. The sequence goes on from CAZGYE010000031.1 coordinate 29,076, forward strand.
GACAGCGTGTTCAAGAGAGTCGTCTTACCGCTGCCGGTGCCGCCGCTGATGATCATGTTCAACCGGGCTTTCATGCCTCCTTCCAGCAGCATGACCATCTCGGGCGTGAAAGCGCCGAACTTCAACAGGTCTTCCAATCCCAGCGGATTCGAACCGAAGCGGCGAATGGTCAGCGACGGCCCATCCAACGCCAGAGGCGGAATGATGGCGTTCAGCCGGCTCCCGTCCGGCAGCCGGGCGTCGACCATCGGCGACGTCTCGTCGACCCGCCGGCCGACTTTCGACACGATGCGATCGAGAATCTGAAGCAGATGATCGTTGTCGCGGAAGACCACCGTCGACTTCTGGATCCGGCCGTTCTTTTCGATGAACACGTGCTTCGGGCCGTTAATCATGATGTCCGCCACGCCCTGCTCTTTGAGCAGGATCTCCAGCGGACCGAAGCCGAATGTCTCGTCCAGGACCTCTTCAATCAACCGCTCCCGCTCCGCTCGGTTGAGCAACGGGTTCTCGGTGTCGCACAGGTGCTCGACCACCAGCCGGATTTCACGCCGCAGCGTATCGCCTTCCAGATCGCCCAACCGTGTCAAGTCGAGCTTTTCGACCAGCTTTCCGTGGATCAGTCTCTTCAGGTCTTCGAAATCGTTTTGTGGGTTTTCCGATCCACGTCCCACACCACGTGGCATCGTTGGATTCGGCATTTGTGCTTGACTCCTCGACTTGGTTGCATGCGAGAGACCCGATGGGCGGAAAAGGGGACAGGTCCCATTTGCCGGAACGGCCCGAAGGGTGCTTCGCACAAATTGGACCTGTCCCCTTTTC
>CAZGYE010000032.1:0-29378 GCA_964530165.1 uncultured Planctomycetaceae bacterium
CGATGGTCCGAACGGCCTCTTCGACGCTCAGAGATTCCGCGGTGACGTCGATCGTCTCGAGCAACAGACTCAAGTTCACCGAAGCGAGAAAACGTGCTGACTGCTCGGCATCGGCGCCGGAGCCGTCAACGGACAGGGTAAAGGCTTTCAACCGCGACGGAGACTCCCCGCGCTCGAGCAGCAGATGATAGACGACCAGCAGCACCGCCCCGCTGTCGACGCCGCCCGAGAACAGGACGCCGATCGGCTCACGAGGCCGGGCGCAATCGAGCCAGCGGTCGATTTCCCGCGCCAACGCCCCCACGTAGGCCCGCCCGATTTCGTTCAGATCGGTGCTGAGATGGTTCCCAGCGGGTTCCAGAAACCGGGTGTGCGTCGGATTCGGATCGGGACAGCCGACCAGCGCTATCTCCACAATGTGGTGCGCCGGGACCATGCGCGTGTACGACGGGTGGAATTGTTCGTGCAGTCCTTCGGCGCGCAGAAACTCGCTGATCTCGTCGATTCGCTCCGCCACGACCAGACACGGCCCCGCAGCTTGCTTGGCCAGAAAATAACGCATCGGCCGTCCGATCGATCGGGCCATGCGAATCACAATGCCTTGCTTGTGGGCGAGTGCAAACTGACCGTCAATCTCACGGACCCTCTGCGGGTCACCCGACCCAACCCGCCTTCTCGCTTCCTCCACGGACATGTTGAAAATTAGATTGGCCCGTGGATCGATCAGATCAACGAACCGCTCAACCGGAACCGAGACAGCCATCGCACCACCTGAAAGTCTGAAAAGATCAACGATTCGTCAGGCCGGGCACGACGGCGTTGGTCGGCTCTCGAATGGTATTGTCGTGGGAAAGGATCTTTGCCTGGCCGACAAAATAGGTGTGGAAATCGGCTACAATCAGGTTGTAAGTCGTGCGGTTGCCGCCGTCACCCACAGAGCCGACATCGAGCGTTCCGGAGACTCGGTGCAACGGGGAACCGTTTTTCAGGTTGCGGGACTTCACCCAACCTTCCCCGGAGATCCAAAAGGGATGTCCGCCGCTGGTTTCGAAGGACTCGCCGCCGAGATCGATTTTGACCAACGGCCCTGCCGGGCGAATGGTGGTCGCCAGGACGGGCTTGTAGGCCAGCTCGCCGGTTTCGGGGTCCTGCGAGAGAACGCGATCGCCCAGCTTGACCTGTTCGATCGGCACCGCTCCGAGTTCGGTCCAGACGACCGTGCCGGCGGCCAGACAGTCCGACATCTTCTCAATCCCCGTACTGACCAGGGCCTCGATGTTCGCCCCCGGCGCTTTCCCTTGGAGCGGGCCGGCCTCCTCTCGGCGATACCGCTGCCTGAGCGGCTTTTCGTCGGACACGTAGACTTCGTTATAGTCGTTCCACCATTTCCACCAGTTTTCGGGCGACGCCGGAAGATCGTGACTGGTGACGGCCGCGAGCACGCTGCAAATGCGATTGTTGAGCACCTCGGTGAACTCGTTCTGGCGAGCCACTTCGTTCTCGCGCTGCTCGGCCGTTTGGTTCGCAGCCGTCACCGTTTGGCGAAAACCACCCGGCAACGCCGTATTGCGATATGTCGTGTCGAAGACCGCCAACTCCTTGTGCTTCTGGCCCTCGCGGAACAACACGTGCCGGTACATGAGGCGGCCGTCCGGTCCTTGGTACAGTTCCGCCCGCGACTGAACCGGGGTGTACATCGCCGAAAGCAATACCGGAACGAAAGTCTCTTTGGGCCGAGACTTGAGCTTCTCAACGGCCGTGTCGCGCACCGCTTCCCAGGGTGAGAAGACCGCCTGCCGCGCCAACGAGACCGAAGCTTCGTGGGCAGTCATCTTGTCGAGCTGCGCGACGAGAAGGTCGGCCCCTCGCTCGCCATGTGCCGAGAACACCAGCTCCATCACCGGGATCACGGCGGGATCGTCGATCGCCTCCAATCGCTTGCGGGCGCTTTGCCGTCGATACTCTTTGCCCTCCGCCAGGTCGACCAGGATCTTTTCGAGTATTGGCTTCCAATCTCTGAGCGCCTCCAGTGTTTGCCGGGCGCGAACGTCGGCTTTCAGAACCTCCTGCCGGCTGAGCCAAACGCCATTGACCAGACGAAAACCGAGCCGTCGACGGGCTTCGGCGTGATTGGGATCGAGTTCCAGCACTTTGGTCAGATGCGCCCGCGCCTGTTCGTCCAGTTTGCGTTTGCTGCACCAGTTCGCCAGTTCCAGTTGGCCTTCTATCGTTTGCGGGAACGTGTCGCGAAGGCGGTGGTAAGCGGCCACCCGTTTGTTCCTGGCGGAAAGCTGCGGGACGTCGTCGACCGAAGCCCATTGGTTTGCATACCGGACCTGACCACTGTGCCAGCGGGCCGGACGGCAACCGGGCGATTTCTCCAGGGCCGATTCCAGCAATTTCGTACGTTCCGAGTGGGATCCGTCGATCTCTTGACGCAGCGCCTGGCGGACCAATCGTTCCGCCACCGTGCTGTGCTTCGTCTTTACGGCTGCTGAGACTGGGTGCGGCAACCAACCGGCACTCCAGAGGACAGCGGTGCCGATCATCACGAACCAAGCATTGCCGGTACGCAGCCGCGAGTCACTTTTTCTGTTGGACATGATTTTTGCCTTCGTCGCTGGTTGAGACGGTTTCCTCCCATCGTAGCCTGTTACGGAAGAAAACTCAAAGAAATTATGCACCTCGGCCCTCAGATCTGCAGTTCTCTGTTGCCGTGGCTTCAACAGAGAGCTGACGCCCCCCGCTCGCCATCCCATCCCTTTCTACCAGTCAATGTTACTTTTTGCGTCGTGAGGCGGTCACCGTGCCGGCTCGGCATCTAGCACGAGCACTTCGAACGGCTTCAACTCGAAGCGGTGACCCGCGCCGGCGGCGAGCACCAGCGGCGGCTTGTCCGAGTGTTGCTTCCAGGGGCTACGGAGCGTGTATTTTCGCGGCGCACCGGGCGGCAGCTCGAAGGCTTGACCGATATCGAGTGTGATGGCGGCCGGTTGATCGTCGGGATTGCGAAGCGTCAGCACGCCCTTGCGCGTTGACCATGCCGCCCAGCCGTAGACCTGGCTTTCGGCCGGGTCGCCGCCGATCCAGTGCGTATCGACGAGCACGTCGGCATTCGCGCGCGACCAGCGGGCCGCTTCGGCCAGCGCGTCCCAGACAGGCTCCGTCAGCAGTTGGGGCGCGATGTACAATTCCTGGCAGTTTGTGCCCGTGCCGAAGAACGAGCGAATCTCGTCGATCATGTCGGCCGGCTCGAAGCTACCCACCCGGCCGCCGCTGTTGATCATGATCCCATGCAGCATCAAGGAGTTCAGTGGGTACAACGGAGCGCGGCCCAACACGAAGTGATAAGTCTCTCTGTCGCGGTAAGTGATCCACTGCTGCCGCGGAGAACCTTTGCCCGAGGTGCTCGCGTCGCGTCCCGCCCGCCAGATGGAATCACCGTGCCACAGCCAGTACGGCGAAGGCCAACTGCCGGTGGTGACGTTGATGAACACGTCTGGCTTGGCCTGTCGCAATTCCCCCAGCAACCGGATGAGGGCCTCAGCATCGCTGGCGAACTCACCGGCCCCCGGCTGATTGTTGCCTGCCGCAAAACCGTCGAACTTGAAGTAATTCATCCCGTAGCGGGCGATCATCTCCACACAGGCCGTGCGGAAGCGGGCGTAATAGCGCGGACCGGCCAGCGACAGTCCGCGCTTATTCAGCTCGAACCCTTGCTCGGCGCCGGCCTTGACGCGCGCCGATTTGGCCGAATAGCCGCCGCTGGGCGAATACCAGATCCCCAGTGCGGAGTGATACCGTTTGGCCTTGTTCCGCAGCGGCATGAAGCCTTCCGGAAACCCCTCATGGAACTGCCAGATGAGCGTCGGGTCGTCCCACGTGTAGTCGTGGACGAAACTGTCGATGACCGTCTCCCGCCGCTCGACCAATTCTTTCCCGATGCGATCGATCATCGCCGCCCAGTTCTTTGCCTGATCGACTCGTAGTTGGCGAGCCTTTTCTGGGTCTTGTTTGAGCGTTTTCCAATACACCAGCCCGATTTCCTCCCCGTTATTGTGGTGCAGGAAGGGGTGATAAGGGAACGCGCGCTCGCGCTCCAAGTAGTACAGAAAACCACGCCGCAATTGTCCCTCAGGCACGACCCCGATCACCGAGCTGCACCGAAACGGCTTTCCAGGCTGCAGAAGAACGTTGCGCGGCAACAAACAACGGACCCGGCGCTGTTGACCTTTCGCTGCTGCGGCGCCTTTGCCCGCTTTGGGTCCGGCGGGCGTGCGCTCCGTGACCTCGCTCTTGGATAGGGGATGCTCGCAGGCGAGAAACAGGCTGCCGGCGACAACCGGTGAGCCGTCGACTACGCCGGCAACCTCTGCGGCAGGAAACCCGGCGTCCACGAGGACAACGTCCTTCAATTCCACCGGCTTCTTTTTCGCTTGCACCAGCAGGTGCTGCCGGAGGTAGTTGGACCCGTCACGCAGCGCGGCCCGCCACAGCAGTTCCAAGTTGCCGTCGGGCGAGGTCAGACGGACTAGGATCTCCTTTCCACCGCACCGCATTGCCGTCCTAGTCGACTTGGGCTGAGGCGCCAGCGGCCTCAGCTCGGGCCGGGTGAGCAGCTTCATCTCCGACGCCTTGATTCGGCGGAGCCCGGGCCGAGGCGTGTCCCAGAGCGCCATTTCAAAGCATTCCGCCCCATCGAGCTTGTGAACAACGCCGTTCATCTTGTCCACAATCTGGACTGGCGTCAACCGGCCCGCGGATGTGCTCCAAACAACCGCCAGGACGTCGTTTTCCAATCGGAGAAGCCCCTCGCGGACCTCTCCTCTTGCCGTTCCCGGCGTTGGCCCGGGAAAGTCAAGTCCGTGGGCGGGCGTCGGCCCCGCGGAAATCAGCACCATCGCAGAGAACGCTGCGATTCCGAGTCGGTAGCCAATCATCAGAGGATCTCTCATTCCCGTTCGACTTGGCACGGGATGTCGTCACCAGCCGAGCGACATGTTGGTCTCGATGGCGCGTTGCGCCTCGTGCAGGTCGGCTCCGGTATCAAGCATGAACAGCCGGATCGCGTGCAGCTTGTCTCCTTTGGCCCGAGCAAGGCAGTCGCGTGCGACGTCACACGGCTCCGACGCCCCGTCGATGCCGAGCAGTCTCTTCGAAATGACCCAAATGTCCCGCGGGCGTTTCGTGATCCGCAGGATGTCTTCGCCCGGATAGTGGCTCTTCGATATCTCTTCAGCGCCCTCCTGCGATCCGGCCCAGCCGATCATAATGTGGGCGTTCGTCTCGATTTCATAGAGTGGCATTGTGATGACCTCTTTTGGCCCTTCGAATCACTGCGTCACTTCAAATCCGGCCGTGAAACACGGAACGCGGAAAGTCCGGCCCTCCACAGAACGGACATCAGGGCATCGAGTATATCTTCTCGGGCTGGGCACATCCAGATTCACGTTCCTGCAAAACCACTGACAGGCACCATCATTCTTTTGGATGTGCAGCGTCCCACTTTTCCTCGGCGGCACTGCGGCGAAAATAGAACGGCTCCAGACTCCAGAAATCGTCTGCGCCGCTGCTGTCAATTTTTCGTTCGCCCAGCCGGGCGACAATCGCTGCCTGTGGATCTCGGTATTCCGGCCCAAGGACGCGGCATCTGGATGCCAGTTCCGATTCGAAACGGACGACGCCGGGACCACTGACAACGTCGCCCGGTGTTCTCGCCTGACACCACGCTTGCCCGGCAGCGATGGTGATTTGCTCGGTCAACGTCCACGAACCGTCAGCATCCCGGTGGTAGCGGCCGACAGACAACTCATCCCGCTGGGCATCGCCGATGATCCACACGTCGTCGACGTCGTCGGGACTGTTCTCGGCAATGCACAAGTAGGTGTCGACGGCCGCCAGGGAGCATCCCGTGGCATAGGCGAGCGTCTTCGCGCAGACCACGCCGACGCGCAATCCGGTGAAACTGCCCGGACCGATGCTCACGGCGACCAGATCGCAGTCCGCCGCGCAAACATTGAATTCCTCACAGAGACGCCCGATCTCGGCCACCAACGTCTGGGCGTGCCGGCGGCCCACCTGTTCCAGCGGGCGTTCGGCAAGACACCGACCGTCGCGGCAGAGCGCAACACCCCCGGCGCGTCCCGACGTCTCGATGCCCAGTGTCAGCATGCGCTGTCCTTGTCCCGTTACGGCTTGAATGACAGTGGATCAACCTCGCCTTTCTTTGAAAGGGAGGACGAGACCGCTGCCGAGCCGACAAAGCCCGCCGGTGGCAACCGGCGGGACCCACGGGTTGCCACCCGTGGGCTTTGATGCGAAATCACAGCTCAGCGAAACCTTCGTTCCTCCAACCTCTACTGTTTCTGCTCTGCCTCGATCTCGTCTGCTGCTGATTGTCTCTGACAGCACTCCCGCCGGCAAGCCGACCGTCTGTGCTTTTCCGCTGGTGTGTGGCAATAATTTCTGGCAGCTTGCCTTGGGGCTTTGGGGTTTCCGGCACACGCTGTCCCACGGCTCACGCCGTGGGCTATCATCGACCGCCCCTTCCGGGGCTGACGAATTCCGCAAAGCGAGTTCCCCCAACGCCATTGGCCTTGCCAGGAAAACTTGCCACACCCTTTTCAACGATCGACGCCGCAGCCCTTGAAAACGCCCTGCAGGAGATGCTACTAACTAGTCAGAGCGAAGAAGGAGGAGAAAGCTGTTGAGTGCCGCATCGCCGGAGCCATCACGGCTGTCCCTGCGCCATCTTCATAACTGGGTCGTGGGACACGTCCGGCGGGGGACGATTCCGGCCGGGCCGTTGACAATTGTCCTGGCTGGCGTGATCGGGGTGCTCGGCGGATATGGGGCGGTTCTGTTCACGTTTCTGATCAAGCTAATCACGAATTTGAGCGTGTTGCCCGTCGTCAGGCTCAGCACCGAGAACGGGGCGTGGTTGGTGATGCTGTGCGTCGTGCCTGCTTTGGGCCTTCTGGCCGTGAGCTGGTTCACGCGCCGTTTTGCCCCGGAGGCGCAAGGGCACGGCGTTCCAGAGGTGATCACCGCGATGGCCCGGCACGACGGCGTCATTCGGCCCCGCGTCTCGGTGGTGAAAATACTGGCCAGCGGGGTGTGCATCGGGACCGGCGGGTCGATCGGCCGCGAAGGCCCGATCGTGCAAATCGGCTCGTCGCTGGGCAGCATGGCCGGCCAAATGTTCAAGCTCTCGGCCCAGAACATCACCGTGTTGGTTGCCGCCGGTTCTGCAGCGGGCATCAGCGCCACATTTCACGCGCCGCTGGCCGGCGTGATCTTCGCCAGTGAGATCATTCTGGGCAGCTTCGCCATCGAAAGCCTGACACCCATTGTGCTCGCCAGCGTGTTGGCCGACGTGGTTCAGGTACAAGTCGGTGAACACGGCTGGGATCCGGCCTTCCCAGAGTTGCACTACAGGTATCAAGGAGCGTGGGATCAGTTACCGTCTTACCTGCTGCTCGGTTTGTTGTGCGGATTGGCCGCTGTCAGCTTCACCAAACTGCTTTACCTCCTCGAAGACCTCGGAAAGCGCTGGCTGCCGAAGTGGTGGCTGCGGGCCTTGTTCTGTGGCGCACTGATGGGCCTCTCAGGTGTGGCCTACGAGTTCGCGCCGCCGGTTCCCTCACAGGCTTTCAAGCAGGACGTCCAACAGCACGGATCGCCTGGGCCAGCGCTGTTCGGCGTGGGCTATGGCGTGGTCGATCACGCTCTGCATCTGGAAAGCCGAGCGAAGCCGAGCAGCATCGATGCTGACGAGCTGGGGACCGGCCGACAGAAAATCGTCCATCTCGATCGGGCTGGGATGCTGGCCGAACTGTGGTGGCTGCTCCCCTTGGCGCTGCTGAAACCACTGGTGACCTGTATCACGCTGGCCGGCGGCGGGTCGGGCGGGATCTTTGCACCGTCGTTGTTTTTGGGCGCCACGCTGGGGGCTTCCTTTGGGCTGGTTTGTAATCTGCTGATTCCCGGCTGGAGCGCCAATCCGGGCGTGTATGCCATTGTGGGCATGGGCGCCGTCGTAGCCGGCACGACCCACGGGACGCTCAGCGCGATCCTGATCGTCTACGAAATGACCAACGACTATCGCATCATCCTGCCGATTATGGTGGCGGCTGGCTTGGCGTGCGTCGTGGCCAAGTTCATCGATCCCGATAGCATTTACCTCAAAAAACTGAGCCGCCGCGGCGAGTCGATCGCCCGCGGACACGACATGCACCGGCTGGAACACGTCATGGTGCGAGACGTGATGATTCGTGACTTCCCGACCGTCAACCATACCGACAACGTCACGGCCATCATCCGCGTTGCCCGCAAGAACTCGCACATCGAAAGCCTGCCGGTGATGAACGAGGGACAATTGGTGGGGATCATCCGCGCTGAGGATCTGCACCGCGTCCTCGACAGCGACATACCGCCTCATTTGCTCAATGCCGAAGACATCGCGCTCTCGTCACCCATCGCTGTTTCGCTGGACGCCAATCTACTGGAGGCGCTGCGTGATTTCGGCACGCGAGACGTGGAAACGCTGCCGGTCGAATCCGAAAGGGGCGGCTCCCGCCGATTGGTCGGCCTGCTGCTGCGGTCCGACGTGATGCGCCGCTACCGTGAAGAAATGCTCCGCCGATGGTGATTCGCCAAAATTATGGATGCCAGGGCCTTTTCGATAGAGAGAGACTGGAAATTATGATGGACTTTACCTACGAACAAATCGCCAAGATGATCGACCACTCGCTGCTCAACCCCGCGTTGACCGACGAAGCGCTTGAACAAGGCTGCCGGGTGGCGCTGGACTACAACGTCGCTTCCGTCTGCATGAAGCCGTATTACCTCAAACGCTGTGCCGAACTGCTGGGCGGCAGCACGGTCGTCCCCGGCACGGTGATCGGTTTTCCCCACGGCGGGCACGCCACGGCCGTCAAGCTTGCCGAGGCCCGGCAGGCCCTGTCCGACGGTGGCCGGGAGCTGGACATGGTCGTCAACGTCGGCAAGGTCCTCACCGGCGATTGGGACTTCGTTCGGCGGGACATCCAAGCCGTCGTCGAGCGGGCGCATCAAGACGGCGCCCGGGTGAAGGTCATCTTCGAGAATTGCTACCTCCAAGACGAGCACAAAATTCGGCTATGCAAGATCTGTGGCGACGTGGGAGCCGACTGGGTGAAGACTTCAACCGGATACGGCTCCGGCGGCGCGACGATCGCAGACCTGCGGCTCATGCGAAAGTACGCGCCGGAGCACGTTCAGGTCAAAGCGGCCGGCGGCGTTCGCTCGCTGGACAAACTGCTGGAGGTCCGGGCGCTGGGCGTCACCCGAGTCGGCGCCAGCCGAACCGTGGCAATGCTCGACGAGTGCAAAGCCCGACTCGGTTGACACCTGGGATAACACGCCGCCATGAAGCATCCCGCCTCCCCGCACCTGTTCAGCCCGATCTGCATTGGTGACTGGGGCATCCACTACTTCTACGGCACGAAGGGCACGCTCCACATGGGATGGCGGGACGGCAAGGCCAAAAGTGCAAATCGACCGCAACGCCAATGAGATTGGCGATTGGAGATTGAAGATTGACGATTGGAGATCGCTGGCCGTCCATGCCCGTCATCTTCAATAGTCCGGATTATTCATAGAAACCCAAACCGACGACTTGTCGTCGCTGGGTGCGCCATGCAACCAGTGGATTGCGACAACAAGTTGTCGGTTTGGGTACCACAAGGGCAACCTATAAATAATCCGGGATAGTCAATAGTCAATTCTCAATCCCCATGCAGCTCCACCGGCGGCGCCCCCATGATGTGGTAGCCGGCGTCGACATGCACCGTCTCGCCGGTGATGCCGCTGGAAAGGTCGCTGAGCAGGAACATGCCGATCTTACCGACCTCTTCCGGCGTGATGTTTCGCCGCAGCGGCGAGAAACTTGTGCAGAGTTTCATCATCTGGTCGAAGTCGCCGACGGCCGCAGAGCTGAGCGTCTTCAGCGGCCCGGCACTCAATGCGTTCACTCGAAGGCCCGTCGGCCCCAGCTCGTGGGCCAGGTACTCGACGCCGCTCTCCAGCGCGCTTTTGCAAAGGCCCATGATGTTGTAACCGGGGATGACCTTCTCACCGCCCAGGTAGGTGAGCGTCAGAATGGTCCCGCCGGCAGTGAGCAGCTCGCGCGACCGGTTGGCAATGCTCAGCAAACTATAGACGCTGATCTCCATCGCCGTCTTGAACCCTTCACGGCTCACCGCGACGGTGGGGCCTTTCAAGTCCGCGATGGGCGCATAGGCGATCGAGTGCAGGACGAAATCAATCCGCCCGAACGTCTCCCGGGCCGCGGCGAAGACGGCGTCGAGATCGTCATCGCTCTGCACGTCGCAGGGCATGACGATCTTCGCTCCGATCGGCTCGACCAGCTTCCGCAACCGCCGTTCCATCCGCGGCCGCTCAGGGTCCCTGTCCGGCAGGTGCGTAAACCCCATCTGGGCCCCTTCAGCATGCAACTGCTGCGTGATCGCCCACGCAATCGAATAATCGTTGGCGATCCCAAAGATGAGGCCTTTTTTGCCGTCGAACAATCCCACCTGCGCGCTCTCCCCTGCCGGCCACGCCGATTCACTCGTCTTGAAGAATTCTAAACATATCCGCCCGTCAGGTTCGCTTCAAATACGAGAACTCAAAAAAAGAACAAAGCGGCAAGTGCCTTTGCCCATGTTGTTTAATCGATAAAGCTGTAAAATGCGAAGAAATTCGAAAATTCCACACATTCTTCATTGACAGATAAGCTCGCCAGGGGGATTGTATTGGAAACGTAGTCTCACTTCTGAAACGGCGTTCACGAAGTTCCACTGCACCGGAGGCGTGCTCACCTTACCCAATGCGCTCGCAGTTCGTGGTGTGCGCGAAGGTAACGGGACGTCAATACGATCGAAGGAGGAACAACACGATGAGAAACCCGGTCATGTTTGTGTCGGCCGCCGTGCTCCTGATGGCCGGAGTGGCCACAGAGGCCAATGCCGCCAATCCCTGGGACAAGGACCTTCAGGATTTGGAAAAACGGCTCACAAGCCGGGTCGACAACAAGGTCGACAAGTTCGAAGCGGACTTAGCGGACTTGAGGAAAGCTCATGACGCAGATGTAGCGAAGTTGGACGCAGACTTGAAGAAGGCGCAAGCCGCTCTCAACGCCAGAGTCAACAGGCTCACTCGAGCGGCCACGAAGAATACCAATGCCATCAACAACAACATCGGAAGCATCACGGCGAACGCAGACAACATCGGGTCGCATGGTCGCAGAATCGACTCGAACCTCAAGCGGCTTGAGTCAACCGAGCGGCGCCTCACCAGTCAGGCCGACGCGGACCGAGTGGAGTATAGAAGACGCCTGGACGACATTTCGCGGTACGACGGCGACTCGGGCCGGTATGTCCCCAACTTGATCGGCAACATGCAGAGGAGCCAGTCGTTCCAGCGCGAGGTCCATGAAGCAACGAAAGGGAAATTGCGAATTCGCAACCGCACGGGTCGAACGCAGTACCTCTACGTTAACGGGGTTCGCTGGCGGGTCCTCCCGAACGAGGTGTCGTACGCGCCGGTGCCACGCGGTCCTGTCACGGTGCGAATGCCCAGTGAATGGACTGAAAGGGTGCTGACGAACTGGCGCTGGGACAAAGACGGCTACGTCGTCGATTACACCTATCCAGTGATCCCGACCATCGTCGAGTATCCGGTGATCCCAACAATCGTCGAGTACTGGTACCCGGCTTATTGAATATGGGTGAATGCCAGCGATTGGGACTGAAATCAGCGAGTCAGCCAAGCCTCCCAGTCTTTTTGCAGTTTCGCTGTGCCGTCGATCTTGTAGAGTTGTTGGAGAGCTCTGTCCCAACCGATCTGGCTGCCGGACGCGACGAAGTCGAGGAAGGTGGCGCGATCCTTCAGCGAAAGGAAGAACTCGGTCAGTGAGATCGCGACGGCGTAAGAGACTTCGTCAGTCGGCGGGATCTTGGGTGCGCCCATGATCCTGGCCACCGACGGCCATTGCTTGGTCTGCGTGAACTGAGTGAGGATTCCCCGACGGGTTGCGACTCTTGCCTGGTCATCCAAGAGCGAGGCCGTGCCCTCGCGGGCCCAAGGCGGCATGCCCGCCGGAAATCGCGCGTCCATCACGACGTGCGCAATCTCGTGCGCGAGCGTGCTGCCCAGCGCCAACTCTCGGGTTGTCTCCAACCAGACCCGGTGGTTGCCGCCAAGCCGCTTAGCTGGGCCGGTCAATAGTGTCAACCCTTCGTCCTTGTCTTTGGACAACGTCACATGAATCAGCGCCACGTGCTCGCCTTCCGGCAACTCTTGTCCGAACCACGTCAGGGCGATTTCTTTTCGGAACGCCTCGGCTTTGGCGAGTATCGCTTCCGAGAACGATTTGCCAACGGCAGACACGACGAAATTCTTGCTGGAAACGCTGTACCACGTTTCCTCGTCTTGCCGCCGCCAGGCTTCGTCTCGCTGCTGCTGAGCCTTCCGTGCCGCCTGGATACGGGCGTGTAGGGCCTTACTCTTCTGTTCGACCCGCTCCGAATCCTGCACAAGCTGCTGCAACAGTTCGTCCAACTGTTGCCGTTTCTTTCCATCATCTTCGCCGAACGTGCGCTGATGCCATCCGACGAATAGTGTCGTACAGACCAAAAGACTTGAAGCCCAGACCGAAAAAGACTGACGTGTTCGCATTCCCTTGCTCCGTGTTCGCATTCCTTTGCTTCCGTCCGGTTGGACGATGGTTCATACGACTGCAAATCATGACAACCCTTCCGCGTGATTTGGACCGGTACTTTCGCCGCGGCCGCCATTTGACAAAAAAATTTTATTGGTTAAATTGCGGTTAGTTCCGACTCATTGGATTTGAGGCAGATTCTTGGCGAGCGCGTCGCGCAGGAAGGCAATAACATGGCCCGAAATTCGCCTATCGCCAGCGTTGGAAATGGATGTGTTACAACGGTTGCGGTGACGACCAATCACCGTGTGGTGATGCCCAAACACGTTAGAGAGTGTGTTCGGTGGCTTTCAGACAGAAAGACCGGAATCGACTGTGTGGTCAGACTTCTCCGTGAAGTCCCCGCGATGGAGGTTGTCCCCCAAGAATCGACGAATACAAGAAAGTCGAAAGTAGCTCGTACTGATAGGCAAGCAATGCGTTCAAATGCGACTGCGTGGCGACTGAGATTGGAACCTTACGCTCAGACATTTCGCTTCACTATTCCAGAGCACGTTCGCAATATCGGCCTGTTGCCGAGCCAACCTGGGATGCTTGTTATGTTCGGCAACGAGGATGTTCTGGAATTGTGGTGGCCGGAGGACTGGAAAAAAAATCTGCGGCTCACGTGTGGCGACGAGTGGGTCTGACAGCCGCCCATGGCACTTGATGCCCTGCTGAATCAACCCGATTTGGTTGCGCATCAGATAGTTTCGCGGCCCGTTCACTCGGCTGCGGCGACGAGGGCTTCGGTTTCTTCCGCTTTGGCCATTTGCGGGAGGAGGGCCTCGACGAATCCTTTGAGGTGATCGCTGCGGGTGTGGTGCTGCAGTTTCTTGAGGGCTTTGGACTCGATTTGGCGAATGCGCTCGCGGGTGACCTTGAAGATGCGGCCGGTTTCTTCCAGCGTGTAGCTGTAGCCGTCGCCCAGGCCGTAGCGCAGCTTGATGATCTCGCGCTCGCGGTAGGTGAGGCTTTTCAAGACGTGGTTGATTTTGTCGCGGAGCATCTGCTGCATGGCCGAGTCGGCCGGGCTTTCTTCGTGGCCGTCTTCCAGGAAGTCGCCGAAGCTGCTGTCCTCGCTCTCGCCGACGGGGGTGTCGAGGCTGATCGGATGCTTCCAGGTCTTCATAATGCGTTCGGTCTCGTCGACGCCCAAGCCGACGGCGTCGGCCAGTTCTTCCATGCTCGGATTGCGTCCGGTTTCTTGGCGAATCTGCTCGCTCTTGGATTTGAGCATCGAGATGCTCTGGAACATGTGCACCGGGATGCGAATGGTGCGGGCGTGATCGGCGACGGCGCGGGTGATGGCCTGCCGAATCCACCAGGTGGCGTAGGTCGAGAACTTGTATCCGCGGCGATACTCATACTTCTCGACCCCCCGCATCAAGCCGGCGTTGCCTTCCTGAATGAGATCGAGGAAGCTCAAGCCGCGGTTGCGGTATTTCTTGGCGATCGAGACAACCAGCCGCAGATTGCCGCCGGAGAGCTCCTGCTTGGCTTCGGTCCAGGCGTTGAAGCGGCGTTCGATTTCGTCGGTGCGTGCGCTGAACTGTTCCGGGGTCTCCAACAGCATGGCGACGAACTCTTCCCGTTCTCGCTGGAGCAGCGGGAGTTCGCCGGAGGCCCCGTTGCGGCCGCTCAGACTGCTGATCTGGCGTTTTAGCTCGCCCAGCCGTTGGGCGATTTGCTGCAACCGCTTCATGACCGGCTGCAGCCGTTGTGTCCGCAGGCTCAGCTCTTCGCACAGGGTGGCCATTTTGCGGCGTCTGAGAATCATTCGCTGCTTGGCTGCCTGTCGTTTTTGCCGGTTTGCCGAGGGCGAGTTTGCGATCTCGAAGTCCTCAACGTTTTTCTCCATCAGGTGCCTTAAGGTCTTCAGGTTGTGCGGCATGCGGCCCAGGATTTGTTTTTTTTGTACGTTTTCCGTTTCCGAAGTCCGCAGCGTCCGTTCGAACGGCAGCTCGCCGGCGTAGACTCTTTCCAGTGTTTCGACGGCAATTCGCAATGCGAAATCGGACTCGAGCAGCATTCGGCGAAACCGCTTGCGAGTAATCTCGATGCGTTTGGCCAGATAGATCTCTTTCGCGCGAGACAAAAGCGGGATATTGCCCATCTGGCTGAGGTACATGCGGATCGGATCACGGGATGAGAGGGCGGTTGTTTCCGGCACCAGATACGGCTTGGCTGTTTCTGCAGCCTTCCTTGCTTCGCTCCCGTTTCCGTTCTGCTGCGGATGCGCAGCGTCTGCCGCGACGCGCGCCTGAGGATCTTCGATGATCTCCAGTCCGAATTCTTCCAACGCCAGCACCAGGTGATCGACCAAAGCGGGGTCCCCCCCTTCGTCAGGCAGATAATGGTCCACCTGCTGGAACGTCAGATAGCCTGTGTGTTGTGCCTCTTCGATCAACGATTTGAGACCTTCGTTCAATCGATGCACGGATCACTCCCTTTTTCTCGAGACAAAATCTTCCGCACGTCCGTGTACGAACTCTTGACTCAGTACATTGCGCCCGTTGCGGACCTGCCATGACGATCATGGCAGCATTTTCTGCCCTTTGGGGATCCCCCCCAGCCCGTCAAATCGCGAACGAGGGAGACGGTGACGACGAACCCTCTTGCCTTGTCGACCGGTCGGATTACAGGATCCTCACTGCAAAACGGAAACGGACGAATCCAGCTGTGGTTTGACTCGCTGGTTCGCTCCGGCACATGTGTCGGCCCCGGTTGGGTCCGTGCGGGGGAGCGAAGGTCCGGCTCCGCCGTCGTGAGGTTTCGACTCAGGAACGACGCGCCGAACGCTCTGCAGCGGCTACGACCACTGGGGAGCTTTGCTCAACAGCAATGAGCAAGCGGGTTCTCGGCGACAGCATCCTTTCTCTCCTTGAGAACCATCGAAGTCAATACACTTTCAACACCATAAGTTTCGCATGCTACCACAATCACGCCCCCGACGCGCACCAAAATGTACCTGGTTGCAAAAAAATTTAATTTTTTTCGCACCCCGCGGCCTTCCTGCTCCGCGGTGAAGCGAACAGGCCGACTTCCATCGACATCTGCTTTGAGCGTCGCGGCAGCACGCCGCGACCTGTAAGCGGCGGATTCTTCCGCCACCGTCAAAACTCGTGACTTCCACAGCCGTCTCGTCGCTGTTGAATTATTCGGCTGCGCCCCAGTTCGTCAACCTCTGTGGCAGGTTATTCTTCATAACGATTGAAGAAAAATGAACTTATGAAGATGTACCACTGAGTCGCCCACCTGACAAATCACCTCGAAACTTGAGTCACCCAGACCTGACCGACCGTGCGAAGCGTCTTCTTGCTCCCCACTTTCCAACCAATCCAGCAAACCGGTCTTGCATTTCAAGTGACCTCGCTTCGGATGGGCAAATCGGCTAATCTTCCGCGGCTTTCGACTCCGCTTCTGTCTGCACGTCCATCTCTGCTGAAGCCGGATTTTTGTTGGTTACTTTCGGACCGAGTGATCGGCTCAGGTGCAATTGGAGGCGGAAGCGGCCAACACGTCCGATCTTCAAGCAGTTTTAATAGAACGAGTTACGAAGAATGGCCACTGGCTTGGTCTCGACACGACGATGGCAACCGATCCGCGTGATGGGGCGGCTCACGATTTGCGGCGTAGAGTCGGTCGGTGATCTGGCGGTGTTCGCCCTGCGGATGGTGCGGTGGATGTTCGTGGGCTTGCCGAGCCGATCGGTTCTACTGCCGGCGATGTACCGCATCGGCGTGCTCAGCGTGCCGGTGATCGTCGTCACCGGGGCGTTTATCGGCATGGTGTTGGCGGTGCAGTCGTTCAATCAGTTCCGGCTGATGCACCTGGAAACCAGGATGGGGGCGGTGATCAACATGTCGCTGGTCACCGAACTGGGACCGGTGCTGGCGGCGACGATGCTGGCCGGACGGGTCGGCAGCTCGATGGCGGCCGAGCTGGGAACCATGCGCGTCACCGAGCAAATCGACGCGATGCGGGCGCTGGGCGCCAATCCGATCCACTACCTGGTGGTGCCTCGCTTCCTGGCCTGCTTCCTGCTGATTCCCATGCTCACCGCGGTTGCCGACGGCGTCGGCATGCTAGCCGGCTGGTTTTTCAGCACGCAGATTCTGGGGGTCGACAGCTTTCACTATTGGTATCACACGGACCATTACGTGACGGCTTACGACGTGTTCCACGGCATGTTCAAAAGCATTTCGTTCGGAGCGGCCATTGCGCTGATTGCCTGCCATCGCGGTTTCCATTGCGGAGCCGGGGCGGAAGGCGTCGGCAAGGCGGCCACGGAAGCGTTTGTGTTGTCGTTCGTTGCCATTCTGATCCTCGACTTCTTCCTGGGTGTGTTCTTGAACAATCTGTACTACTTGATCTGGTCGGCGCCGATTTCGATTGTATAGGTCCCCCAATGCAGCCCGAGAAAAAAAACGGAAAGCGGAAAGCCGAAAGTGGAAGTCAGAAGTCCGAACGCCTGAAGTCCGCAAATGGCAATCCGCAGTCTGTAGTCCACAATCCACAATCCGCAATCCGCGATCGGCAATCGAAACCGCCGATCGAGCTTCGTCACGTGACCAAGACGTTCGATTCCCAGCAGGTGTTGCGGGACATTTCCTTGGAGGTCAAAGGGGGCGAGACGCTGGCGCTGATCGGCGAGAGCGGGTGTGGCAAAAGTGTTACGCTGAAGTTGATGATGGCGCTGCTGGAACCGTCGGCCGGGGCAGTCCACTGGTACGGACGCCCGGTCAGAGACTTCACCGAGCAGCAGCTCAACCGCGAACGGCTGCGATTCGGCTACTTGTTCCAGGGGGCGGCCCTGTTCGACAGCATGAACGTCTTCGAAAACGTCGCGTTCGGGCTGCGACAGAACACGTCGTTTTCTCCAGAACAGATCCGTCAAATTGTGCGCGAGCGGCTCTCGGAAGTCGGTTTGCCGGAAACCGTCTGCCGAAAGAAACCGGCCGAACTCTCCGGCGGAATGAAGAAACGGGTTGGATTGGCCCGGGCGCTGGCGTTGACGCCGGAAGTCGTCTTCTATGACGAGCCGACAACCGGTCTGGACCCGATTATGAGCGACGTGATCAATGAGTTGATCCTGCAAACCCGCGCTCGCCGTCCGGTGACCAGTGTGGTCGTGACGCACGACATGCGGACCGTCCGCAAAGTGGCCGACCGCGTGGTGATCCTGCACCCGCTGGCGCCGCTGGAGCCGGATGCCGCTCAGATCGTGTTCGAAGGAGCAGCCGAAGAGGCGTTTTCATCCAGTGATCCGCAGGTCTGTCAATTCGTGCGTGGCGAGGCGGGAAAGCGAATTCAGGAATTTCTGGTGACATGACTGAACGTCAACTGCAATTTCGCGTCGGCATTTTCGTTCTAGCGGCCATGACCATCGCCGGTGTGATGGTCTTCCAGTTCGGCGAATTGCGAGCGATTTGGGAACGCCACTATACGGTGGCAATCCATTTCGACACCGCCCCCGGCGTGCAGCCGTCGACACCCGTCAGGCGCAACGGGATTACGATCGGACGGGTTCGCGAAGTGGTGTTCGATGAAGAGCAGGGGGGAGTGATTGTGTGGATCGACGTTCGTGCGAAATACCGGCTCCGCCGCGATGCGCAACCACGACTGGTGCGTTCGCTTTTGGGAGACGCGAGCATTGCCCTTTCGCCGGGACGAAGCCGTCAATACCTGCCTGCCGGCGGCAAACTGCACGGAAAACCGCCGGTTGATCCAATCGAAATCATCGGCCGGCTTGAGGGCAAAATGACAAACACGCTCGAAGCGTTTCACGCCACCAGTCGCGAATGGCAGCATGTCGGCCGTAATCTGAACGCCCTGATGGAGACCAATCATGGTCAGCTTGGCGTCGTCATCGAGCGAACAGCCGAGGCGCTGAACCAGTTCACGTTGACGATGCGAAATGCCAATACAGCGTTGGTGCATGCGAATAAAGTCCTCGGCGACCCCCAACAGCAGGAAAACCTGAAACGGACGCTGACGGCCCTGCCCGACCTGGTGGACGAGACCCGTCAGACAATCCTGGCCGTTCGGTTGGCGGCCCACAGCGCCGGCCAGAACTTGAGCAATCTGAATGAAGTCACCCTGCCGCTGGCCAAGCGAAGCCGGTCGATGGTCGCCAAGCTGGACAGCACGCTGGGCAACCTGCAAACGGTCTCGGCCGAGTTGAGCCAATTTTCGCGGTTGCTGCGAAAGGAGGACGGATCGCTGCAAAAGTTCATGGCCGATCCGGAGCTGTACCGCAATTTGAATCGCTCGGCAAGCTCTTTGGCGATCCTATTGAAGAACATTGAGCCGATCGTTGGCGACTTGCGTATTTTCAGCGACAAAATCGCCCGGCACCCGGAACTGATCGGGGTCCGCGGAGCGTTCTCGGGAAGCTCAGGGTTGAAGGAGCCGCCGCGAGAGGCAAGCCGGAATGGAATTCCTCCAGATGGCGATCGGCTTCGACGGCAGTGACCCGATCATCAGGATCTGCAAGAAGTTCGGTTTTGGCGAGAAAGCGGAGCTTCTGACCCGTCAAGTCATCGAGCCACCAATCCCGTCACGGATTGCTAGGGACCCAGTTGCGCTTCGGAGCGAAGCGCGTCGGCCCGCGGCAAAAGCTCCTCCGTCGCGACGACCTTCTGCCGCTGCAATTTGTACGTGAAGTCGTGCCGATTGGTGACTTTCCACGGCGACAGGTTGTCGGAAAAGAAGTCGAGCGGAACCAACTGGTACCACGGCGCCGGTATTTTCTGAAGTGTTGTCAGCGTTTCGTATCCGTCTTTGACCAGCGTAATTTCGCGCGTGCCGTAGTAAGTAAAATCGGTGGAGACCGGCGTATAACCGATTTCTTCGCCGTCCAACAGCACCAGTGCGCCGGGGGGGTCAGAATGGATCGTCATCCGGCGAAAGACGCAGCCGTTCTGACTGGCGCAGACGAGCATGACGCCCGCGATGAAGAACAAACGGGTTGTCCGCAACGAGTGCGGGGAAGAAGCTGCACGGCTCCCCGTTGACCGCATTTGTTGGATCGGCATCACTTCGAAGACCGGAAGTTCTAGATAGAAGTGAGTTCTTCTCGACGAATGAGGGCGGAATTCTAACGGTGTTCCACACATCCGCCAAGGGCAGTTGGCGAAGGCCCCTCGGTGCCGAGAGGGAAACGGCCCAGTTGCTGCCGGCGGCGTAAGCCGAGCGAGTCACTTTACTTGGGCACTCCGGAGACGATAAGATAAATGATCCATCTCATCAGCGCAGTGGAAGCGGTCAGCCAGGAGTGGTCATGCGTTGGGAGCAGCCGGTTCAGTACGCATCGATCAGCGACATCGGATTTCGGCGACGGAACAATCAGGATGCGTGCGTGGCCCGCATTTGCCCGGAAAAAGCGACGTGGAAACGTCGCGGGCATCTGTTCCTGGTGGCCGACGGAATGGGAGGGCACGCCGTCGGCGAATTGGCCAGCAAGATTGCCGTCGATACACTGCCGCACGCCTACTACAAGCTGAAAGAAGCGGACATCTCGGACGCGTTGCAGCAGGCCATCGAGACGACCAACCACACCATTTACGAACGCGCCGCACACAACCGCGATTTCGAGCGGATGGGCACCACCTGCACGGCGCTGGCTCTTTCGCCGCTGGGCGCGGTGATTGCCCACGTCGGGGACAGCCGCGTGTATCGCATCCGCGACGGCCGCATCGACCAGCTTACCTTCGATCACAGTCTGCAATGGGAACTGCTGAAACAAGGCAAGATGAAGCCGGAAGAGATCTTCATCCAGCAGCCCCGTAATGTGATCACGCGATCGCTCGGGCCGGAGCCGACGGTGAAAGTCGATACGGAAGGCCCCTACCCAGTGTTTCCGGGCGACAGCTACCTGCTTTGTTCCGACGGATTGACCGGTCACGTCACTGATGCCGAAATTGGATCGATCGTCACCGAACTTCCACCGGGTGAAGCCTGTCGGCTGCTGGTGCATTTGGCCAATCTGCGCGGCGGGTCCGACAACATCACCGTCGTGATCGTCCACGCGGGCGAACTGCCCGATGGACTCTCAACCCACGACGTGCACGTCCCGCCAGAACAGGAAGCAGGATTGCATTGGTGGCTCTGGGCCAGCATTTGGGTGATTGCAGCCACGTTTGTCGCTGCGGTCTCGGAAGCGTTGGCCCGAAAACCCGTAGAAGCGGTCGTTATCGGGGCTTTGGCACTGGCGGCTCTCCTTGCCTTGGCCATTTACTGGTGGGACAAGCGTCCGCGACGAATCACCGGCAATCCCGATCTCGCAGAAACCACCGTGTGGCGCCCGTATCGCACAGCGTCGGCCCAATTCAACCCGAAGTTTCTCACTCATCTGGCAGCCGTCGAGGCGGAGCTGCAGCGGACGGCCACCGAAGAAGGCTGGTCGATCAACTGGCCCGAACTTGAGACCACTTTCAATGCCGCGAAGAACGCCATCACGGAAAAGCAGTTCCGTCAAGCGTTCCGCCACTATGCCAAAGCCATCGACGTGCTGATGTGCGGCGTGCAGCTGCAGCGCAAACAGATGGACCGCGAGGCAAAATGGGGTAAGGGTTCCTCTTCACCGACGCAAGAGGCGAGTAGCTGACCATTGCTTCGGTCTTGTCACGCTTCGCGCACCGATGGTAGACTTCGCGGCCGGCAGCAGTGTCGGTTTACGTCGTGACCGCAGTGATTGCCTGCGGCTGTGACACGGAGGTCAAGTTGTTTTTCACCCGTACCATTCGGCGCAAGATGGTGCTTGGTCTTGCGCTTGTGCTGGTCATGCTGGTGACGTTGTCACTCAGCGGGATGTCGGGGTTGATTTCGTATCGAAACGTCGTGAAGGACCTCGACTTCAGCATCAATCGAGCCCCGCGCCGAGGGGAGCTGGCCGATGCCGTTGGCCTGCTGTTCGAACCGCTGTCGCAAAAGGTGCCGGAAAACAGCGAGGCCGTGCGGTTTCGGCAGCAGGAGTTCCAAGAGCGCCTTAAACTTGCCAGAGAGCGGATTCTCGATTTCCGGCGGAAGCTGGATGATGTCCCGCCGACTACCGGGGCCGTGGCGCGCCGATGGGTGATCGATCCGTTCCTGGTGACCGTCGAGTCGCAATTCGACGAACTTGAGAAACTCAGCGCATTGCTAGGTGACACAGAGCGGCACCGGTCGACTGCATGGTTCATGCTCAACGAAGTCGCTGCACTGTACACGCGGGTGCAGAGGGAGCGGATCCCGGACCCGGAGGAAGGGCTGAGTGACACCCTTGCACAAGCAGGCAAGGTGTACCACTCGCAGTTCTGGATGGTCTCCGTGTTGAGCGCCCTGGTGGTCGTGCTGTTTCTCAGCCTTGTGCGGTACGGTTATCTGTGGGTCTTCCTGCCCATCCAAAAACTGCACCAGGGAGCCTTGCGGGTTGCGCACGGTGATTTCGACTACCAGGTGGAATTGACGTCACACGATGAGATGGCCGAACTGGCCGACTCGTTCAACAAGATGACCGCCCGGTTTCGGGAGATCACCGAAGACCTCGATCGGCAGGTCCGACAGCGGAGCAACCAGTTGGTCCGTTCCGAGCGGTTGGCGGGCGTCGGGTTTTTGTCAGCCGGCGTGGCACACGAAATCAACAATCCGCTCTCGGCGATCGTGATGGCTTCCGATTCGCTCCGGGAGCGGACGGCGGAGCTGCTCGCCGATGTCGACGGCGAGAACGCCGCCGTCATCCGCCAGTATCTGAAGATGATCGGGCGTGAGTCCCAGCGCTGCCGGGAAATCACGGCCAAGCTGCTGGATTTCTCCCGCGGGCAGGATGCGACCCGCGGGCCGAACGACCTGACGTCGCTCATCTCGGAAGTTCTCTCGATGGTGCAGCACATGAGCAAATTCCGCGACCGGCGGATCGAATTCACACGGTCCAAACCATGTCACCTCGAAGTCAACGGACCGGAGATCAAGCAGGTGATCCTCAACCTGGTGGCCAACGCCCTGGACTCGATGGAGGGCGGCGGCACCTTGCGGATTCATATCACCGAGCGGACCGATCATGTGATGATGACCTTTCAGGACGACGGCTGCGGCATGACGCCTGAAGTGATCGAAAACCTGTTCGAACCCTTTTTCACACAGAGAAGAGCGGGGAAAGGGACCGGGCTGGGACTCTCAATCAGTCACCGCATCATCAGCGACCACGGGGGAACGATCGAAGCGGCCAGCGCCGGCCCGGGGCGAGGCAGCACGTTCCGCGTTCATCTGCCTCGCAAGGCGGCGACCCCCGACGTGGCCGCGTAAGCGACGCGACAAAGTTCCCTCGGCCATTCGACGCCAGAAGTCCCGTTTTCCGTTCTGCTTGCGGTGTCGTCTTTCAGGCCAAGTGGCGCAGGTGGCAAGCCCTTGGTGTGTCAGTGCCGGAGGTGGGACTCGAACCCACACTCCCGTTGCCAGGAACTGGATTTTGAATCCAGCGCGTCTGCCAATTCCGCCACTCCGGCGAACGCCTCCGAAGGCCGTTCTTCTCTGCCGCCGCATTTTACACGGATGAAAAACAAAATAACAGAGTCCCAAAGTGCTCAAAGCTCATTGCTGTGCTGGCTTTCAGAACCGTGAGAATCCGGCAGGGTGGCCGGGGTTGGAGCCGTGCGAAACCCCGGTCATTCCGGGACCGGGGCTTCCCTTCGGTCCAGCCCCGGCCACCCTCCCGCACTTCGCATTCCGAATTCCGCACTCCGCACTCCGCATTTGCAGCTCCGGACGGTACATTGGGAGTGGACCGGTTTTCTTCGAAGCACACCAGCCATGTCTGTTCCGAAAGTCACCATCGTCGGTCGTCCGAACGTCGGCAAGAGTTCGTTGTTGAACTGGCTTGCCGGGCGGCGGATTGCCGTCGTCGATCCGACGCCCGGCGTCACCCGCGACCGGGTGATGCATTTGATGCACGAGGGCGACCGTTATTTCGAGCTGGTCGACACCGGCGGAATGGGGATCGAGGACGTCGGCGATCTGACTGAAGAGATCGAGGAGCAGATCCGCATCGCCATCGACGAGGCCGAGCTGATTCTGTTCGTCGTCGACGGCATTGCCGGGCTGACGTCGCTGGACCGGGAGGTCGCGGATCGGCTGAGGCGGATCGACAAGCCGAAGCTGCTCGTCCTCAACAAATGCGATTCGCCGCGCACCGACGACGAGATCCACGAATTTCACCGGCTCACCGACGCACCGGCCGTCATCACCAGCGTGCGGGCCAAAAGGAATCGCCGCGAATTACTCGACGCCATCCTCGAACACTTGCCGGCGGCGGAAGAGCTGGAACAAGCTGAAGGCGAGACGCTTTCCATCCAACCCGAGTTGAAGCTGGCGATTGTCGGACGGAGAAACGTGGGCAAGAGCACGTTCATCAATGAACTGGCCCAGGCCGAGCGGGTGATTGTCAGCGAAGTTCCGGGCACGACCCGTGACAGCGTCGACATCCGCTTTGAGATGGACGACAAGACGTTCATCGCCATCGACACCCCCGGCGTGCGCAAACGCAAAAGCATGGCCAGCGACGTCGAGTTCTACGGACTCGTGCGGGCCAAACGCAGCATTCGCCGCGCCGACGTGGTGCTGATGTTCTTCGATTCGCAAGAAACCATTTCGCGAGTCGACAAACAACTGGTCGAGGAAATGCAGACGCACGACAAGCCGTGCATCTTCGTCGTCAACAAGTGGGACCTGGCCGGCGACATGACGACCGAGGCGTGGTCGAAGTATCTGATCCGGTCGTTCAGCTCGATGCGCCACGTGCCGCTGGCGTTCATCACAGCCGAGCAGGGCCGCAACGTCCGGAAGCTGATCAATCTTGCGCAAAGCATCTTCAAGCAGGCGCGCATCCGCGTCTCCACGTCGCGGCTGAACAAGCTGGTGCGCGCGGCCATCGTCAACAACCCGCCGCCGTCCCGGAAGAACAAACAGCCTAAGATCTTCTACGCGACGCAGGTGGCCACCGCGCCGCCGACCATCGTGCTGAAATGCAACGATCCGAGCCTATTCGACGCATCGTGGAAGCGCTATCTGCTGGGCGTCTTGCGTGAAGAGCTGCCGTTTCAGGAAGTCCCCATCCGCATGTACCTGCGGCCACGAACGCGAGACGAAACGGCCGCGCCGAGCCTGGAAGAGGTTGCCGACGTTGAACGGCTGGAGAGATGAGACCAGCCTGTCGACTCGCTGGTTGGGTTGGCTTTGTCCCGCGAACCGTTGGATCGTGGATTATTCATAGAAACCCAAACCGACGACTTGTCGTCGCTGGATGGGCCGCGGAACCAGCGGATTGCGACAACGAGTTGTCGGCTTGGGCACTCCGAGGACAGTCTATGAATGGGAGAGCGAGGTCCCTGCCTCGCGGCAAAGCCCGCCGGTCGCAACCGGCGGGACCCACGGATTGCCATCCGTGGGCTTTCATGCACAATGACGGCGACATGCTGCGGATCGCGGCGCGTTAACGCAGCCCGTAAAACTTTTCTGCGTTGTCGTGAAACAGTTTCCGTTTGAACTGCAGCGACTTGTCGCGGACGATGTGCTCCAGCGCTTCAACCCATTGCCCCAAGCTCGTCCGCAGCGTGCAGACCGGCCAGTCACCGGCGAAGCAGACGCGGTCTTCCCCAAACGTCTCCAGGCAGAAATTGACGTTCGGGGCCAAGTCGTCCGGGTTCCAGTTCTCCTTGGCGGTGACGACGATGCCGGATATCTTGCAGATGACGTTCTCGTGTCGGGCGATTTCCCGCATGCCCTTCATCCAGCGGCCGCGCAGCTTCTTGTCGGTCGATTGCACGCTCATGTTGCCGCAGTGATCGACGACGAACCGAGTCTGCGGACATTTCTCGACCAGTTTCGCGCCGTCGGTCATCTCGCCCGGACGCAGGCAAAGGTCGTCAATCAGGTCCAATTGGCCGAGCAGTCTCACGTTCTCGACAAACAGCGGTTCCAGACACAGTCCCCGGGGCCGATCCGGATCGTCTAAGACCGTCCGGACTCCTTTGACGTACGGACTCTTCGCGAGGCGGGTGACGTAGTCTTTGAAGTCTTTTGACTGCGGAGACCCGCCGATGACCGCCCCCGCCATCGGATTGTCGTCTTGCCGGCAGAGGTCGATCACGTACTCGGCCTCGGCGACCTGCTGGTCGGGATGTACGTTGACCTCCATGTAAACGGTCTTGACGACGTTCAGCCCCTTCGTCGCTGCCAGATAGTCTGACATCAGGAAGCTGCGCCGAATGCTCTCCAGGCCTTCGGTGTCCAACCAGGGCGGATGGAATCGTTGCAGGTCCCACAGGTGCTGGTGGGTATCGACGATGGGAATCATCTGCTCGCTGTCTCTGTGATCTTTCGCTGTGGCCGCCCAGACCGCAGGGATGGGCGTAGCGTAGGTCGTGACCACGCCGTTGCTTGTGTCAGGGCGTGCCATCCGAGTGCGCGGCGCGTCCCCATCGTAGCCGAAAGCATCGACAGATGGAAACGCCCGGACCGGGCTTCAGTCTTCCCATGCGAGGGTGGTCCGCAACACCTCGCGTTTCCAGCCGTTCTCGTGGACCGGCCAGCCCTGGACCGTCAGACCACTTGCACACATTTCGGCCGACCGATTCAAGCGATGAACCTCAGCCCAGCAATCCCGTTCGATCGGCTGCAGACGCGGCGGTTTGGCGTCACAGTTTCCGCGTCGACGGGTCAGCCGCCCCTGATCGAACACGGTGATCGTCGACCGCTCGTCCAGATCGAGCAACCGGTACGCAATCAGCTCGTGGCTGGCCGTGCGGTAGAATTGCTTCAATTGCAAGAGATCAACCTGGAAGCGCCGTGCGTCGTCGAGGAACCAACGGGTCGGCAACAGCAGCCGCGACGCCAGCAAGTTCGCAATGTCTTCGCGTAAACGGGGCGGCGTCTCCTCACCCGGCAGCGAAACCCGGTCGAAAACCCGGTACGCGACCACCTCGCCCAATTCGTGCGCCGCCGCCCAGTGCAGACGTTCCGGACGCTCGTCGGGCCTCAGAAAAATCGACGACCGTCCCGCTAACTTCTTGTGCCGTCCGCGAACTCGCTGCTGGTGATCAAAGGCGACGTCGATTCCCAATTGTCGCGCCAACTCCAAGACGTCGACCGGCGGCCGGCTGATACCGCCTTGCGTCAACAGTTCCTCGGCGACCGCGTCGATTGCGTTGCTCCACTCTGCAGGTACTGTCATGATGGTTGCGTCCCCAAGAAGCCTGCTAGAAAATATATGCTACGCAAGTATACTACCACAATGGCGCACAGATTTCCAGAGAGAACATACGGCAAGCACGGGGCCACGCTCCCGTTGGTCGCTCAGGCCCCGCCACCCGTCGTGGTTCTGGCGGCGAACCGCACGGCTCGGCATTTGCGGTCAACGAGTTTCTTTCTGTGGTAGTCTGGTGAACTCTGCTGGAGATGCCGTTTTCTCCTGATTGTCTCGATTCGGCTAGAGGAATCGACGGGGCTGGAATGTTCGAGGCGGAACAACTTTCGGTGTCCGAATAGCCGATCTCGAACGCTTGACGTCAACAGGACAGGGGTTTGCGGCCGATTCGAATAGGGAGACCATCGCCTTCGAGCAGGCGTCTCATCTCAGCGACAGCGGAGAGACTTGTTCAGACATCAACTAACGAGACGTTCCATGCCCGACGCAACGGCTGGGTCCAATTCGTCCCTCATCGAAGCTCCCGCCTCTCCGGGGCGGACACTGTTGTTCGCGTTGTTCGCGCTGGCCGGCAGCCTGGGATTGACGAGCTGGATGGAACGATCCGGTCCCGAGCCGCTCACTGCGATTCTGCAAGCGCACACCACAACGATTGCCGCCAGCCGCGACGCGCGCATTCAGCAGGTTCTGGTCGACGAGGGTCAGGTTTTGGCCGGCGATCGGCCCGTCGTCGTTCTGGCCGACGACGGCCTCGATTCGAGGTTGTCACAGAAGCGTCTCGAAGCCGCCGCCCTGAAGGTCGAGCTGGAACAGGCCCGAGCCAAGGCGGACGTGGACCTCGCGTGGCGGATCAAGAACCTCGATGCCGAGATCCTGCAAACCCAGTTGAAGTCGGCCAATTTTCTCAAAGAGCATTTCGACCACCAGATGGAAGAGATCGCCTGGCGAGAGTTCCTCGACGATGACAATGCCGTCGCCGGTGCCACGCAGAGCGATGAACGATTCCACTCGGTGCTCTATCGGGTCCAGACGCCGGATGAAATTCGCATTCGGGCGATGCTTGAGCAAGAGGCGGCGAGGAATGGGGTGGAGGTGTCTGACGCACAGGTGAAGTTGTGCGACGAACGGCTTCGAGGGCTGAAGAAACTCAGACGCGAACTGCCGGAGAAGATTCATTGCGCCATGGGCGTCGACGTTGCCGAAACCCGTCTTAAGCAGGCGCTGGAAGAAATCGGCCTGCTCGAGGAGCAAGAACGGGCATTGACGCTCTCCACGCCGAGTTACGGGACGGTCGGCGTGTTCCACAAACGAGCGGGAGAGCGAGTTGCCGCCGGCGAGCCGATCGTCGAAATCCTCGACCAGGATCGGCGGTTCCTGGTGCTGGATGTTCCCTCGCGGCGCGTCGGCAGCTTCGAAGCCGGCGCTGAAGTCGATCTTCTGTTCCCCGGCGGCGTGGAGAGAATGGGCACAGTCCGGGGGATTCCGCCCCAAACCGTGCCCTCGCCGCGGCGCGATCGCCGCCTCGACAACCAGGACGCCCTCGTGCCGGTGCACATCGACCCGATCGACAAACTGTGGCCCGACGTTCCCATCGGCTCATCCGTCGAGGTGACGCCGGCGACGTAGCGGTCCGCTCTCAGGTGACCGCGCAAACTCGCGTAACCGACAGAATGTCGTCGAGCGAAAGCGTTGCTCATTCTACTCCGTAACGGTTATCAGGCCGTCGCGGTGATGGTATGATGGAGTAAACATCAGGCAAGGCTTATTCTCTATGGCAACATACAGACTCGCGACGTTTTCTGCGGACGTCACCATTCCGCTTGGCCACCGCTGCATGGGCATCCTGCCGACGAAGTCGAAGAAAATCGTCGATCCGTTGTACGCGCAGGGATTCGTCCTGCTGGGGGCCGGTAAGCCGATCGTGCTGGTCGCCGTCGACTGGTGCGAAATCCGCAACGAAGCCTACGAGCGCTGGCGAAAGGTCTTGGCCGAGGCGGCCGGGACCGACCCGGTGCGGGTCATCGTTTGCAGTGTGCACCAGCATGACGCGCCGGTCACGGACCTCGGCGTCGAGAACCTGCTGGCTAAAGTCGGGCTGTCTGGCGAGATGTTCGATTACGCGTTCCACGAAAAAACCGTGCAAAGCGTGGCCGCCGCTTTGCGCGACAGTCTGCAGAATCCCCGCAGGATCACGCACTTCGGCATTGGTCAGGCGAAGGTGGAGAAGGTGGCGTCGAATCGCCGCGTCGTTCTGCCCGACGGGCGAGTGACGTTCAGCCGAGGCAGCAGCTCCGGGGGCAACGAGCTTTACAGCAAAGCGGACGACGGTCTGATCGACCCGTACCTGAAGACGCTCAGTTTCTGGGACGCTTCACAACCGGTCTTGGCCCTGCATGCCTACGCGACGCATCCGATGAGTTACTACGGTGAAGGCGGCGTGAGCGCGGACTTCGT
>CAZGYE010000033.1:0-28122 GCA_964530165.1 uncultured Planctomycetaceae bacterium
CGTTTACCACGAAATGCACTGTCGTGAGGAAGTTGCTCCAGACGGCTAAAGTGTTGCGAATTTTGTAGATGGAGAGTCTTTCCGGGATGACTGGAAAGCCGCGGCCAGATCAGCCATCCTATAGGTAGACAACCTGTCCCCCCTGACACGGCGACGCCCTGCCATGAGCGAAACTGCTAACAACGAATCGACCTCCAGCGACGAGGAAGTCCCGCCCTCTACAGGCTCGGCGGAAGAGCTTCCACCGGTCGAGCCGCCGTCGGCCCGTTTGATTATGCAGTTGTTTCTCCTTCCGGCGCTGATCGTGATGGCTGTCATCGGCGTTTGGTTGTTGTTTGGCAAGCTGGCCTCCAACGAGCAAGACTGGCACAAGCTGGTCAGCGAAGTCGGCAGCAACAATCCGCATCGCCGCTGGCGGGGTGCGCTCGGACTGGCGCAGATGTTGAGGGCCGATCAGGAACGCGGACCCAAAGGCCGGCAGCTCGTGCGGAATCCGCTCATTGCAGAAGAACTCTCAAAACTGTTTCACGAGCAGCTTCGAGAGCGGACCCAGGTGACCGACGACGACCTGAAGCAACTGGAGTTTCTGGCACGCACGTTAGGCTCTCTCGACGTGCCCCAGACCACTCTGCCTGTTTTGCGGGAAGCCATGTTGATGGCGCATGATCCGGAAAAATACCGCGACGTACGAAAAAACGCCATCGCGGCCATCGCCATGACCGCCGGCCGCGGGTCTGAGCAGGGGCGGCCGCTGGACGATCCGGCCCTGGTGGACGATTTGGTGAAAGTCTCGAAGGACAGCGACCGGATGCTGCGCGAGCTGGGTGCTTACACGCTCGGCTTGGTCCCCGGTCTGGCGGCTCGGCAGCGGCTTGTCGTGCTACTCGGCGATCGGCACGTCAATACGCGGGTCAATGCGGCCGTCGGCCTGGCCCGCCGGAAGTCGACCGAGGGGTTTCCCGTGTTCAAAACGGTTCTGGCCGAAGCGGTCAAACCGGCCCCGCGCGTCAATACAGATCACCAGAGTGACTCCGCACAGGATGAAAACGCCAACTCCGAAGAGTTTCAGCGGCTACTCATCCTCAAGAACTCCCTGCAGGCCGTCGATCTCCTGGCCAACGAATTCACCGTCCGCCAACGCTCCGAGCTGGCCAAGCTGTTGGAGCCGATCGCCGAAGGCTATCCCGCACGAACGCTGCGGATGCAAGCCGGTCGGGTTCTGAAGAATCTGACTGGCAGATAGAACTAGTGATCTGTCAAAGCTGATTTGACAGGTGTCGTGGGGCAGGCTTTCCAGCCTGCCGATTGGCCGTGGCAGGCTGGAAAGCCTGCCCCACACTCGGTTGCAGCCGTCATCTCGAGATTGCCAGACAGTAGAGGTTCATCGCCTGTTCCGGCGCGACGCGGGCGGCCCCCGGTGCTGCGGCGAGCGAGATGCCGGCGATCAGGCCGCGGTAGACGGACACCTTTTCGGTCTGCGGCAGTTGGGTGTTCTCGACGAAGGCCCAAACCACCCGGGCGTCCCCGTTTCGGGCGGCCTGTGCGGAAATGAGTGCTAGTGCCTCTTCGCGCCAAATCGGGTCTCCGAGGGCGGTCACAAACCCGAATGCGGATTCCACGCTTCCGGCCTTGACGAGCCGACACGCCAAACGCAGCATCCATCCGAAGCGCTGCATCTTGTCGATGTGGGAATTCTCGATCTGTGTTGCCGCGTCTACGACACGGCCGGCGGCAATCAGATGAGCGGTTGTCTGTTTCAATTGTTCCCACGGATCGGGTCCCCGCTCGCTGCCGGACAGCGCCGCTTCGATCTCCTTGGCCTTGTCCTCGGCTCCTGCTTCGCGATAACGATCGGCAAGGGTCCACGGCAACGACGTTTCAAAGAACGGCTCTTTCTTATCCACGGCGGTCTCGAGGGAACGGCTGCGGATTTCATTCCAGATCTGGTCTCTGATGTTCCAATCAACGGCACCCGCGAGCAACGAGACCTGCAACTTCAGCCGTGCCTCGGCGGCCTTCAGGATCTTCGTGCATTTCTTCCTATAATTCCGCGCCGCGATGCGCGCCGCATCGTTCGATTCCAGTACCAGCAGCCGTTTCAATTCAGTGCGGATCGCGCTGGAACCCAACTTGTCGATCTCGTCGAGCCGTTGCTGAATCGCCGGCGGCGCGGGCGCCATGGCGCGAGCGAACTTCATCGCGACAGCGAGCGAATCCCATGCCGCTTGGGGCTGATCCCTTTGGGCCTCGACACGGGCGATCTCCGCCGCCGCCAAAGCAGCCGTCCGCAAGAGAACGGCAGAGGGTAATTCGAGCCGACAGAGTTCTTTCATTCCAGGCACAGTGAACGCCTGAGACGGCGGGGCGGATTCCAGTGCTGCTCGCGCCGCCTTGAGCGTTTGCTCTGCGGCGGTTTTGTCACCGGCGGCAAGTTGAGCACCGGCCGCCCGCGCAAAGACCCTCGCTTTGCCGGCGGGGGGCAGGTCTTTTGCGGCGTCTTGAAGCAATCGCATCTGGCCCGGCTGTTTGTTCCGACTGGCGGATGTCGCGACCGCCGTCCCCCAGGCGACAACGCAATCGGTCCGTTCTTCGATTCCCGGCGCCCGTTTGGCCCAGCGGAGCGCTTCATCCCGTAATCCGCGACCGATCAAGCCCAGAGTGACCGCGACCCGTTGCGGGGCGGTCCAAGGCAGCAGCGGCGCGGACGACGCGGCGTCGAAATCGTACGTTTCCAGGGCCCGCACAATCTGCAACGTGGCCGACAACTGACTGACAGGACCGCTGTCACGATCCCGGCTGATGAGCGGCTCGGCAGCGTCAGCGCGGCCGAGAGCGATCAACACGGTCGCCAACATGGTCGCCGCGTCCAGCGGGTCTCGACCGAATTCAGGAAGCTCCTGGGCGGCGGTTCGAGCCTCTTCGACCGTCTTGGCGGCTGCGTCCTTTCGACCGGCTTGGAACTCCTTCCAGGCAATGGTGACCAACGGCGCGATTCGATAGAAGGGGACGCCCCGTCCTACCTTTCGCAACTGCTCCACTTGTGACCGCGCCTCGTCCAGATCGCCGGCCTGGGCAAACGCCTCGGCCGTCAACCGGCGGCAATATGGCTTACTGCGGTTCTGATCTCGTTGTCGAGAGGCGACGATCATCTGCTGCAGGGCCGTCTGCTGAATCTCGGCCAGACTGAGCCGCTGAGGGACGTCTTTGGAGGGAACCTGACCTTTGTCAGTATTCTTTTCTGTACCGACGGTCGGATGCTTCTGGTTGGAATCGTTTCCGTTGCGGTCCTTGTCGGTGGAACGGTTTCCATTTGGCGGCGGTTGCGCACCATCGTGGGGCAGGCTTTCCAGCCTGCCGATTGGCCGTGGCAGGCTGGAAAGCCTGCCCCACACAAAGTACCAGACTCCACCGCCGCCGGCTGCCAGCAACACGATCGACAGCGCGACAACCAGGCCCTTCGGCAGCCCTGGCTTCTTCTCGGGTTCAGCCGGCTCAACCGGCTTCTTCTTGATCTCCGGAGCCGTGAACACCGGGACCAGACATTCCGGATTGGCGCAGCGGACATCGCGGCCGGCGGCTTTGCGCGGCACGAAGCCGGCCGTTTCGCACATCGGGCAAATGACTTTGTGCGTGCGGCCTTTGACCGGTTTTGGTTTAGCCCTGATCGCCGTCTGGATTGCCAACGTGTCGACGTCGAAGGGATCTTCCTCGCCGGTCTCAGAGCCGGCCTCGCCGGTCTCAGAGTTGGCTTTCTCCGCGGCGGCTGTGGAAGGAGACGATCCCTTGGCTGCAGCGTGTCCTACGGCTTTGGTCTTCGCGGGAGCGGTGCTTTGTCCCGGCGGCTTACGAGAGGGTCGACCGGTCGTCATCGAGGCCCCGCAGAAGGGGCAGTCCTCGACGTCGTCGTCCAGGACGGATTGACCACAAGCCGGACAAGTCGGGAGATCCATGAAATCGTGCTTCCGTTGCCTGAAAGGACCACTCGATTGACGAATCGGAATTCGTCAGATTAGACCGCTGGCAACTGCCGACAGTCGCCGGCCCGACGAACTCAGCATAGCACGTTCACGGCGCGGTCGGCAAACTATTCGAAGAGGATTGGCATCCGGGCGCGGAGCTCGTCGTTGAGGCGCGGGAGTTCGTCGCGCATCTGGAGATACCATTCGTGCCGTTTCCGGTAATGCTGGCTCATGAGCCGGTTGTCGGCGACCCAATCATAGGCCGCATCGGCCAGCCGGCGGCGGAGCGAACGGTTTTCGAGCAGTTCGGTGAGCTTTGATTCAAATTCGTCGAGGGAGCGGTAGATCAGCCCGGTTTCGCCGTCGCGGATCGTATCCTCGTAGACCGTCGGACTGGCCAAAGCAGCGACGCCGTGACCGGCGTGTTCCAGGAACTTCAGATCCGACTTCATGCGATTTGCCTCATCCGGCGCCAGCGGCAGCAAGCCGAGGTCGCAGTGGTCGAGAATCTGTAAATAGCGATCGTACTCGCACCACGGCGTGAACTCTTTGTGCGATGTTTCCAAGGCATCGTAGAATTTTTGATCATAAATGACTTGGAAGTGTACGGGTTCCTTGAAGTCGCGCACCACTTTGTTCAGCGTGGGCATGATTTGGGCCCAATCGTCTTCTCGATTCAGCGCTCCGAAGAAGATCGTCGGCGGCCGGTGATCGGAGTACTCCCGACGCGGCGGTAGATAGGCGAGCTGGTTTCCAAAGACGGCGATGTTCGGGTTGAATTCTCGCAGCAGATTGGCCAACGGCTCGGTCGAGGTCTGAATGCAATGGCAGCACCGAAAGTAGAAATGGTCGGTTTCGGCATACTTGGGCCAATGTTTCGGGTGGTCGTCAAATTCGGCGACGAGCAAGTATCCCCGGCGCAGCAGCGTGCGCTGCCGTTTTACGTCAACGGCGGGATCCAGGATGGCTCGCTGCCAAATAAAGACCTTTTCTTCCCCCGGTTGAGCCACCGTCAAGTCGGCGCTCTTGATCTTGGTGACCGTGCGGACGCCGGGGATGGTGGCGAGGAAACGGTCCGGCTCGTAGACGCGGAGGTGCGAGCAAGCGACGGGCGCCATCATGAGCGTCTGGACGAGCAGCCGGCGAGGAGCGATGGGAGTTTTCGTGGCCCGAACGACATATTGCAAAGCCCCGGTCCGCGTTTTGAATTCACTCGCATCGAGGCCAAGAGTGCGAACGACCGGGGCGACGATTTCCTGAAACTTCTCGAATTCTTCGGGTAGGGCGCCCCGCGACCGGACGGCATAGGGATGCAGACCGGCGCGGAGGAACAACTCCTTCACGCCTTCCAGCGTGAAAAACCGCAGATGCGTTCGATCGAGCAGGCCCTCATCTTGGTAGTTCCAGTTTCCACGGAGCAGATTGACAATCATCGTCCAGTGTTGAACGTTCGGGATGCAAGCCAGCACGTGACCATCCTCTTTCAGCCAGGCGGCCGACTCGCCCAGTACCCGCCAGGGGTCGGCCAGGTGCTCCAGCACATCCCCGAAAACCAGGCAGTCGACGCTGGACGGCTCGATGCCCAAAGCGTCGAGGTCGAGTGCTTCGATGTTGCCGACGATGACTCGGTCCAGCCGATTGCCCGCGATGGCAGCCTCTTCTGGATTCAGCTCGATGCCAATATACTCTGTGCGCGGGTTGATCTTCTTGAATTCTGCGCCCAAGGCCCCTGCACCACAGCCCACCTCGACCACCGTCTTGGCACACGGAGGGATCAATTGCAGCAGGTCCGGGTTGACGCGATTGTAATAGTCCGGGCTCGCTACAATCATCGGCTTGGTTTCGGGCGGCATGGCAACTGGATCGGCTTGCGGCGAGATCTCGCGGAGACAATCGTGCGTTGCTGAGAGATCAGTCTTTGTAGAACTTCGTCAGCTCCTCGAAGATCAACGGTTCTTGGATGGAGTCGCTGGTCAGTCGGGCACGGAACCGTTGGTTGCCTTCCAGCGTACCCCGAACTTGGATGCGGTAGATGGCCGTCTTGCCCGGCGCCAGTTCCGCCAGCGACTTGAACACAACCAACCCCTTCTTCGTGAGATGTTCGGCGGGCGCTTTGGCGCCGATCAGTTCCACACCCCCCGGCAGCTCACAGGAAAGCCCCACGTTGTTCGCCCCTTTGGTGCCTTCGTTGCGGATGCGAACTTCGTAAGCGGTTGCGGCGCCGATTTCGACCGGGTCGTCCAAATCAACAATCTCGAGCACCAGCGACGCGGTGCCGTCGACCCGTGTTTCGACTTGGGCGTCCGTGCGGGGGGCGTGTTCGGAAAAAGCACTGGCATGATGAACGAAACTGCCGAGTTTCGTGGCCGTCAGCTCGACTTGAACCTGGGCCGATTCACCGGCGTCCAGTTGCCCGATGAACCAGCTGACGGTCTTGTTCACGGAATCGAACTTGCCACCTTTGTCGGCGCTGCGGAAGTCAAACCCGTCGGGCAGCTTGTGCATGACGCGTACATTGTCTGTCACACCAGACCCGTCGTTGCGGACCGTTAGCTGATACCGGGCGGTTCGGTTCTTGTACCGCAATCCCGGTCCGGTGATGGTCACTGAAAGTTTCGGCGCGGTCACTGTGATCCGGGCCTCGACCACTTGTCGCAACGCGGCGCCGGCTCGCGCTTCCACCAGCAATTGATGCTCTCCGCCATCCACGGCCGCGAGAGCCAAGCGGATTTTGCGCGATTCGCCGGGATTGAGCGAGCCGATTTTCGTCACCACCCGCTTGCCGTGCGCGTGTTCCAGACCTGGGGGGATCGTGGTTTCAATTTCCACGGCGCGGGCGACGCCGCTGCCGGGATTCGAGACAGTGATGATTTGTGACGCCGGATCGCCGAGCATCACCTCCTGCGGTCCCTGTACGGTGACCTTCAAGAGAGGCTCCGTGACAGTGAACAGCCCGGAAGCCGATCCGGTGAATCGAACAAGGGCTTTCATCGCCAATTCGCCCGGCCGGCTCGGAATCATGCTGATGTGAATCATCTTCTCTTGCCCGGGGGCCAGCGAAGCAACGTTCCAGGAAAGGTGATCCTGGCTTTCGGTGGGAACCGGGTCGGCGTTGGTCAGCCGGACCGATTTGGGGAAATAGGCCTCGACCAGAAGGTCTTCGGCGACTACCCGACCTCCGTTTTGGACCACCAGAAGGAAGCTGCATTCCTGCCCGACACTGATGTCGCTGCGCTTGACCCATGCGAGAGAGACTGTCGGTGTGTTTCCTGTGGCAGCACCAGAACGAACAGACCTCGCCGTCGTGCGAAACGACGAATCCGGTTGTGCGTCGATCGACTTGGCGGCTGCTTGAGCCTGTTGGACGCGATCGTTGCCGGAAGCGTGGCTGTTTCGGGTGTGGCCGGTTTGAAGAATTTTCGAGAGGTTGAACGGATTCGGATTGTTCGTTAGTCGTTCGGGGTTGTCGAACAGGGGCCATTCTGACCCGGCACGGTTCGCTGGCTTCGAAACCGTCTTGTCACGTTGCGGACGATCTCGTTTGGCAAACGGTGGCGGTTCTACGTTGGCCGACTTGGTCGAGTCGGAGTCGAATGGAATGCGTCGAAGGGGAACGGCCGATTCTTTCCGGGACGGCTCGCGATGTCCAATTTGCTCGATGCGTTTGATGGGAGACCCGGACGGAGCCGGTTTCGTCGTGGACTGCGCTGAATTCGGCAGCCGTGTTGGCGGCGCACTGCCAAACAATCCCCGAAAATAGTTTTTCACGCGCGGGGCACTGTGGTCATTCTTTGCGGGCCGCTTCGTCTGGGCGGAGTCCGATGCAGAACTCCGACGGAAGCGGGACGGCAAGGTTTGCCCGAAAAAGCCTCGTTGGAATAATTGGTCGTCTGCGGTTCCGGCGCTCGATATCAGGCCAACGATTCCGCACACTGCGAGTGTCCATATTCCGCTTCGCATTTGTTTCTCCTCCCGTCAAAACGGGAATCTGGGATCCCACTCCTCTTCTGTATCGGTTGTGCTGGTTGAAACACATGAATCGAAGTTACGGAATTCTGCGAGTTCTCCGACTGAGACGACTGTGCAGGTTCACGACACAGACTCTGTTCACTCCGGCAATTGCATTTTTGTCCAGATTCCTGCAAACTGCTGTCGAAACTGATGGGTATTCCGATGGCAGCAGAGTATGAACGGCCGGGGAAGAGTCCACACCAAAGCCGCTCGGCCGTCATTGCCGGGCAGGGAATTGTGGCCACCAGCCAGCCGTTGGCCGCCCAGGTGGGCCTCGACGTCCTGAAGGCGGGGGGAAACGCCGTCGACGCGGCCATTGCCACCAACGCCATGCTGGGATTGGTCGAGCCGATGAGCTGCGGAATCGGCGGTGACCTGTTCGTCATTTACTGGGATTCCAAGACCGAAAAGCTGTACGGTCTGAATGCCAGTGGTCGCAGCCCTTATGCGCTCTCCCGGCAGGTAGTGGGAGCGTTGGGATGCTCACAGATCCCGGTGGAAGGGCCGCTCGCATGGTCGGTCCCCGGTTGTGTCGACGGCTGGGAAACGCTGCGCAAGCGGTTCGGAACGATGACGCTCGACCGCATTCTCCAACCCGCCATCCAATATGCCGAACGGGGGTTCCCAGTCAGCGAGATCATCGCCGGTTCCTGGCAGAGCGCGGCTGAGAAGCTGAAGAAGTGGCCCGACTCGGCTGAGACCTATCTGCCCGGCGGACGCGCACCGGCGGTCGGCGAGATTTTTAAGAACCCAAACCTGGCAGCCAGCTACCGCGCACTCGCCGAGGGAGGCCGCGACGCCTTTTACCAGGGAATCCTCGCCGAGAAAATCGTCGCCTTCAGCAAGCAGAACGGCGGTTACTTCTCGATGAAAGACTTCGAGGATCACACCTCGGAGTGGGTCGAGCCGGTCTCGGCCAGCTACCGCGGCTACGACGTCTGGGAGCTACCGCCCAACGGGCAGGGCATCGCGGCCCTCGAGATGTTGAACGTGCTGGAAGCCTACGACGTCAAGTCGATGGGGCCGGGGAGTGCCCAGTTCATCCACCTGTTCGTCGAGGCGAAGAAGCTGGCCTTTGCCGATCGCGCCAAGTTCTACGCCGATCCGTCCTTCAACCGCCTGCCGGTTGCCGAGTTGATCTCAAAAACATACGCGGCCCGGCAGCGAGAGCGGATCGATCCCGACCGGGTGGCGACGAACGTCCGGCCGGGGAACCCGGCCGGCGATCCCAAACTCGAGCTCGGCGACACGGTCTATCTCAGCGTCGTCGATAAAGACCGCAACTGCTGCTCGCTCATCCAGAGCATTTTTTACGGCTTCGGTTCGCAGGTGACGCCGGGCGACGTCGGCTTCGTCCTGCAGAACCGCGGGGCATTGTTCGCGCTGGACGAGAACCATCTCAATCGGCTCCAGCCGCACAAACGACCGTTTCACACCATCATTCCCGCGATCCTCACCAAGAGGGGCAAGCCGTGGCTCTGTTTCGGCGTGATGGGGGGCGACATGCAGCCGCAAGGACACGTGCAGGTGTTAGTCAACATGATCGACTTCGGCATGAACGTGCAGGCGGCCGGCGACGCAGCCCGCGTCCGGCACGACGGCTCGCAGACGCCGACCGGAAAACCAATGGACGCCAAAGGCGGCACCGTGGCCGTCGAAGCGGGCATCTCGCCCGAAGCCGTCGCCGAGCTGCAGCGGCGCGGACATCGAGTCGTCCGCGCTCGCGGCTCCTTTGGCGGCTACCAAGCGATTCTAATCGACTGGAAGAATAGCACGCTGCACGGAGGAACTGACCCACGCAAGGACGGTGCGGCGGTCGGGTATTAGCTCGTCGTGAAAGATGACCCAAACTGGATGCTTGCAGTCGGAACCGACGCCAAGGCGTCGGCTTAGAGTCTTTCATTGAGTCATGCTCGCCATTTGCGCGCAGGTTTTGACGTTATCAGGCCGCCTGGGCGACGTGAGTGTGTGGGTATTTGTCGTCATGATGCACGACGGGTGGCGGGGCGTGAGCGAAGCGTCGCCCCGTTCGAGCCGAGCGCGCCAATACGCTCGCCGATCACCATCCGCTCATCGACGGGGCGACGCAAAGCCTTACGCCCCGCCACCCCGCCGTGTTTCTCGATGTCGTCTCATCCGCCCTCACCGATGAGCCGGGAATCTGCGCCCGATTCCCAAAACGGCGCGCGATCGCGTGAAACGGCCTGCGGAAGCGGTTATACTCAATACGCCATGTATTTCCAGTTCACGTGTTCGGAATGCGGCAAGAACCTGAAGGTCCGGGAGGAGAACGTCGGCCGCAAAGTCCGGTGCCCGTACTGTCATCACGCGATGACGGTCAAGGCGCCGGAAAAGGAAGAGGTTCCCGAAGATCCCTGGGACTTGGACCTCTCCGAGTCGACCAAATCCGCCACTCAGACCGAGGAGAAGCCGCCGCCGGACAAACAGCCCTCCGCCAAAGCGGGATGGATCGACGGGACTGAAGTCCACACGGTGCGCAGCGCATTGATCGGCATCGCGCTCTCTGTGGCGTTCTACGGCATGGTCTACGGAGTTGGAAAAGCGGCTTTTGCCGGCGTGGTCCACGGAGTCGGAAAAGCAGAATTTGCCGAGGGGTATTACTTCGGCGAACTGTTTCTCGATCGCGGCTGGGTGCCGTTCGCGCTGGTGTTCCTGATGAGCTGGTCGGCCGCCATTTTGTTCCTGAAGTCCCGCAAGCTGTCGCGGCAAAAGGACTCGATGCTCTTCGACCTGCTGCCGAACGAGTTGGCGGACGACATCACCGTCACGACCCTCAGCCGGTTCACCCAACACGTTCGCAGCCTACCGGCCAATCCGAGCGAAAGCTTCCTGATCAACCGCGTTCTGCGCGGCCTGGAGCACTTTCGCGTGCTCAAGAGCAATCCGGAGGTCGCCGGCCGATTGGCGTCGCAGTCGGAGATCGACGCCACGGCCGTCGAATCGAGCTACACGATGCTGAAGGTTTTCATTTGGGCCATTCCGATTCTGGGCTTCATCGGTACTGTGATTGGCATCAGCGCGGCGGTGAGCGGCTTCTCCGGATCGCTGGACAACGCGCAGGACATCGACGCCCTGCGCAGTTCGCTGGACAGCGTGACCAGCGGCCTGGCGACCGCGTTCGACACGACACTGGTCGCGCTGGTGATGAGCCTGCTGGTGATGTTTCCCACAAGCTCGATGCAGAAGGCCGAAGAGGACCTGCTGAACTGG
Organism: uncultured Planctomycetaceae bacterium; assembly: GCA_964530165.1. Taxonomy (GTDB): domain Bacteria; phylum Planctomycetota; class Planctomycetia; order Planctomycetales; family Planctomycetaceae; genus CAZGYE01. The sequence goes on from CAZGYE010000033.1 coordinate 11,202, forward strand.
GTCGACGAGTACTGCAACGAGAACCTGCTCAAGCGCCTCAAAGACAGCGATCGTATCAGCGGCGTTCCCACCGGCGACCGCAAAGCGATGCACAAGGCGATCGACGCCGCCATGGCCAACCATCATGCCGAGTTTCGCACCTGGTTCAAGAAGCTGGAAACAATCGGGGCCACGCTCACCCAGCAGGTCGTCAAAGGCTGGACCGATTTCGACGGACAACAGCAGGCCAAACACACTGAGAACCTCGAGCAGTTGAGCAAAGCGGTCGAGTCGATGACCGCCCAGCAGGCTGCGATGCAGGACTGGTCGAAGTATCTGGACACAATCGGTGCCAGAGTGACGGAGCATGTCGTCCGCGGGTGGGAAAAGGTCGACAAACAACTGCGGACACAGTACGAGCAGCAGTTCTCCGCGATCGCCGAGTCGCAGGAACGGATCCAACAGGATCTGAGCCGGATGATCGAGCACCTGGCCCAGTCGATGACCGAAATCGGGGCGAAGCTGAACCAGGCGGCCGAGACCCAGACGCGAGCCATCCAAGAGCGGACCGAAGAACAGCAGGGCCGCGTCGCCGAGGAGCTGACCCGCGCGGTCGATCGGTTCGGGGAGACGATGACCGATCTCGCCAAACAGGGCGAGACGGTGCAGAATCAGGTTTCCGACTCGATGACCCGGGCGTCCGAGTCGCTGGGCGTTTATTTCCGGGGTCTCGAGCAGGGTTTGACGGTGCTCAACGGGGTGTTGGAACGGCTGGGTGAACAGCAAGTCGTGATCGAGTCGCATATCGAGCCGCGCCGCCGCTGGGGGTTCTTCCGCCGCGGAAACGGAGTTGAGTAGATGGCCAAGCGAAAACGGTCTGTGACCGAAACCGTGTCGCTGTTCCCGTTCTTGAGCATCCTCGCGTGCGTCATCGGGACGCTGACGCTGATGATCACGGCCCTGGCTTTGGGCCAGATCGAGAGAAGGCAAGACCCCGAGGCGGTCGCACGCGCCCTCGAGCATCAGAAAATGCAGGCTGAGATTCGTGCGAGGCAGAAGGAGTTCGACCGGTTCAACCGTCTGCTGGCCGATGCGGCGGCCCTGCGCGAAGAATTGGTACTGGCGATGGAAGAGTTGAAGAAACTCGAGGGCCGGCAGAAGCAGGAGACAAAAAAAGCCAGCAGCAATCGGGTTCTGAACGCCCGGCTGCTGGCCGAGGCCAATCTGCTCGAACGCCGCATCAAGGAGTTGGAACAGGAGCCCCCCCGTCTACGGGCGAAGATCCGGCAACTTCAGGCGGAAATCAACAAACGTAAGAATCCGCCGAAGGAAGCGGCAAACAGAATCCAGCCGGGCGGCAGCGGCGTGGACCTGGACCCGACGTTTGTCGAGTGCACTGACAACGGTGTCAGAATCCTTGAGGGCGGCAAGCCCTTCATCCGGCGTGCCGATCTTTCTAAAAGCAAGCCGTTCCACGATCTGTTGGATCGCGTGGCAAAAAAACCCAAAGGGACTGTCATCTTTCTGATCCGTGACGATGCCGTCGGGACCTACAATACGGCTCACTCGATTGCTCGGGGACGTTATTGCCGCGACGGCAAACTGCCGGTGGTCGGAAAAGGCAACATCGATCTGAGTGTGTTCCAGCACCCCTGAATGGGAACCGCTCGTCTGACCCGGCTGATCCCATGAGAAGACGAAAAAAAGCCTCAGTGGGCGGCAGCCTCGATTCGCTGCTCGATACGATGACCAACGTCGTGGGGATCCTGGTGATCCTGCTGGTGGTCACGCAGTTGGGCGTGGGGAACGCAGTCAAACGGATCAAGGGTTTCGTCACCGAGGTGAGTGCCAAAGAATTTACAGCCACGAAGAAACAGGCCGATGAGATTCAACAGCTGCTCCAGAAGCAAGGACGACGCTGGAAAGACGTCGAAGTCCAAGTTCCAGACACACAACTGGAGCTCCAACAGCAGAAAAAGCTGCTTGAGGAGTTGCGGCGCAACCTGAAAATGATCACCGATTCACAGGTCGACCCGGCGAAGGTTCAGCGGGATGTCGAGGCTCGTAAGAAACGGGTCAAAGACCTGGAACAGCAAATCAACCGCGGTGAAGCACGAGTGGCAAAGCTGAAGGCCCAACTCGACGCGACACCGCTGGCGAGACCCGGTCCGGCAGCCAAAGTGATCAATTTGCCCAACCCCCGAGCAGCACCGAAAGGCTGCACGCCGGTCACCTTTATTTGTCAGCATGGGCGAATTTTGCCGGTCAACTTGAAAGTGCTCCAGGAACGGGCCCAGATCGCAATCAACAAGGTGTACCGCGCGTTAGTGAGACCAGACGGCATCGACTGCAAGCTGCTTGTCGAGCTGTTCGAGCAGAAGGAGATCGGCAACGCCTATTTTCGCATCAAGATCAAGCTGATAGGCGGCAGGCCCTACATGATGCTGTATCATCGAGAAAAGGGCGGCGAAAACGTCTCGAAGATCAGAAGTAAAAGCTCACTGTTCCAGAAAGCGGTGCAGAGTTTGGATAAAAAGAAGCACTACGTCCGATTCATGGTCTGGAACGACAGCTTCGACGTCTACCTCGCAGCCCGCAAGATCGTCCAGGGGGCCGGACTGCTCGCCGGTTGGATTCCCTACGATCCCAACTATGTTTGGCGGGTCGACCTGGGGGTCAAAGTCACCTGCAGCACGGGCAAGCCGCCGGCGAAACCGAAGCCGCCCACAACAAAACCGCCGGCGACAAAGCCCCCGGCCAAGAAGCCCCCGCCGCCCAAGAAACCGACACCCAAGCCGAGACCGCGTCGGCCGTTACCGCCCGATGAGATCGATTGATCAGGAACTTAACAATCGTCGAATGCCTTCCCAGGGTTGAATGTAGGTCAAGAACGGCAGCCCGTCGACGGTTGGCTCTCTGCGGCCGGTGACTCCGTCGACTGCTGGGCCGTATTCGACGATGTGTTCCAGCACCCGCTGCTGATGTTCGCGGTCCCAGTCCGCCAGGACGTCGACCCGGTTGCGGAGCAGCAGCGTGGCCGCGGCCAGGGCGTAACCGCCCCAATTGCTGGTTCCGGCGATGATGTTCCAGTCGGTGGCGATGCGGCAGGGAATGTGACCGGCGTAATCTCCGTCCAAACGGCGTCGAAGCTCCTCCCAGGGAATCGAGCCCATGCCGATCTCGTTGGCCCCGTCCCCGATGCCGATCGTCCGCGCCGTGGGACGATAACGGTGCAGTTCCTCGAACAGCCGATGCAAATCGGCGGTGTGCTCGTCGATTCCCTCGCCCCGCATGTTGTGGCAGCGATTTTGGTTCTCCACGGGAACCTGGGCCGCAAACTCTTTCAGCGGCGCGTCCCTCTGGCGAGACTGTCCCCGAAGCGAATCGGGCGTGTGGCTCGGTCCAACCCGCTCCAAGGCGATCAGGTGCGTCAGCGTGCGGCCCGGGCCCTCCAAGAAAAACGCCTCCAACCAGGTGGACGAGTCGTGAGCAAACGCGAGCACGCGTTCAACGGGGAAACAGACGGCCGTCGCGGCGGCAGTGAGGGCGCCGGCGCACGGTTCGTCGGTGATGACGGTGACCTCGATGCCGAGGGCATCCAGCGCGGCGGCCAGCAGCAGCGAGCCGAGCGGTCCGTCGGTCTCCGCGGCGGGCAGCTCGCCGTGCGGCACAAAAAAACCGGTCACGATGCCGACGGACTCGGCAAATTCGGCCAGATGAACGGCCGCCTGTGCCAAATGACCCTCGCACAATGGTCCGTACAACGGTTCACTGGAGATCAGGCCGCGGTGTGCAGGATCGCGGCGAATCAGACGCTCGAATTGTTCGATCAGCTTCTTGGGCAATTTCGGTGCTCCTGGCTTGATATTTTGAAGCAGCATCCAGAGAATACGCAAGCCCAGGGTGTGATTTCCGACGTTCGGAATGTAGTTTGCATCTGATTCCAGTTTCTGAGAAATCTGGCCTCAGCATGTGGATCACGGTTGTCTGCCGGATTTGATACTGCAAGAATTTGGGTAGAGACGGCGTCCCGGGCGTCATGCCGTTGATGGCGGGTGCCGAGAGGGGATTCGTTGCTCCTTCGGGGCTGCGGGTTGTCACGACCCGGCCGGCGTTGCCGTTCGGCGTGAAAAGAGCTGAGCGGCGCGAGGAGTGGACCCGGCCGATCGCTCAACAATCAGAACGTAATCGGTGGCTTCTGGAACGTCCATGGCGAAGAAGAAACTTTCGACTCAAGAAATTCTGGCCGCCGCGCGGGCCGAGGCTGCGAAGAAAAAGGGCGACGCCCCGCCACAAACGTCCGAAGAGTCGTCGACGCCGGTCGAGGCTGCCTCAAAGCCGGCTGACGCTGCCGCGAAACCGGTCGCTCCGTCGCCAGCGTCCAAGTCGACCAAAGACATTCTAGCCGCTGCTCGCGCTCAGGTCGCCGCGAACAAAGCAGGTGACTCGGCCGACTTGACGAAGCCGGCCGCCAAGAAGCAGGCCGATGCCGGTGGCGGCAGTCCGAAATCGACAAAGGACATCCTCGCGGCGGCCCGCGCTCAAGCGGGGACAGGTGACGGGTGTGCTTCGAGAACCAGTGAGACGTCGGCGAAGGGCCAAGCGGCCGAGGCGGCCAAACCGGCCGGTGAAAGACCGCCGGTTCAGGAAATGCTCAAGGCGATTCGCGAAGGAAAGAAACCGGATGCCGCGACCGCTGTCGCTGAAGCGGCAAAACCGGCCGCACCTCCCGTCCCCCCAAAGCCGCCGCCGGTCAAGAAGGCGGGCAAACCGAAGGCTGAAACCCGGCGCAACTTCCTCGTCGCACTGCCGGGGATGTGTGTCGCGTTGGTGGCCACACCGTTTCGAGCGGCTTGGACGGCGTTTACGGCTGCGTGCTCGGTGTTCACCGCGGCGTCGTTGCGGTTTATGATGCCCAATGTGCTGGTCGAGCCGCCCAGCAAGTTCAAGATCGGTCTACCCAGCGATTATCCGTCCGGAACGGTGTCGACGAAATGGAAAGCGCAGTTCGGCGTCTGGATTGTGCATACCACCTACGAAGGTCAAGACGTCATTTACGCGCTCCTTTCGGTCTGCACGCACTTGGGGTGCACCCCGAATTGGCTGGAAGCGGAGCAGAAATTCAAATGCCCGTGCCACGGATCGGGGTTTTACGTCACGGGCATCAACTTCGAGGGGCCGGCGCCGCGTCCGCTGGAACGCGTGGGGATTTCCGAAGCCCCCGACGGGATGCTCGAAGTCGACAAAAGTGTGAAGTTTCAACAAGAAATGGGGCAATGGGACGACGGGGCGTCTTACTTCCCGGTTGTGTAACACGAAAGTCTGCGACACGCGGAGCAAGCTCCGCGGCTAAATGGAATTCAGTTCTCCCCCGTACCCTCAACTCTCGACTCTCAACCGCAAGGAGACCTGATGTCTCTGGGCGACTACATCCGCAATTCACAAGTTTGGAAAAGCATCTTTCGGCACCCGGCGCCGTACGACCGGCGGAACCGCGTCGTCGTGGTGCTGACGAACTTCGTTCTGCACCTGCATCCGGTCTCGATCAAGCAACAGGGGATTGCTCTCTCTTACACGTGGTGCATGGGGGGCATTACCTTTTTTCTGTTCCTGGTCGAAACGATCACCGGCGTGTTGCTGATGTTCTACTACCGCCCGACCCTGGAGTGGGCGTACAACGACATCCTGGCGCTGCGGGACGTGACCACGCTGGGCATCATGCGTGAGATTCATCGCTGGGGCGCCCATGCGATGGTGATTACCGTTTGGCTGCACATGTACCGCGTGTTCTTGACCGGCAGCTATAAACCGCCGCGCGAGTTCAACTGGGTGGTCGGCGTGTTGTCGCTGGTGTTGACGCTGCTGTTGTCGTTTACGGGCTACTTGCTGCCCTGGGATCAATTGGCGATTTGGGCCATCACGGTTGGCTCGAACATGGCCCGGGCGACGCCGTTTCTGGGACACGAAGGTCCCGGCTACCAATTGTTAAACGTCGGCGGTTTCGATTTGATCACGAATGCGAGCGATGCCCGGTTTCTGCTGCTGGGCAGCCGATTCGTCGGCGAAGAGACGCTGAACCGCTTCTACATTCTGCACTGTGTGGCCATTCCGCTGGTGGCGGGTGGTTTGATGGCCATCCACTTCTGGCGGATCCGCAAGGACGGGGGCATCAGTCAACCGCTGTGAAAGGCGTTGAGAGTTGAGAATTGAGAGTTGAGAATTGAGAATGATGTGACTTTTATCTTTCCGCATTCCGCACTCCGCACTCCGCATTGGGTACTCCGCATTGGGCACTTCTGGCTCTCAACCCTCGACTCTCAACTCCTTAAACTCTAAACCCTGGGAGAAATGCGTTCTATGGGGCTCGAAGCTCATCCGGAACTCACAACGCGCGTCATTTATGGGCTGGGCTGGCTGTATCTCATTCTCTTCGGCATGAACGCCGTCTGGACATTGGGCCGGATGAAGCGCGGCGAGCACTCGCGGTGGCTGCAGCAGTTGACCGGAAGAAAAATCCCGGCGGCGATGACTTGGGGCGCCTACAGCGCGGTGCTGTTTGCGGTTTCGATGACACACTTCGTCGGGGCCGGTCGTCCCCACGAGTTTCTCATCCGCATGCCCGACGGGGTGAAAGACACGATTAATCTGTTTGCCGACCCGGTCAGCTATTTCACGCTGTCGACAGTCGTGTTCGTCGCCATGATCGTGCTGCGAAAATGGTGGATACGGCCGACGGTCGCCTGGACGCTGTTGAACGCGGCACTGTTGTTCATGACCTTGAGCATGACCGACTACGACTTTCGGCAAATTGTCGGCAAGCCGGACAACGTCCCGATCGTCTCGATGCTGTTCATCGTTTCCTTTTTCACCTGGGTGTACTTCACGCGGGCCGTCGACAACGACATTCGGCGGGAAGAAGGTCGGCCGCTGTTTGAAGAGGAAGACAACGAGAAGGTCTTGGTCTGGCCCGACCTGGTCTACATCGAGCTGATTTGCATGGTGGCGCTGACGGCGTTGTTGGTGTTCTGGGGCATCGCGCTTCAGGCGCCGCTGGAAGAGGCGGCCTCGCTGGTCAAGACGCCCAACCCGTCCAAGGCCCCCTGGTACTTCCTCGGGTTGCAGGAAATGCTGGTCTACTACGACCCGTGGCTGGCGGGCGTGGTGTTCCCCAGCTTCATCATTGTGGGGCTGATGGCGATTCCCTACATCGACTTCAATAAGAAGGGATGCGGTTACTATACGTTCAATGAACGCCCGTTTGCCGTCGTGACGTTCATGTTCGGCTTTTTGCCCCTGTGGATTGCCACGATCATTCTGGGAACCTTCCTGCGCGGGCCGAACTGGAACTTCTTCGGCATCTACGAATTCTGGGACGTGCACAAACTGAAGGCGCTGACCAACGTCAACCTGTCGGAATACGTCTGGATCTACTCGCCGTTGAGCGGGCTGTTCGGCGGGCTGCCGACCGCCGATGCGCACGCGTCGACGGCAAGCCAGGTCGGCATGATCCTGGTGCGGGAGTCAGTGGGGATCATTGCCGTTTTGGTGTATTTCCTGGTTTTGCCGCCGCTTCTGGCGGGGACTCTCTTCAGGAAGTTTTACGCGCGAATGGGGTTCATTCGCTACATGGTGTTCGCGAATCTGCTGCTGTGGATGGCAGCCCTGCCGATCAAAATGGTGCTCCGCTGGTCGATCAACCTGAAATACGTCGTCGCCATTCCCGAATGGTTCTTTAACATCTGAGTTGACCTTTATCCGTTCCAAAGGGGGGCCTTAACGGACCATGCCGGCAAGCGATAAATTCTTCTACAACTTGAAAACGCTGCACGTCGTCTTCGCGATCTCGTCGGTGGTGATGTTTATCTCGAGCGTCTGGATGATGGCCGCCGATCACGACGACGAGTGGCGCGACTGGCAGTCGAAATGGAGCAGAATCCAGAGTCGACAACTGCAAGAAGGCATCCATGCCATTCAGACCGAAGAGTATCAATCCGACGTCGCGAGTCTGCGGAAGAAGATCGACCAGGCCGAGGCCGACCTGCAACAGAACGAAGCGGCCTTTAAGAAGTTGAGCGACGAGGTGGAGACGCTGGCGCTGGACGTTGATCTGGCCAGCCGGGCCGTCCGCGACCAGCGCGCCGCGCGGGACGTCGCCCGGGCAAACTACGACCTGGGAATTCGCGACAATCTGGGCCAGAAAGATCTCGGTGACTTGAAGGCGATCTTCGACGGCGAGCAAGGCAAAGTCGACAAACTGGAGCTGGAACACCAGCAAAAAGAGACGAAACTTCAACTCGCCGAGGACAAATTGAAAGAACAGACCGGCCGGCGGGAGACGGCGACCGCCGAGCTGAAAAAACTTCAGAGCGACGTCCAGCGGCTGCACGCGGCGCTCGAGAAGGTCGATCCCGATAGCTGGCTCGCCAGCACGAAGCGCAAGATCATGGAGTGGCCGTTCATCGACGGCTTCAACTCGGACCACAAGATCATTCAGGATTGGCTGCCCGACCTGAAGATCACACTGGGGATGACTCGCACGGCCCGTTTCGACCGCTGCCGGACCTGTCACCTCGGCATTCTTCAGACCCAAAGAGACGGCGGGCCAACGTTCCCGTTCGGTGAAGTCGACTCGACGTCGATAAAGGACTGGTTTGAAGCGAAGAAGTTCCCGCATCCGTTTGCCACGCATCCGAACACGGCCCTCTACGTCGCCGCTACCAGCCCCCATCCGGTGACGACATTTGGGTGCACCATCTGTCACGACGGCAACGGCGCCGGGACGAGCTTTCAGAACGCCGAACACGGGCCGAACGATCCGCATCAGGGACTAAAGTGGGAGAAGAAAAACCACTACCATCTCAACCACTTCTGGCAATACCCGATGCAGCCGAAACGATTCATCGGGTCGACGTGCATCAAATGCCACCACAGCGTGACCGAGCTTGGCGTGAATCCCCGGTACGGCGCAACGGCCCCGAAGGTTTATCGGGGTTATCAACTCATCAGGAAGTACGGGTGTTTTGGCTGTCACGAGATTCACGGCTACGAGGCCGGCAAACCGATCGGTCCCGATTTGCGCCTGGAACCCGCCACTCCCGAGGAAGCGGCAAAGATCGCCGGCGATCCGAGACTGTTCGCCGGCAAGATGCGGAAGGTGGGACCGGCACTGAGACACATCGCCGCCAAGACCACGCGCGGCTGGCTTGAATACTGGATCGAGGAGCCCAAACGCTTCCGACCGACCACCCGTATGCCGCAGTTCTTCAAGCTGACCAATCATCTCGACCCGGAGAAGTTGGAAGCTGGCGAGATCGATCTCGAGCACGTGCAAATCAGCGATCTGGATCCCGAGGCCAGGCGATTCGTCCCGGTGGAAGTGGCCGCCATCACCGAGTATCTGCTCGGCAAGTCGCAAGGGATCGAATTGCTCAAGCCCGCCGACGATTACCGGCCCGATCCGCAGGAGGGGCGAAAGCTGTTCGCGCGGAGTGGCTGTCTGGCATGTCACAGACACGAGAGCTTCGAGGATGAGGACCAGCGGGAAGGGCCCGATTACGTCGCGCCGGAATCCCGATCCGATTTCGGCCCGGACCTGAGCAAGGTCCACGAGAAGATCAAACCGGGACCGGAGGGTATAAATTGGCTCTACACGTGGATCCGCGAGCCGAAACGGCATCATCCGCGGACGAAGATGCCGAATCTGTTCCTGGAACCGTTCCTGCGGAAAGTCAAGCGGACCATCACCCGAGACGGACAGAAAACCGACGTCGAGGTCGAACGAACAATCGATCCGGCGGCCGACATTGCCGCCTTCCTGTTGGAAGGGGGCCCCGTCTCCTACGACCGGCTGAAATTCGAGCCGGCGGCGCTCGACGACTTGCTGAAGCTGTACCTTTCCAAGGCGCTGACGGCCGAACAAGTCGAAACGATGTTCAAGACGCGCAAGTATCCCTACTCCCCCGACGAAGTGACAGGCGACGAAATCGAGCTGGCCCGAGGGTTACAAGGCGAGGACGTCGACGATCGGGATTGGCAACGGGTTAAGCTCAACTATTTGGGCCTGAAGACCATCTGGCGCTTCGGCTGCTATGGTTGCCACGACATTCCCGGCTTCGAGACCGCACGGCCCATCGGCACCACCCTGCAGGATTGGGGTCGAAAGGATACCTCCAAACTCGCGACGTGGCACATCGAAGAGTACCTTCTTCACCACGGCGAGCCGGACGGTTCGAGCACACAGCAACGCGTCCACGACGCGATCCAGCGGGCTGCTGCCGGAGACTTCAAGACCAAAGATGAGGAGGAGCGCGAGATGACGGCCGCGTTCTTCACCAACAACCTGCTGCATCACGGCCGAGCTGGTTTTCTCTGGCAAAAGCTGCGTCAGCCACGCAGCTACGATTACAAGAAGACCGAAACCAAAGCGTACAATGAACGGCTGCGGATGCCAAAGTCTTTCCTCTCAGAAGACGAAATCGAGGCCATCGCCGCGTTCGTGCTGGGCCTTGTTGCCGAGCCGCCTGGGGAGCAGTATCTCTATCGGCCGAGGGCCGCCGAGGCGGACCGCATCGAGGGAGAACGGCTGCTCGCGAAATACAATTGCGCCGGTTGCCACGTGTTGGACTTGCCGGAGATCACGTACGGCGTCGATCCGGACGACCTGTTCGCCAGCGGGCTTGATCCGGCCGAGCATCCCCAGGGGCTGGAACTGCTGCTGAAACTCAAGCCGCCCCGCAACGGAGAGACCGGACGGACGATCCACATCGACGACGACGGCGACACGCTTTCATTACCGGAAATCAGCTTTCACGGCTTGGTCTATCGACGGCCCGATCCCGATGACGATCTCGAAGACCAGGAGTTCTACTACGACCTGTGGGAGACGCTGGACGTGTTTGACAAGCGACTCTTGCCGGGTTCCCGCATGATCGTTCCAGCCAGGCAGCTCGTCTCTGAAACACCGGGCCGCGGCGGGAAGTTCGCCGAATGGCTGGTCGAGTCGCTCATGCAAACGACGACCGAGGACAACCGCTTCCTGGCGTGGCAGATGGTTCCGCCGCCTTTGTATCGGGAAGGCATTAAGGTTCAGACGCCCTGGCTGTACCAGTTTCTCAAAGACCCGACTAAGCTGCGCCACGTGACGGTGCTGCGGATGCCGCGGTTCAACATGAGCGATGAGGAAGCTCAGTCGCTGGCGAACTATTTCGCCGCTGTGGACGGGGCGCCGTATCCATATCAACAGGTTCCGCAACGCGAACCGGAGTATCTGCACGCGATGAACCAACAATTCCAGGCCGATTCGGCGAAGAAAAACACCGACTACCTGGCAGAGAGCTGGAAGTTGCTCAATGCTCCGCTGTGCATCAAGTGCCATTCGCTGGGTGGTCGGCAATTCCAGGTCTTCGATCCCCAGAAAGACATTCGTGGACCGGACCTCCAGCACGTCGCCGATCGGCTGCGTTCCGAGTGGACCTTGCTGTGGTTGTACAAACCGCAGTGGATCACGCCGTACACCTCGATGCCTTTGCCACTTGCAAAAAACCAGAAGCAGTTCGAAGAATTCTTCGACGGCGACGCGGGCAAGCAAACAATCGCGCTGCGCGACGCCCTGATGAACTACCACCGCCTGATGGAGCGGGAAGGCGTCACCATTCCCAAGGCTCCAGCCGCAACGCGGACCCAAGGCGGAGGCAACTGATGCCACGTGAGCTCTCGACCGCATTGCTGCCGCCGCGGCATCCGTGGCGTTCATTCCGTTTTTGCCGGGTTGCGGTGGTTGCCGCCGTTCTGTTGGCCGGTTGTGATCTGTTCTCGCCGTCCGATCGACAGTTCCTCACGAGCCAGCGCACTCAGAATCTGATTCGCCAAGCCCGCGAACCGGTTGAAGAGGCCCTCGAGGAGAACTTCGGTACGCCCGAGAACCTGGTGGTGTGGTCCCGATTGCCCATCAACTACGGCGGCCCTGAAGGCCAATTCTTGAAGAGCGGCCGCAAGTTATACATGAAGCATTGCATACACTGCCACGGTGTCAGCGGCGACGGCAACGGTCCGACCGCCAAGTATCTCAATCCCCGCCCGCGGGATTACCGTCTGGGCGTTTTCAAGTTCACGTCGACCGCGCAGCGGGAAAAGGCAACACGGGAGGACCTCAAAGGGACCGTCAAACGCGGGATCCCCGGAACCTACATGCCGTCGTTCAAGCTGCTCGAAGACAAACAGTCCGATGCCATCGTCGAGTATGTTCGCTGGCTGGCCATTCGGGGTGAGTTCGAAAAAAAACTGGTCGATGAGCTGGAAGGAGACTACTCGCGCCAAGCCGTCGCGGAGCGTAAACAGGCGGGTGAAACGGACGCGGAGATCAAGAACGAATTGGCGTCGTTTCTCGCGGACGAGTTTTCCGGCATCATCGACTGGGCCGCCGACGACCTGACCGAGGCCTGGACACGCGCGGAGCAGCCCGCCAGCCTGGTGCTGCCCGAGACAGGCCGGGACGAAACCGTAGAGCAAATTGCAGCCAGCGTCGCCGAATGGATGCAGAAAAACGGCAAGTCGTTGAAGCACGGCCAACTGGACGCGTTCGCCGAACGCGAAGGGACGCAGGGGGCGGATGAATCAGTGCCGAAAAAATACGTCGCCGTGCGGGTCCGTCTTGCTGCGGAAACCGATGACTCGATCAAAGGACGGGATCTGCTCTGGATTGGTGGGACACTCAAGGGCCGCAAATACAAGATTCTCGCTTACGATCCTCAGCTCAAGGAATGCGTCTTGGCGCCACAGCGAGATGCTCCAGAGCTAGACATCCGAGAGTCGCCCGCGAAAGGAAGCCGCTTTGTCGTCGGCAAACAGATTCTCGATCGACTCGCCTACGTCATCCAGCACGGCGCCCGCATGAGTGAGCTTCTGAAGATGGCTGACGCTGATCGCGAGAAGCTGCAGGAACAACTGGTCGACGATTCCCCCCGGCGCGGCCGATCACTCTATCTGGGCCCGAAAACCAAGTGCGCCACGTGTCACGGACCGCGAGGCCGAGGTGATGGGGAACTGACCCGGCAGTATGCCAAGATCCCGGGCACGAACGACGAATATCCCACTCCGGGGCTTTACGATTTGTGGCACAACAAGATCGTGCCGCGAGACCTGACGCGGGGCGTCTACCGCGGTGGTCGACGACCGATCGATCTTTATCGGCGTTTTTCTGTCGGGATCAAAGGGACGCCGATGCCGGCCTTCGGCCCAGGGGTGCTCAGCGACGATGAGATTTGGGACCTCGTCAACTATGTGATGAGCATTCCGTCCGAAGACCGGAGATCTCCACCCAACAGCAGGGCAAGACGGGTCGCTTCAAAATAGGTCCTCTCCCATGCAAGCCAATCCATACCAACCCTGGTTGCATCGCTTTGCCGTTTTGACGGCCTGCGCGGCGTTGTTGCCGATCGTCGTCGGTGCGCTGGTGACCACGCTGGACGCGGGCATGGCGTTTCACGATTGGCCCTCGTCGGACGGCCAGAATATGTTCCTGTATCCGTGGCTGCAATCGGCCGGCGAGAAGTTCATAGAGCACGGACACCGGCTGGCAGGCGCATTGATTGGGATGCTCTCCATCGTGCTTGCGGGCCTGACGTGGTGGAAGGAACCGCGACGATGGGTCAGGGTGACCGCGACATTGATCTTACTTGCCGTCATCGGACAGGGAATCTTGGGAGGCCAGCGGGTTCTCCGGGACGAACGTTTGTTGGCGATGGTGCATAGCGGCTTCGCTGCCTTGGTTTTTTCGCTGATGGCGGCTCTCGCGCTGTTTACCGGCCAACGGTGGTTGTTCCTCGGCCACCAGGTTCGAGACTGTCACATCAGTCGCTTAAAGCCGCTGGCGCTGCTCGCGCCGGCTCTGATCTTCTTTCAATACATGCTCGGCGGCGCATTGCGTCATCTGCACACCGTGCTGCACGCACACGTGGTGTTTGCGCTGGTTGTCTTGTCGTTTGTCGTGGTCACGGCCATAGTTGCGCATCGCACCCGAAATTCCTGGCTGGTTCGGCCGGCCTGGTTGCTTGTGATTCTGGTCGTTGTACAGATCAGCCTCGGCGCCGGCGCCTGGGTGACGACGCTTGGCGTACCCCAGTGGGCCAGCGCACTTCACCTCCTGCCACGCGGTTACGTAGCCGTCGAGAACTCGGATTTGCAGATTGTTCTTCGGACCGGACACGCCGTCGTGGGTATGCTGGTGTTGATGACCTCGATCATTCTGGCCCTGCGCGTGTTCCGCCTCGATTCGCTGCGGGCCGAAAGGGGCGGATCGCAGGACAGGACGGACCGTATCATTCCACCGCCGCCGGTGCAGGGGGATGTGGGATGAAACCGGCAGGTTCGGCTCCGTTCTGTGCACCGGCAGAAAGTATCGGCGTTTCACCTCGAAGGGCCGTCGTTCTGAAGCTGGCCGATTACCTGCAGTTGACGAAGCCGCGAATCGCGCTGTTGGCGCTGGTGACGGTCACCGTCGGTTACGCGCTCTCGCACACCGGCCCTTGGCAATCGATTCCGCTGTTGCATGCGTTGTTCGGCATCGCGCTGGTGGCTGCGGGATCGAGCGCGTTGAACCAGTTCGGCGAGCGTCGCACAGACGCCTGCATGCAGCGCACGGCCGACCGACCGCTGCCGGCAGGCCGCCTGTCGCCCGGGGAAGTCCTGCTGTTCGGTGTTGCCACCGGCGGATTGGGCAGTCTCTACCTTGCAGTGTGGGTGAACAGCCTGACGGCAATTCTGGCCGTGCTGACCCTGCTGTTGTACGCCGCCGTCTACACGCCGCTGAAGCGAGTGACGTCGCTGTGTACGGTGGTCGGTGCAATCCCCGGCGCCTTGCCGCCCGTATTGGGATGGACTGCGGCCGGTTCGTCCCTGGACGCGAAGGCGTTTTCGCTGTTTGCGATTCTGTTCCTGTGGCAGTTTCCGCATTCTCTGGCTATCGGCTGGTTGTACCGGGACGAGCATTCCCGCGCCGGGCTGAGGATGCCGCCTGTGCCGGGGACGGCGCCGCGGGTGGCCGGCTGGATGGCGGTCGGCTATGCGCTGGCCCTGCTGCCGGTGAGTCTGCTGCCGCTCCAATTCGGATTGGCCGGTAGGTACTATTCTCTGGCGGCAATCGTGCTGGGAGTGGGTTATCTACTCTCGGCAGTGCGGTTTCTGTTGAGCGAGTCGTCATCGACGGCCCGCGGACTGTTCTTCTCGTCGCTGCTGTACCTGCCGGCACTGCTGCTGACATTGACCATCGACCACATGTCCGTCACCTTCACGGCCGATCCGGAACACGACACGCCGGAAGTTCTCCAGCGGTATGCCGAGGGCCGTCCTGTCAAGAGTGATCTCTTCCCGGCGGACACCGAGCGAGTGACGCTGCGACGAGCATTACAGAGCAACGCCCATTCAGAGAGCGATTAGCGTGGACACTCCCGACTGGGTCAGAGCGCTACCGGGCGTCAACGCCGCTCTGAACGGGCTGGCGACGCTTCTGCTCGTCTGCGGATACGCGCTCATTCGGCAGGGCAAGGTCAAAGGACACAAGCGCGCGATGCTCTCCGCGTTTGCCGCGTCGATTGCATTCCTGGCGTGTTATGCCGCCTATCACTGCGCGTTACGCCATTTCACGGGTGAAGGCTCGAAACCGTTCCTGGGAATCGGAGCGATCCGAACGGTTTATTTCACAATTTTGATCAGCCACATTGTTCTGGCGGCCCTGGTACCGGTGCTGGCGTCGATCACCATTTACCGGGGTCTGCACTCACAGTGGGAGCGGCACAAACGGATCGCGAAGGTAACCTTTCCGATCTGGCTGTACGTCTCTGTGACCGGCGTGACGATCTATGTAATGCTCTATCACTGGCCGATTGGTGAGTAGTGGTCGATCAAATCTAGAAATGACGGGTGCCATTGCGTGTGGGGCAGACTTTCCAGCCTGCCATTGACGATCGGCAGGCTGGAAAGCCTGCCCCACAACACCCTCCAAATCGAGCCTGACAGACCAATACAACACCAAAACACTCGAAGTAGGGGCTTGTTGCATGGTTCCGGCTGTCAGGCCCACCCGACCGGGTCCGACTCCGTTTGGCTGGCCCAGACGGTCAACTCCCCAAATCGATCGGCCAAGACCTTTGCCAGGCGTTCGATAGCGGGCCGTTCGGTGGCGTAATGTCCCGCCAGAACCAGGGCGATGCCTGCCGACCGGGCCTCCAGGCAGGCGTGAAAGCGGGCCTCGCCGGTCAACAGCGCCTGACAGCCCTGCAACCGAGCGTCGGCCGTGAATTCCGCTGCCGAGCCGCACGCAATCCCCACACGCTGGATCGCGGCCGTCTCGTCACCGACATACTGCACACGGCTGATCCCCAGCCGCTGCTTCACCAGTTGGTTGAAACCGGCAAGCGTCATCGACGCCGGCAGGTTTCCACATCGCCCGCCCCCCAGCGACCCTTCATCGGGTGGCTGCGGCCGCAATGCGGTCACGTCGTTCAGTTCCAGCAACTCGGCCAATTGCTGGTTGATCCCCTCCGCAGCACTGTCGTACCCGGTGTGGGGGCTGAAGACGGCGATACCGGCCGCAATCAGATCGAGCAGCATCCGACCTTCCGGCATCTGGGCGGTCAGCCGCTGCACGGGCCGAAACAAAATGGGATGATGACTCACCACGAGCTGCGCCGCCCGCCGGATTGCCTCGTCAGCCACATCGGGCGTCAACGTCAGGCAGGTCATCACGGCCGAGACGTCAGCGTCTTCATCGCCGACGAGCAAACCGACGTTGTCCCACTCCTCGGCCAGCTCCGGCGGAGCAAGCTCTTTCAATAAGGCGGCGACCTGCGAAATCGAGACCACGTTGTCGAACTCCTAGCCTGCCGCCCATTTTTGTGGGGCAGGCTTTCCAGCCTGCCACGACCAATTGGCAGGCTGGAAAGCCTGC
>CAZGYE010000034.1:0-27796 GCA_964530165.1 uncultured Planctomycetaceae bacterium
GTTCTTGCCGGCAACGGCGGCGTTGGTGATGTCGACCTCGAACGGCGTCCGGTTCCTTGCGCTTTCTCCCACCATACGGCCGTTGACATAAACGCGAGCCGCGCCGTCGACTTCCACGAAAAACAGGGCCAACTTCCGATCGGTGTTTTTCAGGTCGAACGTGGTGCGGTACCACATCATCTCTTTCCGATCCGGTAATCCTTGGGCGTTGAGCGTGTTGCCGAAGGTGGCCACCTGTTTCCAAGACGAGTCGTCCAAGGCCGTGGTGTGGTAGCCGTTTTCGGCGCCCTTGCCGGCAGGATCATACTTCAGCCGCCAACGATCCGGCAGAACGCGGAGCACGTGGTTTGGCGGGGCGGTCGCGGCAGCCGCCGCGCTGACGTGCTTCCCCACAAATCGCTTGAGATAGGAAACAGTGTAGTGGTTTCCGAGGCCCGTCGCCTGATGGGTCTCGCTGCGGGCGAGCAATTCGTCGTAGATGCGCTTGGCAGACTGGAAGTCGCCGCGGTTCATGTTGTTTCGCACGGCGATGTACTGCTCGGCGTTTTTCAAACCTTCGTCGGCCATCTGCACGCGGGCGGCGTACCGCTCCTCGACGCGGGCGGCGTGCTGCGCCCTGTCGAGCAACTGCCGGCATCGGGCGAGCAACTCGGGCGTGTAGACGAGATGCAGAGCAAAAACGCAGCCTGAATGACAACGCAAATCGTCGAACGCCTTGTCCACAACGTACCAGTATTCTTTCATGATCGGGCCGGCGTCGGGACCGTAGAACTTCATGAAGAAATCGTCCATGAGGGCGTCGGCGTCGGCGTCGGGATTATAGGCCAGGCGGATGCTGAGGTAGATGTGCGGGGCGTAGATCTGCCAGTTCGTCAACGTCTCGAAATTGATCCCGATGCAACCTTTGCGTTTCAAGTACGGGATATCGTGCTTCCAAATCGAAATCCGCGGGACGGGGACGATCACTTCGGCCAGGTTGTAGTTGTATGTCCGATAGGCGATTTTGTCAGCGGCTTTGTTCCATCCGTCAATCAGTTCCGCCAATTGCAACCGCGACGGGCAATGCGGATGCCCGATGCGATGGTATCGGCAATAGCGGATCGGCGCAATCCAGGCGCACAGGTTCGGTTCCAGTTTCACGCCGTTGGTCGGCGGTTGGGTGTAGTCGGAATAGCAGTAAAAGCTCAGGATCGAATCCGGCGAGACTTTGGCCACTCGCTTCGCGACGTACTGATGAAAATCGAGAAAGCGGTTTGTGACGTTGACCGTGCCGGACGAAGGCTCGATCGACTTGGGATCATCCATTCGGCGGCAGTCGTCGCACTGGCAATACGACCGTCCGTCCGGCGGCGAGAGGGAGGGATGTTTCTTGCCCGATTTGATCGCGGCGATGACGCCCTCGGTGAAAACTTCACGTAATCCGGGGTTCGACGTGCAGAACCAATCGGTGGGTTGTCGGTGGCCGGATTGGAGTCCGAAGTACTCCGGATGTTCTCTGAAAAGCCGCTTCGGAACGTACCGGCCCCACGAATGGCCGGTCGTCAAGTCCAATCCGCCGGCTCCGTTCCAGGTTTTCCACAGCGTATTGCCGCTCCAGCGCGAGCCCCAGATGCGGCGGTATACGAAACCGGGTTTCTCGGTGATGTTCAACGGGCCGACCGTCAGCGTTTCGGTGCGCGGGTAGACTTCGCCCAAAGGGTGATCGATGAAGTATCGGCAGCCAAGCTCTTCGAGCAGGCGACAGGCCGCCTTGAGTGTCGCCGTGCCGGTCTGCCCGGCAAGCAGGATGCGCCGGCCGTCACACACGATTCGAAGCCCCTCGTGAGACGGACTCTCGATCTCGTCGAGCCGCAGACCGGCGGCGATTGCCGCCGCGCCGACGTAAATGGCCGGTCGACCGGCGCGGACCGGCGTGGCCAGCGGCAATTCCGCATCCGTCATCTTGCGGACCCAACGAATGAGCACGTCTGCCGCTCGCCGGTCGGACGGAAGCCGCTTTCGGCCGCGTTTCGGTGACAAGTTCGCGGAATCGGACACCACGATGGTCGCAATCGGTTTCCCGTCTCGCACCAGCACCAACTTGTCGCCCACATCGGCCGCCGCAGTGTTCGTTGCCGCCGTCGCCGTCAGCAGGACAAAAGCCGTGACAAGGCGGACACACCCGCCGGTTCTGTGCTTGCATTTGATGAATGAGGTTCGTCGATCAACACTGAAGTCATGCATTGTTCGTCCGTGCGTCTTGGTGCTATCGGAATAGATTCGTTCGCGGCGACTGCTAACGAGGTTTCTTCACAGGAACCCAAACCGACGACTCGTCGTCGCTGGCTGTGCGTGGAGCCAGTGGATTCCGACAACAAGTTGTCGGTTTGGGTATTACAGGGACAGCCTATGAATCATCCGCACTAACAAGTATTCTTAACCGGCAGCGGACCAGACGCAACATCCCGGTCACCGGGTTCACGTTTTCTTTGAGGAGACACCGACGTGCGACGAAGCAAGACGCTGGCAAAGCTGCGGGCAGGTGAGGCGGTGCGGATTTGCGGATTGGGGCATTTCATTCCGTCGTATATTCGGCACGCGGCTCATTTTGGATTCGACGCCGTCTGGCTCGATTTGGAGCACAGGGCGATGAGCGACCGCGAGATCCAATCGCTGCTGGCATTCTTCCACCTGTGCGACATCGACTGCATGTTGCGGCCGCCGACTCTGGAAAAGACCAAGCTGTACCGCTACCTGGAGGATGGGGCGACGGGCCTGATGATTCCGCACGTCTCGACCGAGGAAAAGGCCCGCTCGCTGGTGCAGGCGGTGAAGTTTCCACCGTTGGGAGACCGGGGTCTCGACGGAGCCGGGCTAGACAGCGACTTCATCCTGCAGGGAGGAGACGATTACCCCGAACGCGCCAATCGCGAGACGTTCCTGGTCGTCCAGTTAGAAACTCCACAGGCCCTCGACAACGTGCAGGCCATTGCAGCCGTGGAAGGCATCGACGGGCTGTTCATCGGTCCGGCTGATTTGGGTCTGCGGCTGAAACATCACTCGGGCAGTCTGAGGACCGTCGAACAGGCTGTGGCGCAAGTCGCCGAGGCGGCTGCCAAGCATGGCAAAGCGTGGGGGCAGCCGGCCGGTTCCGTCGAGCAGCTACAAGAACTCTACGACCAGGGCGCCCGCCTGCTCGCGCACGGCAGTCAATTCCGGGCGTTGATGCTGCATCTCGAACAGAGCGCCGGGAACTTCGACAGGGTCTGCGGAACCGGCAACTGACACGGGTCCACATGAGGCGAGCGGGGGGCAAAAAGCTATCTCCTTCATGCACCTGAGAACACAATGCTTAGGGCTGCTTCCTTTCGGATCTGACCCGGTTTGCATGGCCCCACCGCAATTGGGAGATAGCTTCTTACCCCCCACATCAGGTCTGTTCGATTCAGTCTTACCAACCACGTGCATTATCGCCCGCGCCGGCAAGACGTCAAGGTACGTCGAGCAGGGATCATTCTTGATTCCGACAAAACTTCGTTTTGTTCGATGTGCGCGTCACACTTTCGTTTCCAGCCAGCGCCCGCGGGAGTAGCGGACGGCGACCAGCAACGCCCGGACGACCTCATCGGCGTACATGCCGATCCAGGCTCCGATGAGCCCGCCTTCGAGCAGAATGCCGCACACGTAAGCGATCGGCAACCGCACGCACATCACGCCGAATGAATTGATGAACAGGGGCCAGCGGGTGTCGCCGGCGCCGCGAAGTGCGTAGACGTAAACGATCGAGACGGCCAACGGCACCTGGAACAGCGCCAACAGACGAAAGGCCGGAATCCCCGTTTCGCGAACCAGTGGGTCGTTGTGCATCAAGGTGTAAATTACATCTGCGCCCGCGAAAAACAGGCAGGAAATCAGAATCGCCAGCAGACCGCATTGCAGCATTGCTTCGTGACCTGCGCGCAGGGCCCGCGCTCGATCGCGGGCCCCCAACGACTGGCCGACCATGGTGGCCGACGCAAAGCCCCAGGCGACGGCCGGCAGATAGGTGATCGCCTCGATTTGGATGCCGATGATGTGGGCGGCAAATGCCACATCGCTGATCTGGTTGATGATTCTCAGAAACAGGAAGTGGCTGGCCCAGACGAGGACGCCGTCCAGCGCCGCAGGGGCGCCGATTCTCAGAATTCGCCGCACGATGTCGCCGCGCAAGATCAATTCCGCGCGCGAGAGCTTCAGCCCGCTCAGCCCGCGCGAAAGCGCGGCGATCATCAGCAAGCCGCCGCTCGATCGGGCAATGACGGTGCCGGCGACAATCCCGTCGATCCCCATGCCGTCAAACGGCCCCACGCCGAACACCAGCAACGGCGAGACGACCAAGTTGACGAGACTGACCAATCCGAGGATCAGCATCGGCGAACGCATGTCGCCGGTTCCACGCAAGGCGGCGGCTCCGACGAGACTCACGCTCAAAAAAATGTGGCCGAACGCGTCGAACTGCAAATACCGAACCGCGATCCGAAAGCGTTCCCCGTCCATGCCCAGAAAGCCTGCGAACGCGGGGGCGGACAGATAGATCAACGCAAACACGACGACACCCAGAAGCGCGGAAAGCGCGATGGAGCGGTTGGCGATTCGGTTTGCCTCGGCGCGATCGCCGCCGCCCCAGGCCCGCGAGACCAAAGCGGTCGTCCCCGCACCGACCAGTCCGAACAGCAGAGAGGCCAACCAGCCGATATAAGCCGCCACACCGACCGCGGAGGTGGCGTCGCGGCTGATACTCCCCGGCAGCCTGCCGGAGAGGAACGTATCGACGAAGCCCACGCAAAAACTGAGGAACTGCTCAGCCAGAATCGGCAACGCCAGCAGAAACAAGGTCTTGCGTAGGTCGCCGACCAAGAGTTCCGAGCGGTTCTCTTCACTCGACAAGGCCATCGGCACGGAGCAGATCAACAGCGTCAGAGAAGGCGGCGACCGTGCGGTCTACGTCGGCTGCGGTATGAGCTGCCGAGGTCGATCCCGCCCAGCCCATCCAATCGACCCCACCCAGCAACAACGCGCAGCGGAATGCGTGCGCCAGTTGCGAATCGAACTGGCAGTCCAGCTTCTCGTAATCGTTGCCATAGGGGATAAACGAATCGTCGTCCGGTCGCGGACCATCATACTCGGGATGAATCTTGATCGTCGAGAAATCGCCGTACGCAACCCAGCCCACGGCCTTGCGCTGAAAGAGTTCGTTGAGACCGGCGCGGATTTGCCGGGCCACTTCATTCGCCTTTCGGCACGGCTCGCCGGTGGCGACCACGTCGAGTGCCGCGCAACCGGCCGCCGCAGAGAGCGGATTGGCGTTGTACGTGCCCGGATGCTTCATCTTCCGGCCCAACGGATTATCAAAGGCGAGCACCTGCATCAGGTCGGCCCGGCCGCCCAGACAGCCGCCCGGCAATCCACCGGCCAGTATTTTCGCCATCGTGGTGAGGTCCGGGCTGATGCCGCAATAGCCCTGGTAACCGCCCGGTTCGACTCGGAAACCGGTGATCACTTCGTCGTGGATGAAGATGACGCCTTTGTCTTTCGTCAACTGCCGGACACGACGCAGAAACTCTTCACGCATCAGCACGACGCCCCAGCGGCTCCCGTTGCCTTCGAGGATGACGCAGGCCGGATCGTGTTCGTCGATGGCGCGGGCGGTCGCTTCCAGATCGTTGGGAGGGACGATGACCAGCTCGCCGAAAACGCCGTCCGTCACGCCCGGAGTTGCGTAGGCGCCGGGACCGTGTGGAGGTGACGCGGCCGGCATGAGCTGGTCGTGCCAACCGTGAAAGTGGCCGGCGAACTTCAACACCTTCGACTTTCCCGAAACGATGCGTGCCACCCGCAGCGCCATCAGCGTCGCTTCGGTGCCGCTGTTGGTGAAACGGAGCGTCTCGCACGAGGGCACCAGCCGGCGGACCCGTTCGCCCCATTCAAGCTCCAGCTCGTGACACGCGCCGAGATGCGTCGCGCGGTCCACCTGGTTGCGGACGGCCTCGACGACGGCGGGATGTCCATGTCCCAGCAGCAAAGCCCCGTGACCGACCCAGTAGTCGATAATCTCGTGCCCCTCGACCGTGTATTTCTTCGATCCCTCGGCGTGGTCGGCATAGATGGGAAACGGTCGCAGATACCGGCCGTCGTGCGTCACGCCGTTGGGAAACAGCGAGCAGCCGCGCTCGTACAGACGTGCCGAGTCGGAAAACTTCTCACTGTAGGCCGCTGCAATTCGTTGGGAGACGACTTTGTTGTCGGAATCAACTGGTTTCACGGCACATCCGGTGACGACAAGTCGTCGGTTTGGGTTTCTGTTTGGGTTTCTATCAATAATCCGGACTAGCCGGGCGGCCAGCCGAGCTTTCGGCCGCCCAACAAGTGAATGTGCAAATGATCGACGGCCTGACCGCCGTCCGGCCCGCAGTTAATCACCGCGCGGTAGCCGTTTTTTAGACCGAACTGCTCGGCGAGCTTGCGGGTGACGCCGAACAAATGGCCGATCAACTCGGCGTCCGCGTCTTCCACGTCGGCCAGCGAGGGGATTTCCTTCTTGGGAATCACAAGCACGTGGACCGGCGCCTGAGGGCCGATATCGTGGAAAGCGAGACAGCGGTCGTCTTCGTACACGATGTCGGCCGGGAGCTCCTGATCGATGATCTTCTTGAAGAGCGTCTTCTCTGAGGACATGGGTCGCCTCCTGTTGATCCGTCTCGGCAAAAAACAGACATGTCCGAAAGCCGCGCGGAAACAGTAACACATCGGCGCCCGATTCTCAAACACAGGGATGTCTCAGACGGTTCTTTGACCGATCGGATTGTTTTCAGCGGCACCCTGACCGTTTATATTACAGAATGTCGGCGGGCAGAACACACTGACTCGATTGGAACCAACATCGGAAGGACAAAAATGACCACGAAGATTGTCATCTACGATCCACTCGGACTGGACGATGAGTCCATCGCCATGATTCAACAAACGGCGCCGTCGGCAACGGTGGTTGTCTCGCCCAAGCAGCGACTGGCCGAAGAGCTGGCCGACGCCGAAATTTTCTTCGGCTATCACACGCCCGAAGTGTTTCGCGGCGCCGCCGACTTGAAGTGGATTCAGGCGACGGCTGCCGGTATGGACCAAATGCTCGAACCACAGTTGATCGAGCGGGGTTTGCTCATTTCCAACGCCAGCGGCGTACACGCGCATCCGGTGGCCCAAATGGCCTGGGCGCTGACGCTGGCCGTCTCCCGCGCGTTGCCGACCTTCTTCCGTCAACAGCAGGAACATCGCTGGCAGCACGGGCCGGTGCTCGACATGGCCGGCAGCTCGGCAGGTATCATTGGACTGGGCGGCATCGGCCGCCAGTACTCCAAGGTCGCTGCCGCGTTCGGCATGCGCGTGCTGGCGGTCGATCCGCACGGGCCGACGAAAACCGAACACGTCGAATCGGTATGGAGAACCGACCGCTTGGACGAGTTGCTGCAGTTGGCTGACGTGGTTTTGCTTTCCTGTCCGTTCACACCCGAGACTCGCCGCTTGCTCAGTCGCGAACGGCTGGCCCTGATGAAACCGACTGCGATCTTGGTGAACATCGCCCGCGGCGGCATTGTCGACGAAGAGGCGTTGGTCGAAGCACTGCGAGCCGGTCGACTGGCCGGAGCCGGAATCGACGTCTGCGAAACCGAGCCCTTACCGGCTGACAGTCCACTTTGGGACGTCCCGAACCTGGTCATGACTCCTCACTGCGCCGGCGTCTCGACCCGGCGGGTCCGTCGGCTGACCGATTTCTTCTGCGAAAATCTGCGGCGTTACCTGGCCGACGAGCCGTTGAAGAACATCATCGATCAACACAAGGGTTATCCCATCCCCGCGAGTTGACCCAAGGAGTCTCTCTCTGGCAATCGACAACGTCCGCAAGACCCACGAAGAGGGAATCGTTGACATGTCGGCTGGAACCCGTGATGTCGAGCTGAGCTTCGACTGCCCGATCACAGCAGAGCACCTGTTACCACTTTTCTCGCAATCCCATTGGGCGGCCGATCGAGCTGGCGACGAGCTGCGCCAAATGCTGGAGGCCACACCAATCAAACTCGGTGCTTGGCAGGGTGATCGGCTGGTCGGCTTTGCCCGAGTGTTGACCGATGGGCTCTACCGCGCCCTGATCGACGACGTGATTGTCGATGCGTCGCTGCGCGGCCAGAACCTGGGCAGCCGCATGATGCAACGGCTGGCCGAACGGCTGGCCGGCGTCGAGGAGATTTTTCTGCGATGCGAACCAGACATGGCGCCCTTCTATGAACGCCTGGGGTATCAGCGCGTCGCCATTTGCCTCGATCTTGTCCAACCTACATTTCCCAGATGAGTTGCCTCGCCACCCGTCGTCCGGGTTACTACGAACAATTTTCAACGGGCTGTTGGCTGCCGTCGCCGTCCGGCACACCGTTTCGATCGAGCCAGTCGAGCAGGGTCTGGACGCTACCGGTTGCCAGGGCGATACAGGTGTCGGCCCCGCCGTAATAAAGATGGATCGTGTCCCCGTCATCGCCGATCGTGTAGCCGCAGGGAAACACCACGTTGCCGACGTCTCCTTCGCGCTCGTAAAGCTCTTCCGGACCGAACATCCAGCGATCGCCGCGCAACAGGCACCGTTCGGGAGTTTCCATATCGAACAGAGCCAGGCCGAGCCGGTAGATGCAGCCGGCGCCCGTGGTGCGCACGCCGTGATAGATCATCAACCAGCCACGCTCGGTTTCGATCAACGGCGGCGAGAGCCCGATCTTGTTGGCATCCCACCAGGGGCCCGCTCGGGCGCGCAGCATGATTTTGTGGCTGCCCCAATGGAGTAGATCGGGCGAGTAAGAGATCCACACGTGGGCGCCGATGCTGATGGAACTCACGGGACGATGGATGAGTGCCCAGCATTTGCCGATCCGTCTGGGCAGCAGGGCCGCATCCTTGTTTTCCGGCAGCATAATCTCTCCGAGACGCTCGAACGTCTTGAAATCCTCGGTGAAAGCGAGCGACACGCTCGGGCCGGCGTGCGAGTAGGACGTGTAGACAATGGCATACTTTTGCAGTTCCGGAACCCAGGTGACGCGCGGATCCTCAAGGCCCCAGTATTCCTCTTTGTAATTCTCCGGATCGGGAGTCAACGTTGGTTGAGCATCGATGTTCCAGCCATCGATCCCGTTTCTCGATCGCGCGACGCAAAGGTGCGAGTGGCCGCGGCGGTCTTCGACGCGGCAAAGCAGCACCGTCGTCCCATCGTCGAGCAACGTCGCACCCGCGTTAAACACCGTGTTGCAACGATAGGGCCAATCCTCGGCCGAGAGAATCGGATTGTCCGGATGGCGGTGAAAGAGCGTCGGGTGCAGACTGTTTTTTGGAGGCATGGTGGGCGCGTCTCCTCAAAAGTAGTGATTGGATGAGTTGGTTCGTCCGGAAATGGAGACGTAACGACCTCGATGCCGCGCTCTCGCAGTCGCAGAGGCCCTTGCCCCGAACAGAGCGCCTCAACGAGCAGGCCCAGCCAGCGTCAGCCGACGGGGTGCGAGACTATACGTCAGAAGGTGATGTGATGGAAGACGAGTTTGGGAATCATGCCGGGGGGGACACCGGGGAGACCGCTTCGGAAATTTGGGATTCCTCAGGGGCGGGTTGAAGCGATTTCAGGGCCAATAGGGACAGCAGCCAGGCCAGCGTCGATTCGGCCCCTTCATTTTGATTGGCGCCCTCGGCCGATAGCCCATCGCGACAACCTCCGGTTTGGTAGTCGTACAACGGTTCTTCGAGGTCGTTCTTACCGAGGAACCAGTTGAAGCAGCGGCGTGCTTCGCTCACCCACCGCCCATCACCGGTCACTCTGCTGGCTTCAAGACAGGCGTCGAGCAGGGCGTGCGCCTCGATCGGCTGTTGATCGAACGAGGCTTTGCGACCACCGCGCTGGAACCAGCCACAGTTGCCGATGGGAGAAAGCACGCCATCGCGACCGGTTTGCAGTTGCAGCAGCCAATCGAGGCTGCGCAAACCCATTTCGATCAGATCGCCACGCTGCATCCACTGCCCGCCCAACAGCAGCGCATGGGGCAGTTTGCCGTTGGCGTAGTTCAGGCAGTTCTCGGGCCAGGGCCAGTCGTCGCCGGAATTCTCCTCGAACTCGTCGAACAGCTTCAAGGCGAGCGTCTCGCGAATTCGGCGCGCCTCGCTGTCACCGCTGAATCGGCGCAGGTAAGCATGAACGCCGACCAGCGTGAACGCCCAGGATCTGGGAGAGTCGAACCGGATGGTCTCCTTCAGCGCCATTTCATACAGGTTCACCGCAGCGGCCCGAACACTCGTTGTGGGGCCCAGGACCACGGCAAATCCCAGTCCCCACAGCGCCCGCGCGTGGCTGTCTTCCGAACCGATGTCATCCAGCCAACGGCGATCGTAGGACATGAAGTTGCGGAAACGCCGCGTCTTCGGGTTGTAGGCATGGTCTAGGAAGCTCAAGTAAGTGTGAATCAGCCGTAAGAACTCGGGGTCTTTTTTCAGTTGGTAGGCTTCCAGCGCGACGATCAGCGCCCGGGCGTTGTCGTCAGTGCAATAGCCGTGGTTGCGGTCGGGAATGGTATAGCGCGCGTGCTGTAAGACCCCGGTGTCGTCAGTCATCGCCATGAGGGAGTCGAGCTTTAGCTCCGGCATGGCATGCTTCAGCGCTGAACTCGCGAGGGATCGCTTTGGCAGCGGCTTGGGGTGTCGCACGCGATCGCTGAGAACTTCCGTGCACAGCTGCAAATACTGGCGGGCGACCGAGCGCCATACCATGTCGCGCGTGAACAAATAGGCTGTTTTCCGCATGCCTTGGGTGTCGAACTCGTGATCGAGCAACCAACAGGTCGCCTTGGCGATGGCCGCCGAGTCACGGAAGGACACCAAGCGTCCTCGCCCATCGGCCAGCATTTCCTCGGCGTAGGAATAGGGTGTGGAGATCACCGCATTGCCGGCGCCCAGTGCATAGGCCAACGTGCCTGAAACGACCTGTTGCTTCCCCAGATAAGGGGTGAGGTAGATGTCCGCGGCGCAAAGAAACTCACACAGTTCTTCCAGTTCGACATAACGGTTTTCGAAGATCACGTGCTCCAGCACGCCGAGGTCTTCGGCTCTCTGGTGCAAGCGATTGCGATAGGCCTCGCCGTTCTCCTTCTTGACGTTTGGATGAGTGGCGCCCAACACAATATAGACCAGTTCCGGATGTCGCTTAACGACCTCCGGGAGTGCTTCGATGGCATACTCGATCCCTTTGGCCGGCGACAGCAGTCCGAACGTCAGCATCACCTTGCGGCCCTCGACGCCGAACTGTTCCTTATAGAAGCTCGGATCGACAAACGGGAGATCAGGAATTCCGTGCGGGATCATGGCGATCTTGAACTGGGGAACTCCATACGTGTGGAGTAACACATCGACGCTCCGCTCGCTCATCACCACCAGCCGATCTGACAGACGGGTGACCTCCTGGAAAACTTCGCGCTGCTGCGACGACGGTTCAGAGAGGACCGTGTGGAGCGTGGTGATGATCGGCATCCGACTCTCGCGCATGATCGTCAATACGTGCGAACCGTCTGCCCCACCGTAGATGCCGAACTCGTGCTGCAGAAGGATCGCACTCACGCCACGGATATTCAGAAAGTCCGCCGCGCGCGTGTACTCGGAGATGTCCTCCTGCAGGATGTCAAAACAAACGCGGCCGTCGTATCCATACCCTTCTGGGATATCGTTGATGGCGACGACTTGGCAACTCGCCGGCGAAGCCAGTTCAGCGGACACCGCATTGCAAAGATCGTAGCTGAACGTGCCGATGCCGCAGCGACGCGGCGGAAACGTGGCGACACAAGCAAGCCGAAGTTTTGAGAATTTGACGGGTGTGACCACCATTGTTTCCCTTTGTTTTCCAAATGCTCTGGACCAATCTCTTCCATTCGGGTTGAGCCTGAAACCGATTCAGGCTCGCAAGGGGGACTATTGTAACAGCGCGCCGGCCCGCGTCCATCACGTGGTCATATTTCCATTGTCTCCCCCGCAGCAACCTGAAGAGGCTGATGGAGAAAAGTGCGCTCTCGCGCTGAGTCAGGGTGAAAACGCAACAATGGATAAAGTCGACGTAATTGATTCATCAACTAGAAGCGTTACAACCGATTCATTAGAATTGAGTCGGTATGCTGTAGGGAACCGGCGTCTTGTTGGGAGACATGTCACGGTGGTCAGAAACACCATTCGACCCCAAATTCGCTCCGCCCATCTTTTTTTGGTGCTGCTGCTGCTCGGCGGCCTGGCCGGGGGTTTGCTGCATGCCAGCCAGCACCACGACGCCAACCATGCGTCGGAACAGTGCGTTGTGTGTGCCTGGACACACGATCTGACGGTGACGTACCGACCACAACTGATTCAACCAATGGCCGTTCGGACCGGTTGGATCACCGTCACGACTCCCACCGTGCCGTTTCACGTCCGGCAGGCTTATTCCTTCACGCTCCGATCACCTCCCGCTATTTGACCAATCGCTGCTGCGGTGTTGGTACAGATTGGTTGCTCGCCTGGGAGGCGCGCGCCGGTCAAACCATTGAGGTTTTGTGAAGGAACCGGCATGTTTTGCCGATTCGGATCGTTCATTCTCAGCACCTTGCTGTTGTTCGTCGTCGGCCAACCATTGGCAGCACAGCCACCGGCTGGACCCGCCTTGCAACCTGCTGAATCGGTCGAGCAGGACATCGAAAAGCTGCTTCAAGAGGCGGAACCGCGCCGGGCCGTCAAGCCCCCCGAATTGGGCGCCGGCATCGGCGCTCGGCTGTCGGCGTTCAACCCGAACATCTCGCTGATTGGCGATTTTTTCGGCGTCACCAGCACGGCGCCAGACGGGCCCGGGCCAACACGTATTCCCCTGGGGTTTTTCAATGATGGAGATGTCGACACCTTCAGCTTCCGCGAAATTGAGCTGATGGCGACGGCGGCGATCGACCCATTTTCCGATGCGCTGGTCAAGTTGGCCTTCAACAATGACGGGGTGGAAATTGAGGAAGCCTATGCCCTGTTTCACGACTACCCATTCCAGGACCTGCTGCCCGAATGGCTGCAAGACGTTCACACCAAGGTGGGTCAGTTCCGAATGGCCTTCGGTCCGTTGAACCTGGTGGACGAGCACGATCTGCCGACTGTGGACCAACCGTTGGCCATTCAACGTTTTTTGGGTGAGGGCGGCCTGATCCGAGCTGGCGTCTCTTTTTCTAAAGTGCTGCCGCTCTCGGATCGCTGGACGTCGGAATTGACCCTGCAAATCACAAACGGCGAGCCGTTGGGCGATGAGCCCGGCGCAGCTCCGTTTGAAGGAATCGAACATCCGCTGGGGCTGCTACACTATGGGTTGTCCCGAGATTTCGAACCGGATGCCGATTGGGAATCCCGGCGCGAACGCGGTTGCCGCCCGAGGCTGCGGGATGGTCGTCGGACGCTCGACTTGGGAACCACGTTTGCCGCGACCGGAAACCGCGTGCAGGCGACCAGTGAAAACCTCTACAGCCTTGTCGAAGGGCTGAATGCCACCTGGCAATGGTACGATCCACGGCCGGACAGTTACCGCCAGCACCTACTGCAGGGCGAAGCGTTCTTGAGCCAGTTGGATCAACCGGACGACGGGGTCCGCTTCGACGCGGGCGGTTATTTGCTCTCTCAGATGCGGTTGAATCGGGAATGGTTCGTTGGAACCCGTTTTGACATCACGGAATTTCCCGATCGCGATGGATTTCAACTGGCTGCCACGCCGTTCGTCACGTACTTCATGACAGAGTTCAACCGTTTGCGGTTGCAGTACCAGTTTCTGCATCAGGAGATTGACGGAGCCGGCACCGAAGAGGCGCACACCGTTTGGATCCAACTGGTGTTTGCTTACGGTGCTCATCCGCCCGAGCCGTATTACCTGGGAGCAAGGTTCTGAAGCCAAGGAGACGTCACCATGAACCGTAGAATCAGGCAAAATTTCGCGATCGTGCTGGCGGGCAGTCTGGCGTTGATTGTTTGCGGAACGCGGCCGGCAATTGCCCAGTTAAAGGTGGTCACCACCACACCGACCTATTCCTCGCTGGCAGCCGAGCTGGGCGGCGAGCACATCCGGGTTCAAAGTCTGATGAAAGGGGGCCAAAACGTTCACAATATCCTCCCCACTCCCTCCAAGATGGTCGCCATGCGAGATGCCGACCTGTTCATTCACAGCGGTTTGGATTTGGAACTATGGGTCACTCAGTTGCTGCGCGGCTGCCGCAACCGGCGAATCCAACCTGGTCGGCCGGGCAACGTCAACGCGGCCCGGGGAATCAAGTTGAAGGAAGTGCCGCGGCAAATCTCGCGGAGTCAGGGTGACTTGCACATCTACGGCAACCCGCATTACCAACTCGACCCCATCAATGTCATCTTGATCGCCCGCACGATTCGCGACGCGCTGAAGAATCTGGACGCCGCCAATTCCGCCGATTACGACCGCCGGTATCAACAGTGGGAAGCCAGAATGAAGAAGAAGCTGGTGGAATGGCTAACGAAAATGCGTCCCTACAAAGGGGCGAAAGTGGTCGGTTATCACAATGTGTTGCCGTATTTCGCCGACCGATTCGGTCTGGAGGTGATCGGCTTTGTGGAACCGAAACCGGGCATTACGCCGACCGCCTCTCACACCGCCCGGCTGGTCAGCCGAATGCGGCAGACGGGGTGCAAGGTCTTGCTGGTCAACACGTGGGCCAATCAGGCCACT
Source organism: uncultured Planctomycetaceae bacterium (assembly GCA_964530165.1). GTDB lineage: Bacteria > Planctomycetota > Planctomycetia > Planctomycetales > Planctomycetaceae > CAZGYE01. Next base: position 14,771 of record CAZGYE010000034.1, read on the forward strand.
GCCCGTGCCGTCGCAGAACGCAGCGGGGCGAAGATCATTCTGTTTCCCGAATGGGTCGGCGGAGTGACCGGGACCGATGACTGCATCGCTTTTTTTGATTATCAGGTCAACAGTTTGATCCAAGCCCTGGGTGAGACAACCAGCACGGAGAAATGACAGTGGGAGTCACGGACATTTGGGATCTGCTCCTTTGGCCGTTCCTGGCTTGTTTGGTATTGACTGGCATTCACTGCTATTTAGGAATTCACATTGTTCGCCGGGGTGTGATTTTCGTGGATTTGGCGATGGCCCAGATCGCATTCCTTGGAAGTACGACGGCGGTTCTGTTTTGGCAGCCGGAGCATTCGTCCAATGGCTCCGTTGTGAATGTTGCGGCGTCTCATCCGGGTGTCGAGAGGACTGACGGAGCGGCACGTTCTCAGAAATCGTTGAGCGGGTCCGTTTCGTCGCTTGCGTCTGAACCGCCCGGCGAACGTACGTCGGAATTGATCACCGAGCGGACCGTCGAGCAGTTGATTCCACCGGATCCAGGGTCGCCGGACTCGACCGCCACAGACCAACCTGGCGACGGCTCGCCGAGGTCCGCTCGGTCAGCGAATGCACTCCCCTCCGGGACAAGGCCGGCTGTCCGCCGCGAACCACCGCAGCAGACTGCTTCCTATCAGGTTCTGGTCCCTTATCTGGGCGGTCTGCTTTTCACGCTGCTGGGGGCCGCTTTGTTTTCGCTCGGTCGGCTGCGTCACCGGCAGATTCCCCAGGAGGCCGTCATCGGAATTATTTATGCCGTCAGTTCGGCGTTGGCCCTGGTTTTGCTGTACGAAGCTCCCGCAGATGTCGCCGAGCAAACCCGCGACATGCTGGTCGGCCGCCTTCTGTTCGTCAATCAGGCGATGGTCATCGAAACCGCCGGCCTGTATGCCGTCGTGGGACTGCTGCACTTTTTTCTCCGCCGACCGTTCCTGATGATTTCGTTCCAGCCTGAGGCCGCCAAACAGGCCGGCATGGCGGTGCGCTGGTGGGATTTTCTGTTCTATGCCACCTTCGGCATGATCGTCACGAGCAGCGTGCAAATGGCCGGCATTCTGTTGGTGTTTAGCTACCTGATCATTCCAGCCGTCTGTGCGATGCTGTTTTTCCAAGACCTCGCCGCCCGGCTCTGTTTCGGTTGGGGCGTCGGTTTCTTGGCCAGTGTCGCGGGGATCGGGCTGTCGGTCTACTTGGATATCCCGACCGGCGCCAGCATTGTCATCACCTTCGGCGGATTGTTAATCGCTTTGGTCACACTGCGGTTTTTTCTTGTGAGATGGTCATCATAGAATGCTGGAAAAGAAAGGGGGTCAGGACTCGTCGTCTTGTGTTTTCTGAGCTGGCGGGTTGACTGCAAAATGTCCCCAGCTCGTCAAAGTGAGCGGCGACTTGCCACAGACTCTCATTCGTGGGCTTTACCCCTTTGACGTGGCGGTTTAGCATATACCGATAGGATGGTGAAGTCCCGTTGCTTTTGCGGGTTGTGTGGGATATGGGTCGGACTTTCTGGAGCTGGTGCGATGGCTGGCCGCAGTCCTTCGTCGAAATGTCTCTGTCGGTTGTTTCTTGCCGTGGTTTCCTCGGCAGTCTTTTGGCCGGGAACGCCGGTGGATGGTGCGGAACAATCAAAGGCGCCAGACGCCGCGGAGAAACCGAAACCGGCCGGCGCCGCGGAGAAACCGAAGCCGACCGGCGGCGCGGAGAAACCGAAACCGGCCAACGGCGCGGAGAAACCGAAACCGGCCAACGGCGCGGAGAAACCGAAGCCGGCCGACGGCGCGGAGAAACCGAAACCGGCCGACGGCATCGTCAAGAAGCATGCGGAACGGAAACTGCAATTTCAATTTCGTTTTCAGCGTTGGGCCGACGTCCTGGAGTGGCTGGCTGAGCAGGCTGATCTCTCGCTGGTGATCAATGCGCCGCCGCCGGGCACGTTGAACTATTCCGATTCCCGCGAGTACACGCCGACTGAAGCGATCGACCTTTTGAACGGTGTGTTGCTGACGAAAGGTTACACGCTCATCCGCCGAGAGAGAATGCTGCTGGTCGTCAATTTGCAGGATGGCATTCCGGCCGGGCTTGTCCCGCGCATTACGCTTAAGGACCTCGACAAGCGGGGAAACTTCGAGCTGGTCAGTGTGTTGTTTCCACTCGACGGTCGCGATCCGCAGGCGGTCAACAGCGAGATTACTCCACTGTTGGGTCCGCACGGCAAGAGCGTACCGCTGCCGCAGACCAAACAGATCCTCGTGACCGACACGGCCGGCATCATGCGGGTGATCGACGCGTTGATCCAATCGATGTCGAAACCAAAGCCCAAGCCGTCCAAGCCCGAAAAACCGGTGCTGCAGGTCCATCAAGTCAAATCGGTCGACCCGCAATCGGTGATCGACGTGGTGACGTTGCTGCTGCCGGAAATCAAACTGGTTCTGGACCCAAAAACCAAGCAGATCAACGCTTATGCCACTCCGTCCCAGCATACCGTGTTGAAAAGCGTCATCGAGCAGATGGAGGCCGGCAACGCTCCCGACAAACGGGCTCGACTGGAGTTGTATCCCCTCGACGAGAAAGACACGGCGGAGCTGATGGCGACATTGGCGGTGGTTGTTCCGTCGGCCCAGTTAAGAATCGACGGTAAGACCGGAAAACTCGTGGCCTGGGCGACGGCGGCAGAACACGAGAAGCTGCAAGCCACGCTGAAAAAGTTGGAACGCGGTACTTCGGTGGAAAGGACCCGGCAGTTGGAGGTCTACCGGCTGAGCCGCGCTGAGCCGAACTCCACGCTCACGCTCCTGCAAAACTTGTTGCCGGATGCCAAATTGGCCGTCGATTCGCAAACTCGTAGTCTGATCGCCGTGGCGGTTCCGGCCGATCAGAAGGCGATCAAGGCGATGCTCGAACAGTTGCAGGCCGAGGCGCCGGCCGGCGGGCAGTCGCGGTTCGAGTCGTATCCGCTGTACGGAGCGAATTCGTCGGAGTTGTTGACCAGCTTGCAACCGTTGATGCCCAACGCCCGGCTTTCGGTTGACACGACCGGCAGGAAGCTGATTGCCTGGGGGACGCCCGCCGAGCACGCGCAACTGAAGACCGTCCTGGAAAAACTTCGACAGGATGATTCCCCCCAAAACACGCGGCAGATAGAAGTTTACCAGTTGACGAAGGCCGATCCCGACACGACGCTCTCGTTACTGCAGAAGCTGCTGCCAAATGTGCAGCTAACCGTTGATGCAAAAGCGCGCAAGCTGATCGCCGTCGCGGTTCCGGCCGATCAGAAGGCGATCCAGGCGATGCTGGAACAGTTGCAGGCCAAGGCGCCGGCCGGCGAGCAGCCGCGGTTCGAGTCGTATCCGCTGTACGGAGCCGATTCGTCCGAATTGTTGACCAGTTTGCAGCCGCTGGTGCCGAATGCCCGGCTTTCGATCGATACCACAGGCACGAAACTGATTGCGTGGGGAACGCCGGCCGAGCACGCGCAACTGAAAACCGTCCTGGAAAAACTCGCGGAGGGCCACTCCCCCGAAAACACGAGGCAGGTCGACGTTTACCCTCTGACGAGGGCCGATCCCGACACGACGCTCTCGTTACTGCAGAAGCTGCTGCCGAAGGCGCAGTTGACGATCGATGTAAAGACCCGCAAGTTGATCGCCGTCGCGATCCCGGCCGATCAGAAGGCGATCCAGGCGATGCTCGAACAGTTGCAGGCCAAGGCGCCGGCCGGCGAGCAGCCGCGGTTCGAGTCGTATCCGTTGTATGGGGCGAATTCGTCAGAGATCGTGACGAGCTTGCAGCCGCTGGTGCCGAACGCCCGGCTTTCAGTCGATACGACCGGCACGAAACTGATTGCGTGGGGAACGCCCGCCGAGCACGCGCAACTGAAAGCCGTCCTGGAGAAACTCGGGCAGGGTAATTCCCCCGAAAACACAAGGCAGATCGAAGTCCACCGTTTGACGAAGGCCGATCCCGACACGACGCTCACCTTGCTAAAGAAGCTGCTGCCGAACGCACAACTAACGGTTGATCCAAAGACTCACAAGCTGATCGCCGTCGCGGTCCCGGCCGATCAGAAGGCGATCCAGGCGATGCTCGAACAGTTGCAGGCCGAGGCGCCGGTCGGCGAGCAGCCGCGGTTCGAGTCGTATCCGTTGTATGGGGCGAATTCGTCGGAGATCGTGACGAGCTTGCAGCCGCTAGTGCCCAACGCCCGGCTTTCGGTCGATACGACCGGCACAAAGCTGATTGTCTGGGCGACGCCGGCCGAACACGCGCAACTGAAAGCCGTCCTGGAAAAACTCCGGCAAGGCGCTTCGCTGGAAAACACGCGGCAGATCGAAGTCTACGCATTGACAAAGGTTGATCCCGACACGACGCTCACCTTGTTAAAGAAGCTGCTGCCGAACGCACAACTAACGGTTGATCCAAAGACTCACAAGCTGATCGCCGTCGCGGTCCCGGCCGATCAGAAGGCGATCAAGGCGATGGTCGAGCAGTTGCAGGGCGCGGGGCCGGCCAGCGAGCAACCGCGGTTCGAATCCTATCCGCTGCATGGAGCGAATTCGTCCGAGATCGTGACGAGCTTGCAGCCGTTGGTGCCGAACGCCCGGCTGTCGGTCGATACCACCGGCAGGAAGCTGATTGCGTGGGGAACGCCCGCCGAGCACGTGCAGCTGCAAACCGTCCTGGAAAAACTCGGGCAGGGTGATTCCCCTGCAAACACGCGGCAGATCGAAGTTTACCATTTGACGAAGGTCGATCCCGACACGACGCTCACCTTGCTGCAGAACCTGCTGCCGCGCGCACAGTTGTCGGTTGATACACAAACCCGCAAACTGGTCGCGGTCGCGGTTCCGGCTGATCAGCGTGTGATCAAGACCACCTTGGAGCAACTGCAACCCGACAAACCGGGCCCCGATGCTCCGGAACTGCGATCCTATTCGTTCTCCAGAGCGCTGGCTTCGAGCGTGACCACGGCACTCAGCGGTCTGGTTCCCAACGCCCAAGTGACCGCCGACGCCCAAGGCAAACGTTTGCTGGTGGTGGCGTCGCCCAGCGATCACGCGGTCGTCAAAGAGGCCATCGAGCAGATCGAGAAGACGCTGTCGGCCGGAGAACACAATCAGTTGGTCGTTTATCCGGTCACGCCGGCTCAGCGGACTCGTTTCGAGGCCGTGATGTCGACGCTGACCACCGAGTTGCCCGGCATCAAGGTCGTCACCGACGCCGAGCCGGGTGAACTTGCCGTCTGGGCCAAGCCGTCGCAGCACAAGATCGTCGCGGAGATCATCGACGAGCTGAAACGGGACGTTCCGAAAGAGCAGAAGTATCAGTTGACGGCCTACACGATCAAGACCGCCGATCTGGACAGCGTTCGCACGGTTCTGGAGACATTGTTTCCGAACACGAAAATCGTCGCCGATGAGAAGACAGACCGTCTGCTGATTTGGACGAGCCCGGCTGAGCACGCGACGATCAAGTCGACCATCGAGCAGCTCGATTCGGAAAAATCGGCCGAGCGGCGCGAGAGCTTCATGGTTTACCCGGTGCCGAAGGCCGACCCGCAAGTGGCGATCGAGATGTTGCAGCAATTGCTGCCGGACGCGAAGTTTGTCAACGACGCCAAGGCCGGAACCATCGCGGCGTGGGCCAAGAAGGCCGACCACGAATTGATCGCTCAGACGCTGGAAAAAATGCAGGCGGGCGCCGGTCTCTCGGCGGCAAAGGTTGTGGTGTACGACCTGGAAATCACGGGAGCCGCCGGTGCTGCCGACGTACTGGCCAGCGCGTTTCCGAAGATGCGATTCAGTTATGGCTCGGACGGGAAGAAATTGATTGCTTGGGGAACGCCCGCCGACCACGAGATCGTCAAGAAAATCGTCGACCAGCTTGAAGCCAATGTGCTTGACAAGGCCCGTTTGGATCTGAAGGTCTACGACGTCAGGGCGACCGGTGCAGAGGGTGCTCAAAAGGTTCTCTCGACCGCCGTGCCGAAGGTGAAGTTCACGACCGGTTCGGATTCCACCAAGATCATGGCCTGGGCGACACCGGAAGATCATGCGGTGATTGGGAAACTGGTGTTGCAACTTGAGAAGGAGAATTCCCGCCTGCAAGAACGGCTGATGCGAGTCTATCCCCTGAAAGAGAGTGACGCCGACGCAGTGTTGGACGCGCTCGATCCGCTGCTGAAACAGGATGCCGTCTTTGTCGCCGATTCGGTGCGAAACAGCCTGGTCGTCTGGGCCGATGCCAAACACCACGAGGCGATCCGCGCCGCTGTCGAGCAACTCGTCAAAGAGCTGCCGCCGTCGCCGGAGCCGACGTCACAGGTCTACCACTTTCGTCACAGCGACCCCGAAGCCGCAATGGGCGTGCTGAGTTCACTAGTGCCGGATGCGGAGATGGCGGTCGATGCCGGCAGCCGCATTCTGGTGGTGAGTGCTTTGCCCGCCGATCATGCGAAGATCAAGGCGGCCGTCGACGAAATCGACCGTGACCGAGCCGAAGAACGCGCCCTCGAAGTCTTTCAATTGGAGTTCGTCGATCCTTTCACGGCGGAAATGGCCGTCGATCACCTGTTCGGCGACGATACCGACGCGGCAAACGCCCCGCTGGTCGACTCCGACAAGACCACGCAACGATTGTTTGTGCGGGCCAGCAAGGAGCAACTAACCCAAATTCGCGATCTGCTCGTCAAGATGGGGGAAGCAACGTTGACGACTCGTCGCGGTATGGACGGCACGGATCGTCGGTTGCGGGTGATTCCTTTCGAAGGCGATGTCGAGCGGGCCATCGAAGAGATCCAGCGGGTTTGGCCGCAGCTTCGGAAGAATTCCCTCCGCGTGCTCAGCCGCCCGCCCCTGATGCCCTTGCAGCGGCGACCCCGCGAAAAAGACGGCCACTCCCCAAAACAGCCCGCAGCGCAGCCAAAGCCTCGGCAAGAGAAGCCGTCCGTCAAGAAGCCGCAAGATGACGAATTCGGTGCAAATTTTTCTGTCGGCGACGCTTTCTTGCACCAGGCGAAATCTAAGAACCCCACTGCGGCGGGCGGGGACCCTGCCGAACCCGACCAGCCCGCCACGAAAAAAAAACAAACAAAAGCTCAATCGGAATCACCGGTGATCGTTGTGCCGGGCGACGGCAGCGTGACGATTGCGTCGGACGATTCGGCGGCCTTGGACCAGTTCGAAGCCTTGTTACGCGCCTTGTCTCGGCGTATGGGGACCGGCAACCGTAGTTATATCGTCTTTCCGCTGCAAAATGCCGGAGCGGTCAATGTTTCCGACACGTTGAAACAACTGTTCCGCGAAGGAGGTTTCGGCGTCAGCACCGGCTCGGTGGTCGTCGTTCCGGACGAAAGGCTCAACGCGGTCATCGTGCACGCCAACCGGGCCGATCGGGCCACCGTGAAGAGCCTGCTGGAAGTCCTCGATTCGGCCGACGTTCCGGATTCCCTGGCGATCAAACGGCCCACATTGATCCCGGTCAAAAACACCAGCGCGGCGAGAATCGAAGAAGTCATCCGCAACGTCTACAAAACACATTTGACCGCCGGTGCGGGTCGTCGTCCGATGTCGCTGCCGAGCGGGTTGCCGTCAAAGTTGGCCAGCACTTGGCTACAGATGAGCGCTGCCAGCGCCGGGCCGCTGTTGACGATCGACGTCGAAGAGAAAACCAACTCGCTGGTGGTCATGGCGCCCGCCAATTTGCTCGAAGAGATTACCCAGCTCGTTGAAAAGCTGGATCGGGCCGTTCTGGAAAATCCGTCTCGCGGCGTGACCATCATCCCCTTGAAGAAGGTCAACTCGAAGCGCCTGGAAAAAGCACTCGACCTGATCATGGACGATGCCGCGGGCGCCAAACGGCGTCGTTGAAGTCCCCGTGGCGGAGTCCCGACACGTCAGGGAGCCGAGTCCTTCTTCGCCGGGGCGGCGGACGGCGTGGCCTTTGCAGCTGCCGCTCGCAGATATTCTTTCGCGGTCAGCACGCCGTCACGATCCAGGTCGTAGCGTCTGAACTCGCGGATTGCCGAGCGACTGAATATCGGGGAAAACTCGGCCAGCGTCAGTTGTCCATCGCCGTCGCCGTCGCGACTGTGGAACCAGTCGGGCAACCCTTTCGGCAAACGCGACGACGGGACAAAGAACTTCGAATCGCGACGCCTTTTCACCTCGGGAGATTTCGCGACGGTCGAGTCCTGAGGCCGGTTCGACTCGGGAAACACGAGCCGAATGTGGCGACGCCGACCATACTCGGCGACACGATTGGCAAACTCGTCGACGGTGATCAGGCCGTCGGCATTGAAATCGGCCAGACGCGGGTTGCCCCGCATTCGCTTCCACTCGTTCTCTTCCAGTTGACCGTTTCGGTTCTCGTCGTATTTCTGCACCACCCGGCGGGCATACCGCAACACTTTGGCCGAGAGCGGCCAGCCAACCGCCAAGGGCGGCCCACCAACCGCCGAGGGCGGTCCACCAACCGCCGAGGGCGGCCAGGCAACCGCCGAGGGCGGCCAGGCAACCACACCAGTTATGAGCACAAGGAAAAAGGAAAAAGGAAAAAGTTGAGAGGAAGCGACACAAAACGGGGTGACCCTTTTTTCTCGTTCTACTTTTTCCTTTTTCCTTTTTCCTTTTTCCTTCATTAGTTTCGAGAGCATGTGTCGAATCACTTCCACGACGCGTGTTCCCCCGCCGCTACGATGAATCGAAGCCGACTTTACCAGAAATCCGTCCGCGATGGGCTTCTCTTTCTCATAGTTGGTGACGCTTGACAAACTTCATATCATTTGCTATTGATCCATAAGATACACTCCGACGAAAGCGGTTGCCAAGAGCGCCGTACCTGCCCCACCGATACCCGCCTACCTTTTTTGCTGTGCCAAAGCCAGAGTCATGTCCACCGCAGAGGTTGTCCGAAAGGCCAGCGCTGAAGCCCCGACTCGTGTGCTCAGCCCGCGAGAGATCGAACGGGCCAAGGAGTGCATTGCCGCCGACGAACGGCTCGACCTGTTCGCGTCGGAAATGGGCTTCGCGACCGAGGAAGACGCTCTGAGAGCCGTCGGGGAAGCCGTCGGCGTGGAGTTCGTCGATCTGGCGAACAGCGAAGTCGATTTGTCCATTCTCGACTGGTTCCCGGTCAAATTGATTCACCGCTTACGTGTGTTCCCGATTCGACGGGAGCGAGGCTCGCTGGTGACGGCGGCGGCGAATCCGTTCAATCTTCATGCGGTTGATGCGGTCAGCGCGGCCACCGGCCTGAGCGTGACGCCGGTCGTGGCGCTCGGGGTCGAACTGGACAAACTCATCAAGCAGCATTTGGGCGTCGGGGCGGAAACGGTCGACGGTTTGCTGGCCCAGCACGAAGACCAGCTCAACGGCGTGGAAGTGCTCGAAGAATTGGAATGGGACCATTCGGAAGACTCCGAGATGGCCCAGGAAGCCTCGGTGGTGCGTCTGGTCAATGAGATTCTCAGCGAGGCGGTCGAAGCCCGTGCCAGCGACATTCACCTGGAAGCACAAGCGAGCGGGATGAAGATTCGTTACCGGATCGACGGCGTCCTGCAGAAACAGCCGATGCCGCCGGAAATGAACCGCTTCCACGCCGCGATCATCAGCCGCCTGAAGATCATGGCCAAGATGAACATCGCCGAGAAACGCGTTCCCCAAGACGGCCGCATCAAACTGAAAGTCAAAGGTCGTGGAATCGACATCCGCGTCTCTGTGATTCCCATGCTCAACGGCGAGGGCGTGGTGATGCGCGTGTTGGATAAGGACGCGATGTCGTTTTCGTTGCGCGGCCTCGGCATGGAGAAAGACACGTACGCGTCTTTCAACCGGCTGATTCAGCGGCCGCACGGCATCATCCTGGTGACGGGGCCAACCGGTTCGGGGAAAACCACAACGCTGTACAGCGCCTTGAGTGAAATCCTCGACGAAGAAACCAAGATCATCACGACCGAAGACCCAATCGAATATCAGTTGGAAGGCATCAATCAGATTCAGGTCCACACCAAGGTGGGGCTGACGTTCGCCTCCAGTTTGCGCAGTATTTTGCGGCACGATCCCGACGTGGTGCTGGTCGGTGAGATCCGCGATCGGGAGACGGCCGAGAATGCCATTCAGGCGGCGCTGACCGGCCACCTGGTGTTCAGTACGCTGCACACGAACGACGCGGCCGGTGCGTTCATGCGACTGGCCGACATCGGCGTCGAACCGTTTCTCGTCAGCAGCACGGTCGCAGGCGTGATGGCCCAACGCTTGGTGCGGACACTCTGCCCGGAATGCCGGGCGCCGTTCATGCCCGGTTCTGATGAGCTTCCCGAAGACTTTCCAGTGGAAAAACTATTTGCTTCGGGCGAGCCGTTGTACCGGGCGGTCGGATGTCGCCGCTGCAGAGGGACGGGGTACCGCGGGCGACTCGGGTTGTTCGAGCTGCTCGAGACGAACGACGAAATTCGACAACTGGCTGTCGAAGGGAAGTCGTCCTCAGCGGTCAAGCAGGCTGCAATTCGGGCCGGTATGAGAACGCTCCGAGACGACGGCTGGCACAAAACCGATCGTGGACAGACAACCATCGACGAGGTCTTAAGAGTCACCAACGCAGACTGAGCTTCCGATTCAACGGGGCGCGTGAGGGCGTTCGGGAACAGGTCAAGACATGCCGGAATTTGCCTACACGGCTCGGAGTGCCACTGGGCAGGACGTGGCCGGCTCAATCGTTGCAGGCAGCAGACGCGAGGTGCTCGCCGCGCTCTCCGAGCGGTCGCTGTTTCCCATGCACGTCGAAGCGGCAAAGGAACGTGTCGCCAGATGGAAGTTCCAAAGACGCATCAGCGCCGACCTGATCGCGGCGACTCTCACACAGCTTGCCGACTTGTTGCAAAACGGAGTTCCCTTGCTCGGCGCGTTGAAAGTCTTGTGCGAACAGGCGACGCACAGCGGCTTGGCAGACGTGTTGACGGACGTCCACGACCACGTTGCCGACGGTGCCAGTCTCAACGACGCATTTGCCCGTCATCCGCATGTTTTTGGTGAGCTGACGGTGAGCATAGTTCGCGCCGGGACGGAAGGCGCCTTTCTGGAAGATGCGCTGCGGCGGACGGCCGATTTCCTGGAGTTGCAGCAGGAATTAAAGAGTCGTGTGGCTGGCGCGATGGTCTACCCGGCCTTCCTGGCCGTAGTCGGTTCGATTGTGACTCTGGTGTTGATCATCTTTTTCGTCCCAAAATTCGCCGACTTGTTCGATCAATTGGAACAAAAAGGCACACTGCCGGGAGCGACGGTGGCCTTGTTGTGGTTGAGCGACGTGTTGGGACGGTTCGGGCTGTTTCTGGCGGTCCCGCTCGGCGGAGCAATCTACGCAGTCCGCCGCTGGATGGCTGCCGAGAAGAGCCGAATGGTCCTCGACCGCTGGAAGCTCAAACTGCCGGTGTTTGGGAAGATCTTTCTCAACACGGCCGTGTCCCGTTTCAGCCGAGTGCTGGGGACGCTGTTACGCAATGGAGTGCCGTTGTTGAAAGCGCTGGAGATCAGCAGCGAATCGGCGGGGAACCGGCTGCTGGCCCAAGCCATCACCAGTTCGGCACAAAACATTTCGTCGGGAGAAACGTTGTCTCGGCCCCTTGCCGATTGTGGCGTGATCCCCAAGCCGGTGATGGCCATGATCAGCGTGGCCGAAGAGTCCAACAACCTGGAGAACGTATTGATTAACGTAGCCGACGGCATCGACCGCAGAATCAATCGCCAGCTCGACATGATGGTACGGCTCGTCGAGCCGCTGCTGTTGCTGGTGATGGGCAGCCTGATTCTGTTTGTCATCGTAGCGTTGTTGCTGCCAGTGTTCGAAATGAGCGCCACGTTGAGCTGATGCTTCGTAGGCAGGTTCTTTTTTGGAGGAGGCAAAAATGAAAGTGACGATGCACACGACGACCAAACGACGAGTTTCCACATCCGCCAGCTCTCGCCGCGGGTTCACGCTGACGGAATTGCTGATCGTCATGGCAATTCTGGTCATGCTGGTCTCCCTGGTCGGACCGCGACTTCTGGGCAGTAAGAAAAAAGCGGACATCAATTCGGTACGCACGCAGATCGGCTTGTTCCAAACGTCGCTGGAACGCTACGCCATCGACATGAACGACTTCCCGGCGACGGAACAGGGGCTTCTGGCGCTGGTGGAAACTCCGTCCGATGAGGAGGATGAGAGGGTTGCCGCGAAGTGGGACGGCCCGTATCTCAAGAAGTCGAAAATCCCGTTGGACTCGTGGGGGAGTGAATACCAGTACGAATACCCATCGACGCACAGCAAAGACGATCAACCCGACATCTGGTCGTTCGGTCCCGATGGTGAAGACAACACCGAAGACGACATCGTTTCCTGGTCGAAATCAGACGTCGAGTCGGAGGCAGTCACCCAAGCTCCTCGCGAATCCGTGCGATGAGATGTCAGTAGGGAAACTCGTACACGATTCTTCCGCAACCGGGGTCATCCTGCATGATGTACCGAACATCCCACCGATCTTCCGAACGCACCGGCTACACACTGATAGAAATGTTGATTGTAACGGGCGGGCTGGCGGCATTGGCCGCGTTGAGCTGGCCGGCGCTGAGGGGACCGTTGGACAAAAGCCGCCTGCGCGGCGCCGCCAAACAGGTCCGAGTTGAGCTTGCGAAGACTCGGTTGAAGGCGATCCAGACGGGCGTCGCCCACCGCTTTCGTTATCAGCCGGGAAACAACTTGTTCGAGATCGCGCCCTTGGAGATCGAAGAGGACGCCCAAACGTCTGCATTCGATGCGGTCGAGGACGACCGAAGCAACCCGGTGGGGTCGTCGGTGAATTCGGCCCGCGATCATTCACTTGCGGAGCAGACCGTACGGAAACAGTTGCCCGACGGCGCGCGGTTCGTCGATCCGTCGTCCATAGGCCCGGCGGCCGTTGTTGCGGAATCGGGGCCGGAACCGGAAGCCGAGACGTCCTCCGACGAGTTTGACTTGTCCGTCGCGGCGTGC
>CAZGYE010000035.1:0-27220 GCA_964530165.1 uncultured Planctomycetaceae bacterium
TCCCCCCAGGCGCGATGCGAGCAGTGCGTGGCATGCCAAGACTGTATCACGGCCACTATGACTTGTCAATAATTGGACTTATCCCCTTTTCTTTTCTTCCCTTTTCTTTTCCCCTTTTCTTTTCCAAACACCAGCTAACAAATCGTTGCACGGGAGCTGGCTCGCGTTCTGGTTTTTCAACGTCCTTTCCTTCGTTCGTGTTTCTTGGTTTGTCAACGTTCACTCGCGTTGGTCCGCCCGCCCGGTGATCTTGGTCATTATGTGACCTGAGGAGTACCCGGAGTATGAGGCGCCCCCGGATTTGACGCGGCGTTAGTCCGCGATTTTCCAGAGATGGGCGTCGCTGCGGAGGTAGAGGGCGCCTTGGGAGATGGCCGGGGTGCCGAGGATGGTCTCGCCGAAGTCGTACGTGAAGACCAGCTTGCCTTTCTGATCGCCCGGCTTGACGACCTGCGCCAGTCCCTTCTCGTTGACGAGGTACAGGCGCCCGCCGGCGACGACGGGGCTGGAGCTGAACGGGCCTTTCAGCCGCAACCGCCAGGCGAGCTTGCCGGTCTCCGCGGCGGCACAGGAGAGCACGCCGACGCGGTTGGCCGTGTAGACCCGGCCGTCGAGGACCAGGGGGCTGCCGACGCTGGGGCCGAGACGGCTTTCCCGCCAGACGAGTTCGGGCGATTCGCTCTGGGGGACCGGCCGCAGCGCCGTCAGGCCGTGGGAGGGTACGTAAACCATTCCGGCGGCGGCGACTGACGAGGGGATCGTCGACGCGCCTTCGATGTAAGTCCAGGCCACTTTGCCGGTCGCCGGTTCAACGGCGGCCAAGCCGGCGGACGACTGGAGCAGTACAAGATCGTCACCGGGGATCTTGCCCTTCAGGATCGTTGGCGAGGTCCAGTTGGCGCGCTGCGGGCGATCGATCTTCCAGCGGGCGATGCCGGTCTCGACATCCAAGCCGGTCGCGAACGCGTCGGCATCGGTCTCGGTCTGCACGACGAGCGTCTCGCCGACGACCACGAGCGAAGAAGCCATGCCAATACTGTTGCTCGCGTTCGGGAAATCGTAGGTCAAACCGCGGAACCAGAGCAGGTTGCCTTGGAGATCGAGGCAGGCCACATCGCCGCTGGAATAGAAGGCGAAGATGCGTTTGCCGTCGCTGGCCGGTGTGGGCGCGGCGACGCACGTCTTGTCCTGACAGAGGGTCCGGCCGGTCGCCCAGAATTGCCGTTCCCACATTTGTTTGCCGGTCTCGACATCGAAACAGTGAACGTGCAGGCGATCCTGCTTGTATCCGCTGCAACTGGTCAACACCACGCGGCCGCCGAAGACAATCGGACTCGAAACGCCACGGCCCGACAGCTCGGCCGTCCACGCGGCTTCTTTCCACGAAGTCGGCGCACTGTCGGCCGTGACGCTGTTGACGTCGCTGCCGCGGAACTGCAACCAGTCGGCGCCGCTGAGCAGGCAGGTAGACGCGGCGGCGAGGAAAAAGTGAACGAGTTGCCGCTTCATCTATTTCGTTCCCCCCACGGTCAGGTTGTTTCTCTGGCCGTCGTCGCCCCGGCTGCTGCTCACGCCGGATTGTGACAGAATTGCAGTACCTGTTGTTCCGTCACAAACTCGCAGTTGAAACTGGTAGCGTTGAGCCCAGTTCTCCTTTTGTTCGTTCTGGCAGACTTTCAGCAGCACGGTGTTCGGTCCCGGCTGCATGACGGCGTCCATGCGGTATTGATCCAACGCCATTCCCCGATGATATTCTTCGCGGGCGAAAAGTAGTTTCCCGTTCAGCCACAGCTTCCAGGCGTTCGGCGTTCCCAACTGTATTTCGACAGTTTGCCGTTTTGCGCTGTTGAACTTCGTAACGGCGTACATTACCGAGCCTTTGTAGTTCTTGATGGCTTTGGCGATGTTGACGATGCCGTAGTCGTCATCGGTCCAGAGCGGCGTCCAGTGAACTTCGCCCAGTTGACCCTTGTAGGTCGCCTGGAAGTCGAGCTCCTTCTCGGGCGGGTAGGCAACGGCGTAGCCGATCTTGTCACGATTGTCGAATGGGCCGATCAGTTGCCAGCGGGTCAGAAAACCGAAATGTCGCTGCAGATCGACCTCGTGCCCCAATTTCTTCAACGGGCCGGCAATCGCTTTGACCTGGTCGTTGTCGACGGCACCACCGAGCGCCTGCCGATAGACCTGGACGGCCTTTTCGGTCTGCTTGTCACCGTTGAGCCGCTGGGCCTGGTCGATGAGCCGCGCGACGGCATCGCGGCGCAATTCGGGGCTGGGGTCGTGGAGCATTCCCGGAACGAGTCGATCCGGAGCAGCCATGTCGACCTTCGCCAACCATTCGAAAGCCAGCCGTCGAGCCCGCGGGTTCTGCTTCGTGTCGCGAATAAACGCCTCTAACTCGCGCTGGGGCAGTTTTCCGCCCCGCTTGATTTCACGATCCGCAATGGTCTCGAAGGCACTTCGAATCCAATTGGCGGCTAACGGGCCGGCCCCGCTGAACCCGCGTAGAATGGTGGGCAGCACCTTGGCGTCGGCCCCTCTCAACTCGCGCAACGCCCGGGAGGCGTCGACGTTGCCCCGTCCCTCGCGCCGGACACTCTTCAACGTGGACAACAATTCCTCGGGCGAAGCCGCCAGCGCGGCCGTCAACCAACAGGCGAGCAAACTCACCGAAACAACACGTGGAAGCATTCTTTTCATAGGGTGGCTAACCGGATTCGAACCGGCGACCTCCGGAACCACAATCCGGCGCTCTAACCAACTGAGCTATAGCCACCATAAAGGTTTACGTCAATTTGTGCTTTCTGTTGACACCAGTCTTGACACCTGGTACACTTCCATGAGCGAAACGACGTCCGCCGGGTGTGGCCGATGGGCGTCAAGCGACACCACCTTGGACTTCGAATGTAGAAAGGTGACGAGCATGCCCAATTCTACCAAGCCAGCCGGTCGCCGCAAGCCCACCAAACCGTATCGGGACTTCCCTCTTTTCCCTCATGCGACCGGCCGTTGGGCGAAAAAGATTCGAGGGAAACTTCGATACTTCGGATACTGGAGCAAGTCACCCGATGGTGACTGGCAACAAGCGCTCGACCTGTACCAGGAGCAGCGCGACGACCTTCACGCCGGCCGAACGCCACGGGTGAAGGGTGACGGCCTGACGGTCGCCGAACTTTGTAACCGATTCTTGACCGGCAAACGCAACCTGCTCGCCAGTAACGAACTCAAGCGACGGACTTTCCATGATTACTTTGCGGTGTGCGAGAAGATCGTCGGCGCATTCGGGCAAAACCGGCTGGTCGCTGATCTGGCTTCCGATGACTTCGAGCGGTTTCGCGCTGCACTGGCGAAAGGCCGGGGCCCGGTCATTCTGGCGAACGAAATGCGGCAAATTCGCATGGTGTTCAAGTACGGTTTCGACGCCGGGCTGATCGATCGGCCTGTTCGGTTTGGCCCCGCATTCAAGCCGCCGTCGAAAACCGTCTTGCGTCGCGCACGGCAGAAAAACGGCCCGCGACTGTTTGAAGCCGACGAGCTCCGGCGGATTCTTGACGAAGCCAAGCAGCCGATCAAGGCGATGGTACTGATCGCGCTGAACGCCACATTCGGGCAGACCGATTGTGCGAACCTGCCCATATCGGCAGTTGACCTCGAATCGAGTTGGCTCACTTTTCCTCGTCCGAAAACTGCTGTTGAAAGGCGTTGCCCGTTGTGGCCTGAAACCGTCACGGCGATTCACGAAGCGATCTCGGTGCGGCCGAATCCAAAAGATGCAACCGACGACGGTCTCGTCTTTCTCACCAAATACGGCTATCGGTGGGTCCGAGACAATGATAACGGAATCAAGATCGACAGCGTAGGACTGCAGTTCGGTCGGCTGCTTCGCCGGCTGGACCTGAAGCGGCCTGGCGTTAATTTCTATTCGCTTCGCCGGACGTTCCGCACGATTGCCGACGAGTGCCGGGACCAGCCGGCGATTGACCTGATTATGGGGCACGCGGCTAGCGTGAGCGACATGGGCGCGGTCTACAGACAACGAATCAGCGACGCCCGCTTGAAGGCCGTCGTCGAGACGGTGCGTGCATGGTTGTGGCCGGATCGCGATTGCGAATCTGAATCAATCGGGTAGAATTTTCTTCGCGCGGCTAACTCCGGCTTGCAACCGGAGCGAAAGCCGAAGCCGTTGCCCGGCACGCCGCGCGACTTTCCTTTCCAGTGGTGACGGCGCGGGGGGGCAACGGCACAATGGAAGAACAGACGCAACGGCGCTTGCAACGGCTTCAGCAGGAGTTTCTCGACGCGGCGTCCGCGCTCGGGGAAATCCAGCTCACGATCACATGCGATCCGGAAAGCGACTGGCGAGTGAACGAACCCGGCGCAAAAGAGATGCCGGCGTTCGACACGTTACACGGCCTGGTCGTCGATTTGGTGGAAACTTTGAATTCCGCGAAGATCGACCTTCCGGCGGGAACGTCCCGCTGATTCGATGGGCGAAATACCTGTGGCGCCGAGGCGACGACTGTTTGCGAGCCGGCCTGGCAGTCTCGGCGGCAGGCAGGCAGACCGAGCCGGCCGATCAAATTGTTTTCGTCGGCCGTGCATTCTCAAATTCGGCGGCAGCGGTCGGCGAGATTCTTGACCGGATCGACGCGAGGCGAACGGCAGATGATCTGCCGATCCTGTCGGAAGCGGCTGCGTGCGTCTACGAAATCCTGTTGGCCCAACCGCCCCACCGCGGGCTGACCGGGCCAGAGCTGCTAAAGAAAATGGACGCCAAGGAGTGCTGCATAGACCAGAGTTCGCTCACCGGCCGAATTATCCCGGCGCTCAAACCCTATGGTGTCGAGAATGCACCTCGCAAGGGGTATCGAATCCCCGCTAGCAAACGGCCGAATCGGAATGTAGCGGACACGTAGTGCATACGTAGTATACGACACCCGTCATGCTCGGCTACCATGAGAGCATGACAATCAACAACACGCGCCGACTACTCCTCCCCGAAAGGTCAAAGTATTGCGACGAACGTTTCGCGCTGCGAATCACGCAGACTTGAGCTCGCAGCCAAGCCGATTTTGAGTTGGCGCACGCAGGCGGTTCGACTGAGTCACATGCGAGGCGATGGCTTCTCACGTGATTTCCGAACGAGATTCTCGATCGGCGCAGACGCTGATTGTGGCGCTGCCTCTTGAACGAGACCCCATCAGAGTCAAGCCGCGTCACGATAGTAGTACCGCAGCAGGCCACCAAGTCGCTCACGGCACTTGATCTCACCGTCCTCCCGGCCAACTTCATCACCAGGTTCGATGATCTTGTTGTCCAGGCCCTGGTGATTTCGCTCTCCGTGATAATGTTCCAGAAACTGCCCGACAGCAGTACGAAGCATCTTCTCGCCGAAGAAGACCATTCTCGAAAGGCACTCATCCTTCAGTGATCTGTGAAACCGCTCCAGCTGGGCGTTCAAGTTTGGGCTCTTCGGTGGGAGCGGCACCGGGTTGACGCCCTCGTTTGCCAGAATCGCGTTGAACGCAGGACTGAACTTCCCGTCACGGTCCATGAGAATGTAGCGTTTGCCGTTGAGGAAGCCGTCTTCTGCGTCGGTGAGGTTCCTGCCGATTTGTTTCATCCAGGGCTCGCCCGGATTCGTCGTGCAGCCGGCTCCAGCGGGTTCGAGGCCATGTTCTTTGAGGATATTGCCGACGGTTTGATCCGAAATACTGTGTCCCAGATTGGCCAACGCGTCCCGGATCCGGTCGAATCCCCACGTGGGGTTTTCTCGGGCGAACCGCAGAACGAGATCGACGATCTCTTTCTCCATACGTGGCCGACCGACCGATTTGCGGCGATTGCTGTAGTCCCATTTCTGCGCCACGAGCTGTCGATGCCAGCGCAGGATCGTATCGGGTGTGACGATGGTGGTCCGTTCCATCAGGGCTTTTCGGCCCAGTGCCTTGGCGTTGACGGCCAAGAGTCGACGTTGATCGTCGGTCAGCAGAAGCCGCTTCTTCCCCTGTGCTTTCAACAGGGCTTCAACTTGCAGTTGGTAGAACTCGATGATCTTCTGCTGCTCGCGTTGGACCCAGCCGACAAGAATCACGACGAAGAATTGCCAGGGTTGAAGGATGAACATGATGGCTCACCAGGTGCTGCGAGAGGGAAACAGACAGCATCGGGGATGAATTGGGGCAAGTCAACCGGCCGAGATTGACGTTTTCGGCTTGTCGCAAGGCGTTGTGCGACAGCGCGTTGATGTTCGGCGGAGTTTTTTGACTGCACGGCATCTCTTCGAGATCAAATGGGACGGCGCCCGCATGCTGGCCGGAAACGCAATCAGTTGGCATACAGATGTTGACTTGACCTCCGGGCAGCCCACGTAGAAGAATCTAGAGGGAAATTGAACGTCGTCGGAACATTTTCGAGCGAGGAGGCACAGTGCGGATGCAAGTGGATGTTCACCAGGTCAAAGACAAAGTCGGCGAGAAGGCGGAGCTTGTTCATCGGTTAAACGGTGAGCTGAGCAAGGCTGTCGTGGGGCAGGAAGAGATGCTGTCCCGGCTGCTGATCGGCGTGTTGACGAACGGCCACATCCTGTTGGAGGGGGTGCCGGGATTGGCCAAAACGACAGCGGTCAATGCCCTGGCACAGGCGCTGACGACCAGCTTCCAGCGAATCCAATTCACGCCCGACCTGCTGCCCGCCGACTTGATCGGGACGATGATCTACGTTCCCGCCGACGGGTCGTTTCGGACTCGCAAAGGTCCGATCTTCGCGAATTTCGTACTGGCAGATGAGATCAACCGGGCCCCATCCAAAGTGCAGTCGGCCCTGCTGGAGGCGATGCAGGAGCACCAAGTGACCATCGGCGACGAAACCTATCCACTGGAAAGTCCGTTTCTGGTGATGGCCACGCAAAACCCGATCGAACAGGAAGGCACCTACCCTCTGCCGGAAGCCCAGGTCGATCGGTTCATGCTCAAGGTGAAGATCACTTACCCCAAGCCGGACGAGGAGCGCAAAGTGCTCGACCTGGCGCTGGACGAGACATCGCGGCCGATTCAGGCAGTGCTCGGCCCGGAAGACATTTTCGCCATGCAGGACGTTGTCAAGCTGATCTACACCGACGACCAGTTAAAGAGCTACATCCTTTCGATCGTCCAGGCGACTCGCGACCCGGCCGCGTACAAGCTGGCCGACCTGGCGCCGCTCATTGACTTCGGCGCCTCGCCGCGGGCTTCGATCTACCTGGGAACGGGTGCCCGGGCCGTGGCGTTCTTGAACGGCCGCGGTTACGTCACACCGCAAGACGTCAAGGACATCGCCTACGAGGTGCTGCGGCACCGCTTGATCCTCACCTACGAGGCTGAAGCAGAGCAGATGACCAGCGAAGACGTCATCAAGCAGATTCTGGACACCGTGCCGGTTCCGTAACGCAAATCCCTGAGATTTTGGAAATCCCAGGGATTTGACCGTAACGATCATCAGAGGCCATGGCAGAACAAAGCGTTGCCGACATCCTGAAAAAGGTTCAGCGGATTCAAATCGTAGCAAACCGCTCGGTGAACGATTTGCTCGCCGGGCAGTACAAGAGCGTGTTCCGCGGCCGGGGAATGGAATTCGACGAGGTCCGCGAATACCAGCCGGGTGACGACGTCCGCACGATCGACTGGAACGTCACGGCCCGGGCCGGAGCTCCGTTCATCAAGAGGTTCTCCGAAGAGCGGGAGTTGACGGTCCTGTTTTTGGTGGACATTTCGGCCTCGGGAGCATTCGGGTCGGGCGAGCAGTCGAAGCTGGAGCTGGTCGTGGAAATGGCGGCGTTGCTGATGGTCTCGGCCCTGAAGAACAACGACAAAGTGGGGCTGGTCACGTTCTGCGACGACGTGCTCGGTTTTTTTCCACCCCGCAAAGGCAAGTCAAACGTCCTGCGGTTGATCCGGGAACTGGTTGCCGCCGATCCGGTCGCGCGGGACACGAACCTCGACCGCGCTCTGGAGTTCCTCAACCGCGTGCAGAAACGGCGGGCCGTGGTCTTTATGATCAGCGATTTCCTGGCCGACAGCGCCCAGCACGCACTATTGGTCTCCAACAAGCGTCACGACTTGATCGCCGTTACCGTCACCGACCCTCGCGAACGGTCGCTGCCCGACGTGGGGTTCATCTCGCTGATGGACGCCGAGACCGGAGAGATCGTCGAGGTCGACACGCATCATCCACGGGTCCGCGCCTTGTTCGAGACCCGTGCCTCCGGTCGGGACGCAACGCTTTCCGACGAGTTGAAAAGGGGGGGAGTGGACGAACTGGCCGTCAGCACCAGCGAACCGTACGCCACCAGTCTGCGCCGGTTCTTCAGAGCACGAGAGAAACGGTTTCGATAATCATGACACACGAAGAACAACCCTCGTTGAGTTTGGGCGAGCCGCCCAAGCGTCTGGCCAAAGGCCGTGGCGGGTTTCCGCGAGGCCTGCGCCTGGTGGTCTTTTTACAGGTGCTTCTTTGCATCGGCTTGACTGTTCTATTCTTCAAATCCGGTAACGGCGGGGCGGTGTCTTCCGGTGTGAACGCCTCGACCGCCGAGGAGTTGAGATCCGTGGCCATCGCTTTGGAGGACAGAAGCCTCGATGCGGAGGCGGCCCGGCAATGGGAGGCGTACCTTCAAACAAGCACCGGCCAGGAAGACGAGCAGCGGGCGCAAATTCTGTACCGGATCGGCAAGCTCTACATGCAAGCCGAGCGGTTCTCGGATGCGGCCGGCGCCTTCGTGCGGGCGGATCAAGCGGCCGAAAACGACGAGGACCTGGCCGCTAAAATCGGTCCCAACCTCGTTGAGTGCTTACGCCGCCTGGGACGTTACGGGGAAGTCGGCCGCGAATTGTCCCGGCGGGTGGAAGTCGGGGCGGATGAAACCGGCAAAGGGAAAGTCCTGGCCACCTTTGCCGGGGAATCGCTGACCGACGCCGATCTGGACCGCATGATCGAACGCCGGGTCGACGAGATGCTGGCCGTCGGGGGGCCGGCCGCCGATCCGGCACAGAGAAACGCGCTGCTCAAACAGTTTTCGCAGCCCGCGATGCGGCAGCGGCTGTTGCAGGAGCTTCTGCAGACGGAACTGTTCAGCCGCCGCGCGCGGGAACTGGAATTGGACAAAAGCCACGAATTCCTACAAGCCCGCCGCTTCCTCGAAGAAAACCTGCTGGCCGGCCGGTTTCTCTCCAAGGAGCTGGAGAAGATTCAGCCCACGGACGTCGACGTGGAAGCGTACTACAAAGCGCATCAGAAACAGTATCAGGAGTCGGAATCGATGACAGTCCAGACGATCGACCTGCAGGACAAGTCGGACGTCAAGGTGATGCTCGAAAAGATCAAGTCCTCCGAGGATTTCAAGAAGCTGGCCGCCGAGCAGCAGGGCGACGATGTCTCGAAGAAGGCGCCGGCCGCTCCGAAGCACGTGGTGCGCGGGCGGCCCGACCTCGTGTTGGGGAACGTCGACGAATTGTTCCAGCTCTCAAAGGGCCAGTGGACCAAACAGCCGCACGCCGGCAGCGACGGGCGGAAATTCCTGGTCCTGGTCGAAGACAAGACGCCGGCCCGAACGCCGCCCTTGTCGGAAATCCGCTTCCGCGTCGAGGCGGACTACCGTGCCCGCAAGCAGCAAGAGCTTTCTGAAAAACTCTTCCATGACTTGATGTCTCGGTATGACGTACGCATCCATCTGATGGAAAAGCCCGCGGAAAAGTCGGGAGGCAAAGCGCCAGAAACAGAAAAACCGAAGCCGAAGGCAACCGCTCAGAAACCCAAACACGACAGGAAGCCATGAGGTCAGTCTCGTGACAACCTGCAAAGCCAATTGCACGACTGCAGCACTGGCAGCCCTTCTCTTTCTTCTGAGTGGCTGCAAAGGGGACGCCGGCGCGCCAGTCGGGGAGAAGCCGGACGCTTCGGAGGAGACGGTCGCCCGTTCCACCGTTGAGCGCGGGCCATTGCGGTTGACGGTCGAGATCGACCCAAAGTCGGCCCGGCTTTCGGACGAACCGGTGCTCACGCTCGTGCTGGACTACGAACAAGGCGTGACGGTCACGAAACCGCCGTTCGGCGAAGCACTGGGCGACTTTCTGATCCGCGACTTCCGCGAGCCGCTGCCCGAAACCAAAGGCGACCGCGAAATCGTGCGGCAAATCTACACGCTGGAACCGACCCGCGCCGGACAGTTGACCGTCGCACCCATCAGCGTGACGTTTCGCGATACGCGCCCCGGCAAGGACGGCAAGCAGTATCGCGTCGAGTCGGAGAGCCTGACGATCGAGGTCAAGACGGTCCTCGGCGACGAGGCCCCCAGTTTGGCCGACCTGCGTCCGGCGGCCGGCCCCGTCGAGTTGCCCGAAACCGGCGGCCCGGCAACGTGGTGGATTCCTTCCTTGCTGGTCCTCGTCGCCGCGGTTGTATTCACCCTGTGGCGGCGTTACCGGCGCAAAACGGCCGGCGCGCCAGAGCTTTCAGCCCACGAACGGGCCTATCTGGAATTGGAGAAGCTGATTGAAGACGGCCTGGCGGAAAAGGACGTGAAACTGTTTTACGTCGAGTTGACGGGAATCGTCCGCCGCTTCATCGAACGCACGACCGATGTCCGCGCGCCGGAGCAGACCACGGAGGAATTCTTGCGGGAAATCAGCGGCCAGCAGCTCTTCTCCGCCGACGAGAGCGCGCGGCTGACGGACTTTCTGGAGTCGGCCGATCTGGTCAAGTTCGCGGCCCATCGGCCCAATAAAGCCGACGTCGAAGAAAGTTTTCGCCGGGCCAAACTGTTCGTCGGCCTAGAGCGCGAGGCGGAAAAGGAGGTGGCCGCGTGACCGGCATTCGCCTGCAAGACCCGCTGTGGCTGTTGCTGCTCGTTCCACTCTTGGTGGTCGCCTTGGTGACAATCCGCCGGCAGGGTCGCGCGGCGGTCCTCTATTCGAACGTGGGGATCTTGAAGACGCTGCCGCGGACAGGGGCGTTGCGCGTCAAACGGTTTCTGCCCTGGCTGAAAGTGCTGGGACTGGCCCTGGTCACCGTCGCGCTGGCCCGGCCCCAGCACGGGCGCGAGGAGTTCCGCGTCCGTACCGAAGGCATCGCCATCCAGATGTGCATCGATCGCTCCGGCTCGATGCTGGCGCAGGATTTTCCCGTCGAGGGAAAGCGGGTCAACCGGCTGGAGGCCGTCAAGAAAGTCTTTCGTGACTTCATTACCGGCGGCGGCGACTTCGAGGGACGGCCAGACGATTTGATCGGTTTGGTCGTCTTCGGCGGTTATGCCGACGCGAAGTGCCCGGAGACCCTCGATCACGGCGCCCTGTTGGAGGTGCTCAAGACTGTGAAGATCGCAGAGCCTGTCCGCGACCGCCAGGGGCGAATCATCAACGACGGCCTGTGGCAAGAGGAACGGGCCACGGCGATCGGTGATGCGGTCGCGCTGGCCGTCGACAGGCTCACAGATGTCAAGGCGAAGAGCAAGGTCATTATCCTGCTGTCCGACGGCGAGAGCAACGCCGGCGCCGTCCAGCCGGCGGAAGCCGCCGAGGCCGCCAAGAACTTCGGCGTGAAGGTCTACACGATCGGTGTCGGCACGACCGGCATGGCTCCCTTTCCGACCGTCGACTTCTTTGGCCGGGAGCGACTGGAAGCGAGGCCCGTGCGACTCGACGAAGAGACCCTCAAAATGCTGGCCGACCGGACCGGCGGCCGATATTTCAACGCGAAGGACACCGAGACTCTGGCCCAAGTTTACGCGGAGATCGACAAGCTGGAAAAAACCGAAACCGAGGGTCGTCTCTACACGGAATATCGTGAATTGTTTCAATACCTGATGCTGCCCGGTTTGGCCTGCATCGTTTTGGAGGTTGTGTTGGGAGCGACGCGGTTCCGCTCGCTGCCCTAGTCATTGCATTCATCAACCAAATGCGCTGGGAAACACCGAGCCTGTTGTTTGGATTGTGGATTGTCCCGCTCGTGGCTGTGGCGATCGTCTACGCGCACCGCAAGCGTTTGGGGACGGCGGCACGGTTTCTCGATCCCGTTATGGTCGAGCGGCTGATGCCTTCGCTCCGCAGTGCCCGGCCCTGGATCAAAGGTGCAGCACTTCTGATGGGATTGTCGCTCTTGGTGGTGTCGGCGTCGCGGCCGCGGTTCGGCGTCTATTTCGAAGAGGTTTCTCAGCGAGGCGTCGACCTGTTCGTGCTACTGGACGTCTCCCGTTCCATGCTGGCGGAAGATGTCGCCCCGAACCGGCTCGGCCGGGCGAAGTCCGACATCCATGATCTGCTGAACAAGCTCACGGGTGACCGCGTGGGACTGATCGTCTTCGCCGGCTCGCCCGTCGTCAAAGTACCCCTGACCACCGACCACGGTTTCTTCCGTATGGTGCTCGATGACGTCGATCCCGGCAGCGCACCCCGCGGCGGCAGCCTCATCGGAGACGCCATCCGCAAGGCGATGGAATCGATGGAGGACCGCCGCGAACGCGATCAGGTCCTCGTGTTGATCACCGACGGCGAAGACCACGATTCGTTTCCGCTGGAGGCAGCCAAACAGGCGGCCGAACGCGGAATCAAGATTTTCACTGTGGGGTTGGGCGACGCGGCCGAAGGGGCCCGAATTCCCGTTCGCGATGAATCGGGGCAATTGAAGTACGTCAAATACGACGGCCAGGAAGTCTGGTCGAAGATGGACGAGCGGACGCTCAAGGAGATCGCGCTGACCACCTCGGGCGCTTACATCCCAGCCAAGACGCAGGTTTACGACCTCGGCCGCATCTACGAAGATCATCTGGCCCACCTGACGCGCGGTGAAATCCGTTCCGAAAAACGGAAGCGTTACCGCGAGCGATTTCAGTTGTTCGCCTGCTTGGGACTGGCGTGTCTGCTGGCGGAAATGCTGATCGCCGCGTATCGGCGGAAACCACCGACGACGACCACGGAGCCGCAGTCATGACCGGACCGGCGCAAAGCCGCAAAACTAATCTCCGAAGAAGGCCGGTCGCACCGGCGCTCGCGCTGATCGTGCTGGTTGCTACCGCTGGGGCCGGATTTGGATCTGCGGGAAAGGCCGTGCAGAAGGTCGAGCAGGGAATCACGCGGTTTCAGGCCGGCGAGTTCGAGGCTGCCGGGAAAGCGTTTGCCGAGGCGGACGTCGCCAAGCTGGAAGACCCACGAATCGCCTTCGACCGCGGCTGCGTCTGTGCGGCTCAAAACGATTCGAGCAGAGCGAAAGAGTTCTTTCAGCAAGCGGCGCTCTCGCGGGAGACCGATCTGTCGGTACGTGCCCATTACAATCTCGGCTGTCTGGCCGCGGAGAACGCACGGGCGGTCTTCGGCAAAAAGCCGATCGACGCCACGGCCGAGCAGCGCCAAGACGGATTGGCCCTGTTGGCCGCGGCCGTCAGGCATTACCGCGATTGTCTGCGGCTCGACCCCGAGCACGGCGACGCCCGGCATAACCTGGAGACCATACGCCTGTGGATCAAGCAGATGCAGGCCTTGTGGGAAAAGAAGGACCGGCAGAAAGCTCGCACCCAGATGAACCTGCTCGAATTCCTGGCCATGCTCGAGGCACGACAAATGCAACTGCGGGCGGCGACAAAGTCTCTAGTCGCAGAGTCCGATTCGCCCAAGCGGCGCCAAACGCAGAAAGAGACCGAATCCGGGCAGCGAAAGTTGGCCGAGGAGATCAATCCCCTCAAAGAGAAAATCGAGGCCCAGTTCAAGTCGCCGCCCACTCCCCAGGGCTCGACACCAGGGCCGCCGCCGGCAACAGGGACAAACGCTCAAACCGATAAGATCCGCGACTTGTTGACGCGTTTGGCCGGGGAAGCCGGCCGGTCGATGCTTCGCGCCGCCGATCGCGTTGCCGGCGACGTGATCGACGAAGCCTTGGAGTCCCAGCGGGATGTCCTCGATCGCCTCAACGAGATTTGGATGGCGGTCGTTCCGTTCGCGAGCGTCGTTCAAAGGGCCGTGGCGGCACAACAGTCTCTCGTCGATCGATCGACGGCGTTGACCGAAAAGACCGGCGACGAGACGGAAGTCGATTCCGAAGACCTCGCATGGAATCAATCGCGCGTGGCCGGGTGGAGCAAATTGCTGCCGTTGAAGGCGAAAGCGGAGCTTCCGAACCTTCAGGCCCAGCAGTCCGCGTTATCCGCTGCGGCGTCTCAAGCCGCCGGCAAAAGCAAACCGCAGCCTGACCCGGATGCGGCGAAGAAACAGATCGAAGGTCTTAAGGCGTCGATGAACAAGGCCATCAAGCTGGGCCCACAGGTTGAGAAACTTGCCGGGGATGCGGCTGCGAGGCTGCAGGACGAGAAGATCGCGGAGGCTCTTCCCAAGCAAGAACAGGCACTGAAGCTGTTGAAGGAGATCGCCGGTCCCCTGCCAAAACAGAAACAGTCTGGAAAGGGCGACGACAAGCAGAACCGGAACGGGCGGAAGAAGGACGAGCAACAACAGCTCTCAGAAGACGGTCAGCAGAAGAAGCAGAAACAGAGCTCGCAAGATCTCTCCCGGGAACAAGCACAATCGGTGCTGAGGAGGGCCCGCGAGCGGGAACACAAACACCGCGACATGCAGAATAACATGCAGCGGTTCCTTGCTCGTCCGATGAAAGTCGACAAGGATTGGTAACAATGGTGATAACGTCATGGGCAGGATAATCGCAACGACAATGCTGGTGCTGCTCGCCGGGACCTGGATGCCAGCGTTCGCCGCAGAGCCGGAAGTCATCGTCGAGATCGAACGCCCAGAGATCTACGAGGGTGAATCGGTCCTGTATCGGGTGACGCTGAATCACGTCGAAAACCCGAGTCCGCCGGAGCTCAAGGGCTTCGACAATTTTAAGATCACGTCGCTCGGCGAAGAATCGCTGAACTCGACGAGTATCACGATCATCAACGGTGTACGGAGGGAGACCATCCGTCGCGGCCGGCAGTACAACTACCGGCTGACGCCGAAGAAGGACGGCGTGTTGCGCATTCCTGCACCGACCGCCCGCGTCGGTAATCAGGTCCTCAAGGGTCGTGCGCTGACCTTGCGTGTCATCGCTCCCGAAGATCAAGACGCGGTTCTGCTGGAAATCACAGCCGACCGCACCAGCGTCTACCCCATGCAACCGTTTACTGTCACGCTCAACGTGGCCGTCAAGGAACTCCCCGCACCCCACGCCGCGCGAAGCCCGCTGGGGGTGCAATCATCGCCGCCGGTATTGATCGTCCCCTGGTTGAGCGATAATGAGTTGCCTGAGGGCCTTGAACCGAAGACCGATTGGCGACGGCTGCTCCAGTCGTTGGTGAGCCGGCGCGGCACGGGATTCCAGATCAACAACATCGGCCAGTCCTCGATCTTTTCACTGTTCGAGCAGGAGACGACGGCGTTCGAGCCCAAACCGCGCCGTACACGGCGGGCCGACAAGGCCGGCAAGCAAGTCGGCTACTGGGAGTATGCTTTTCCACGCACGTTCATCCCGCGGAAGGTCGGCCGGTACGAGTTCGGGCCGGTGACTCTAAAAGGTACCTTTGCGTCGGGCGTCGAAGCCGACCGGCTGTTGGGCGAGAGAGTCTATGCCGTGGCGAAGAGCATTCCTGTGACCGTCAAGAACGTTCCCGACGAGGGACGGCCGGGAAGCTTCATCGGCGCCGTCGGCGTCTTCAAATTTGCGAGCGAATTGACTCCCACCCAGGCCCGCGTCGGCGATCCGATGACGTTGACGCTCGTCCTTTCGGGGCAGGGAACGCTCGAAGACGCCTTCGCCCCCGATCTGACTCGCATTCCGGAGATCGCTGCCAACTTCAAGACGTACGATCCCACGCAAGAGACCAAGGGAAACTCGCGGCGGTTCACCTATAGCCTGCGCCCATTGCGGGCCGGCATCAAGATGTTTCCCGCCGTTCCGGTTTCATTCTTCGACGTCAAGCGGGAGCGTTACGTCACGGTCACCTCCAAACCGATTCCCGTTCGGATCGAAAAAGCGGAGCAATTCTCCGACGATCAGATCGTCAGTGTGCCAAACGCCGCGCCGTCCGGTTCGGCGACGCTTGAGGAGAGCCAGGGCGGCATCTTCGCAAATGATTCCGATTGGAAGTCCCTCCGAAACGAAAACGTGCACGCCGGCCGGTGGGCGGTCGCGTGGTTCGGCATGATCGGCGGCTATCTGCTGGCGACGGTCGTCATCGGGCACGTGGGGCGACTTCATGCCGACCCGGCCCTCGTCCGCCGGCGAGGCGCAGCCGCCCGGGCCAGGTCCGCCATGAAACAGGCACTGGCGGAACTGCACCTCAGCCAAGACCACACGGCCTGCAAAGGGCTGCGTAGCGCCGTCATCGGTCTGATTGCGGACGTTACCGACACTCCTGAGGAAGGAGTGACTCCACGAGATGCCCGGGAGCGGCTGAACGACGTGGGCGCCCCCGAGGAACTCGCAGAGGCCACGTGTCAGTTCCTGGAACGCTGTGACGCGGGCCGCTACAGTTCCGCGGGCGGCGACGTGGCGAGTCTGGGCAGCGGCGCCAAAAGGCTTCTTGAAAACCTGCTTGACTGTTTCAGGTCGAGGAGATTGCTCCGTTAACAGGCATGCGAAACCAATCCAGTTGAGAGTTGAGGGTCAAAAGTTGAGAGTCCAAAGAACTGCTGCTCCTTTCGAGTTGGACTCCGAGCTGTCGAATTCCGGCTCTCGACTCTCAACTCTCGACTCTCGACTGTTTTGCACAGCAATCGTCTTGATCCTGGCCGCCGGATGCGGGGGGGGCCCCGATCTGGAAACTGCACGCAAGTTTCAGCAGGCCGAACAGGAATTTGCCGAGGCATCCAAGCCGGAGGACTTCATGCGAGTCGCCGGTCTCTACCAGGAGATTCTCGACAGAGGCTTTCTCTCCGGCGGTGTTCTCTACAACCAGGGCAACGCGTTCATGAAGGCCGGTCAGAAAGGCCGGGGAATCGCGGCCTACCGCCAGGCAAAGCGCTACCGGCCGCGAGATCCGTTCCTCGAAGCCAACCTGCGGAACGCGTTGAGCGCCCAGTCGCTCCCGGAGGGGGACAAGGCTCTGGTCGACCACGTCCTTTTTTGGCAAGCTTGGATCAGCTATCCCGAGAAGTTCTTCCTGACGACCGCAGCCATCGGACTGACCCTCGTCCTGGGAATGCTGGCACGTCTGTTGCATCGCCGAAGTCTTTTCAATCGCCTCGCTTTGGCCGCAGTCGTTCTGAGTCTTGTCTTCTGTTTCTCCACAGCCGTCGATTGGTATCGGTTCGATGGGACGAAGCACGGCGTTGTCGTGGTCGATCGATCCGTCGCCCGCAAGGGCAATTCCGACACCTACGAGCCCGCCTTCACACAACCGCTCTCGGAAGGAACCGAATTCATCGTGGTCGAACAGCGCGGCGACTGGCTGCTGGTTCGCGTGGGCCAATCTGCAGAGGGCTGGATTCCGGAAAGCGTGGCCGTCGTCTACTGAGTCGTCGAGTGTCGGGGCTATCCAAGAAGGGTCGCCACGTCTGCGAGGGCCCTTTGGGATGACGAACCCTGTACTTGGCCACTGCCCTGGTCCACCGAATTTTGTGCCGCAAGCATCTTTCCCAAACTCGTGATGGCTCACCAGGTGCTGCGAGAGGGAAACTGACAGCATCGGGGATGAATTGGGGCAAGTCAACCGGCCGAGATTGACGTTTTCGGCTTGTCGCAAGGCGTTGTGCGACAGCGTGTTGATGTTCGGCGGAGTTTTTTGACTGCACGACGTGGTGCAGCGGCTGAAGACTCTGTGTCCCACGATGGGCAAGGTGAAAATCGCCCAGACTCTGGCTCGTGCCGGCGCGTCCGTTCACAGCCGACTTTGCCGGCCTTCGTGTCCCCCATGTTGGCCCAGAAGGGGGAGCCCTTGGACTCGGAGGAGCATCTCTTCGAGATCAAATGGGACGGCACGCGCATGCTGGCCATTGTGGAAGGGGACGGCTACCGGCTGGTCAACCGCCATCGGGCCGAGCGAACCGCACAATACCCCGATCTGGCCTGCCTGACCGATCTCTTGCGCACTAAAAAACAAGGAGTTTTCGGCATGTTCGCGTGTGCGGGGGACGTACCGAACAGTGTGGTGGGCAATACTACACAGAGGGTTACGCAATATGGCGGGCCTCTCCCTCTTCACAAATTGACCCGGCCTTCCCGTCAAGCCAACGGATGACGTTCCTGCTGGCAAATAAAGCATAGTCCAGCCGACTTCGGACGTGCTCCGGATTGGCCTTCTTTCGGTGCAGCGTGAGTCCACGGCTGCAATGGATGCGAATCATCGTTTCGGCGACAGCTTTTGGTACTGCCGACGGTGCCGCCGGCTGAGATCGGGTTGCCCCGTCATTTCGTAGGCGTCGACCAGCCAGCCGTGCAGGCGGCTGAGTGACGGATTCAACTCGATCCCGCGCCGCGCGGATTCAATCCCGCGCTGAAAATTCTCGAGTTTTCCCAGCATGTGCGTCTGCCGGCCGTAGAGATCCGAGCGCCAGCGGTTGACGGCGAACAGGCGGTCGAGATAGCCGACGCCGGCTTGGTACTCTTCGGTTTCGTGGCAGAGCAAGGCCAGACGCTCCAGTACCGATTCGTGGTCGGGATCCAACCGAAGCGCTCGTTTCCAGAGCCGTTTCGCCTCGTAGGGGCGACCTTGCAACCAGTAGGCCGCTCCCAGGGCCTCCAGGACGGGGATGTCGTCGTCGGCCGCATCAAGCGACGCTTCGAGAAGGACGACCGCCCGGCTTGCCAGAAAAGCGTTCTGCTCTTCCTCGGCGAATCGAAGCATGACGATCCCGCGCGCGCGACGAACATCCAGCTTGGGGATCCGGGAGTCTGCTTCGTCGAAGAAAGCGAGCGGAACTTCCTGCTGCGTGCGGGGAACGATGTCAGCCGGCACGCGACGCACACGGTGGTCAGTTTGAGACGTATGCAGAACGTGGGCGGGAGTCAGACGAGGCATGTGACAGTCGATGCAGGAATCCTTAGGCGAACCGGCAAGGCGTTGTTCACTCGGCAACGCACATGGTGAAACGGCCTGACCGTGACACGCCAGACATTTCTCCTGGTAAAACACGGTTCTCTCTGTGGGTGGTGGTGACGCATGAGGATCGTGGCACGAGCAGCAGCCGAACTTTCCGTTGCTCCGCCGATAGCAGGCGCTGGTTCTCATCTGCTCAACCTGGCTGACGGAATCGGCTACGTCGTTGGAGGCGGCGCCGGTCCCGCGGATGAAGATCGTCCAGATGTCGCTCAGGTTCTCGCCCGGCCGAAAGTCATACTCGATGCGTCCGTAGCGAAGCACCCGTTCGATCCCGTGCAGGTGGCACTGATTGCAGATCGCTTCGCGGCGGCGAGGGTCCAGATCGGGCGGATTGACGATCGGATCGGGGTCGGCGGACGCCGTGTCGGACTGATGGCGGACGATGTGATTCTTACCCGGACCGTGGCATCGCTCGCAGCCGATGCCCGCTTCCACAAACGGCGGTGAATGGAACCGGTTCGGCGTGTCGCGGTCGGCCGAGACCCGGCCGACGTGGCAGCTGAGACAGCCGTCGACAACTCGACGCTCGAAGCGAGTGTTTCGCTTAGCGTCGTCCGGCCAGAAGTCCCACTGCTTTTTCTCGGAGTACCACGCAACCGGCGACAGGAACAGCAGACCGCCCCGGTCAATCACGTAGGACCGGACACGCTTTCCCGATCCGATCGCGTAATGCACTCTCACGGCCTGATCGTACACGACTTCACCGTCTTCGTCGATCCATGTCTCGTGGTGCAAGACTCGCTGGTCGGTCCGATCGACGAAGTAGTGCAAAGAACCCTTTCGGCTCGCGTTGGGGGGCACGGTGAACCCGCTGGTCTGCCCGGTGTCCTCAATGATCGCCGCATCCATGACGCCCGCAGTCGACCGCGACATCGCGTGCGTCCCGTAAGATTTGCAAATCTCTTTGTGGCATTCCGCGCACGCTTGGCTTCCTACGAAGTCCTGCGCAGGCGGCTGCGGCTTATCGAGACGGACGTTTTGCCGCGGAGCTTCCACGACCGGAACGGTCGCTTCGGGGACGTTCGCAGGGGAGCGGCGAAACATGACCCACACAACACCCACACATGCCAGCACGGCAACAGGCAGGCACACCTGCAGGAGCAGCCGGGTTTGTGAGGAGAATGGACCCATTTCAGTTCGTTCGGTCATCCGGCGGCACACGCGGCTCGCTGATCACGAGCGTTTGATCGACGGAGACGCCGCGCATCTTCTGATGGATTCCGTTCGGCCATCGTATGCTGATTGTACACTCGGCGCTTGATTGGCCAAGACCGAAGAACAGGGCCGGTTGATGGGCCGAACAGAAGCTGGTGCCACCGGCGAGTTGATCTACCAAAACGTCGTCTCCCTGTTCGACAGTGACGGCCGCCCCGACGCCCCGGCGATTGCTGACGCGGCCGATCAGACGCAGCTTGAGCCAGTGTCCTCGCTGCGAATCGTTGCGCAACAGTGCAGCCGTCGCGTTCTGATGGACGATCGCCAGGTCCATGTCTCCGTCGTCGTCATAATCACAGCCGGCGACTGCACGGCCGATCCCAGTCTCCTGAAAGAAGAGACCGCCATGGTCGCTCGAATCCACCCACCGCTGACCGTCGAAGCTAAATAGCTGTGCCGGCATTTCCAGAAGATCCCCCTTCTTGCGCCAGTCGGCGATGTGACCGTTCGTCACAAACAAGTCCTCGTGAGAATCAGCATTGAAGTCGTTCATGACGGTCCCGAAACCCAGGTAGGGAAGAGTCGGCTGATGCAGACCGGTCGTGCGTGTTGTGTCGTAAAAGCCGGCAGGACCCAGGTTCGCATAAAGCGTGTTGGAGTCTTGGGCAAAGTGCGTCACGTACAAATCGAGGAAGCCATTGCGATCGTAGTCTCCCAGCGCGATTCCCATGCTGGCCTGAAACAAACCCCTTCCGCTCAGCGCGCAACCCAAGCGTGTCGCCGACTCCTCGAAGGTTCCGTGGCCCTTGTTGACGAACAGGAAATTCGCGGTCGTATCGTTGGCCACAAAGACGTCCGGCAAACCGTCGCCGTTGAGATCGGCGATGACCACTCCCAGCGACTTGCCGCCCTCGCCCCGCAGGCCCCATTGCCGGGCGATCGGTGTGAACCGTCCGTTTCCTTCGTTCTGAAAGCATTCGTTCGGCTGGGGATCGAGGTGCTCAGGGTGACACACGGCGGGGTTTCCTTCATCGTCTTGGCAGCAAACTGGATCGTAGGGGTCGTACTTGACGTAATTGCAGAGGAACAGGTCGAGGTCTCCGTCTCCATCCAGATCCCCCCAGGCGGCGCTGGAAGCCCACAGTTCATCGCCGACGCCCGCTTCGCCGGTCACGTCTCGAAACGTCCCGTCCCCCTGGTTGTGGTACAAGACGTTGCGGCCGACGTTGGTGACGTAGATATCGTCGAACCCGTCGTCGTCGAAGTCGCCGACGGCCAGCCCCTGTCCGTAACCGGTGTGGGCGACGCCGGCCGCCCGAGACACGTCGAGGAACGTCCCCTCGCCCAGGTTGCGGTACAGTACGTTTCCCGGCAGTTCTTCGTTTCCCGCCGGCGTAGGGTTTCCGCCTTGGATGAAATAGAGATCCCACACGGAATCGCCGTCGAAATCGAGCCAGCCGACCCCTCCGCCGGTGGACTCCACCATTAAGGCTTTTCCGACCGCGCCGGTATCGTACCGGAACTCGACGCCGGCTGCTTCGTGCACCTCGCTAAACCGCGGAAAACTCAAGAGGGAACGCTTCAGTTTACTGGGTTTACTGATGGTCGTCGAGATGCCCGCGGCCAAGCGAGTGGGCTTCTGTCCCGACGGCGACGTGCTGAGACCGCCCTTCGCGATTCGGGTTTGTGGGCCGTCGTCGCGGCAGCCAACCAGCAGTACTGCTGCGATCAGAAACGTCCATGCGGGTGCCACGGGCGTCTTGCCCGTGCTATTGCATGCCACGGGCGTCTTGCCCGTGCTATTGCCGGCGCACTGGCGAGACGCCAGTGTCACCCGGCGGGTCGGCCGAAAAGCGGCTGATCTTCGGCGGATCGTTTTCTGACGGTCTCCGGGCATTCGGTGTGTCGCTGCTAGCAGAACCGCCCAGTGCCGTGTGAGATGCTGCCAAAGACCGCACACACGCACCGATTCCAATTCTCAGACAGCCAAATCAGGACTCCCCGCAGCCGATTTCCGCATTTCGATCCCCGGAATCTCCAAGATTCCGGGGATCTTGCGTCAAACCTGCGGAAATCATTGCCTCCCAGTCGCCGAGGCCAGCAGGACGACGCTCAGAACCCTAAGTCCACAATTTCACCCCCGGCCCTGGTCACGAGCGCCTTGATGACCTGCCAATCCGTATTCTCGTTGAAGAAGTGGACCGAGCCGTCGCACATCAAACCGTGTGCGCCGCCCACGTGATCGCTGCTCCAATTGGTGCAGCGGGTGTCGTCGCTGCCGTTGCCCCCGGGAATACTTTCCGGATCCGCGTTGATTGGGCCGGTCGCCGAATTGATGTCGCCCAGTGGACTGATCCACAGGCCCGGCTTGTTGTCTTCCGCGGGGAACTTCCTGCTGAATCGCCAGTGGTGGTTTTCGAAGACAGCGACGGTGTTCGATGTTCCGTCGACGATTTGACTGATCTTGGAACTGCCTCTCCACCAAAAGACGCCGACGTTCCTGGGGAGATTTCCACCTTGGTCGTCGATCGTGGGGTCCCCACTAATCCACGGAGCCCCGTTTCGCTGGGTATCGCCGCAATCCTTCCAGCCGGTCCAGACGAACCCCATGCTGCCCACGTAGTCGGTGCGGGCGGCAGTGATGTTGCGGGTATTGCCGTTCCAGCCGGAATTGTCGTACCAGGGCGCGCCACCGCGCGTTGCGGGCTGCGGGTTGCTGGGACACAACAGCACCGAGAGCACGGTCATGCGTGCGGTTAGCTCGCCGGGGGTGGCCAAACACCTGTTACCTCCCGCGGTGCCATCATTGCGGCAAGACATGGGGATCAGGTTGTAAACGGCGGCTTGATCCAAGTAGGGCAGGCTCATCGTGATCCACGAGACGGAATACCCACCCCGATCGGACGGGTTCCGACTTCCGTCATAGTTGAGAGGGAAGTAGCCGGATGAATCGTGGTAGTTGTGCAGCGCCAATCCGATTTGTTTCATGTTGTTGCGGCACTGCGATCTGCGAGCCGCCTCACGCGCCTGCTGCACCGCCGGCAGCAACAGGGCGATTAAAATGGCAATGATCGCGATGACGACGAGCAGTTCGATCAGAGTAAACGCCCGCCTGAGTCTGAAAAGCCACTTCGACGTGCCAAATCCAAAACAAGTTCGCTTCATGAGATTACCTCCGTCAAAAAACTGGTTCTCGGTCCCCGATGATCCGATGGGCTTCTCGTGCCCACAAATTGCTCAAATGTCAATATCGATTTGATTGCTTTGCTGCTTCACTTCGACGCTCTTCGGCGACGTATCGGGACTGGTATACTCTTCCGGGAACGGTAAGCCGGCCTTGGTGGGATCCTCAGGGGGCTTCTCTCCTTCGCCGGAATCCGTGTACTTCGACTCATCTGTTGTCGCCGCCATCGAAAGCACCACCTTATAGCTCCCGGCGATTGCACCCGGGCCGACATTGGCGGTGGTAAGCTCGAAGCTGCCGTCATCCCCCGTGTTGCCCACCGCAGACTGCCCACTATCGACCGGTACGAAAGTGACAGTGACATTCTTCAACGGCTCTCCACCTTTTTTCAGGGTGCCCGTGACGGGATAGACGGTCGGAGCATCGCTCGACTGGCCGCAACCCGATCCCCCAAAGACCATTCCCATGAGACTTGCAACCACCACCAGCCGCAGCAACACTCCTCTTTTCCAAATCATGCCCGCAACCTTTCTCATTCTGCCGGATGACGGCCTTCCGATCCCTTGCCGAACAGGGGAAACCGACTCACGAACCTGACATGCAGCCCGATTTCCCAGCGACCAGAGGAGCTGAAAGTGACTTGATAAGCGACGACGTACAACCTCACCCCCGTCGTGAGGAAACGAACCGTTTACTATTGCACCCATTTCACGTCGGTTCTGCAAGTGCAAAACCAATTTTTTCCCTGGGCAGCCGTCCGGAAAACCACGTCAGCCTGCCTCGGCGACCAGCGGGAGCCCTTACTCGCCGCTTGCATCGATGCGGTGTTGATTCCCCTCAGCGGACACCGAGCGGTTTTCGAATAGGATCACCGAGGACTTCAGGAAATACGTTCTGTTTGGGTACAGGGTAAAGTTTCCCACCACAATGTCGATGTCGCCGTCGTCATCGTAGTCACCGAGATCCAAACACGGGTGAGCAGTGCAGCCCGTTTCGATCGAGTAACGTTCATACTGGCCGGGTTTCGTCTGTTCCAGCCAGATCACCGAGTCCAAGTGCCGAGCGTCCGGCGAGTTCGGCGGGAACCCCGGTATGAACACACTCGAGACGATATCCAAGTCTCCGTCGCCATCCAGATCGCCCGTCTGGGCCGTATGAGCGCCGGGCAGATGGGCCAGACGGCGGTACGTGAAATGGAGACTCCCGTCGTTTTCGAGCCAGCCCAATCCGTGGTACGGTCTGATGACCGGTGGAAAATCAACGGAATCGCCGTGGTTGAACATCACGTCCGTGTCGCCGTCGCTGTCGAGATCGATCAATCGGATGCCCGTGGATCCCCAGAGCGGATGCGGGGCGGAGTAGAGGACCTCGCTCTTGAAACGCCCCTCCCGTGTATTCAAGAACGCGACGATGCGTTCATGCTGCTGCGACTGCAGAGCAATGAAATCGAGTCGGCCGTCGCCGTTGAGGTCCACGACCGGAACGTCACTCGTTCCGGCACGGGCGTCGACGACGGCCGGTTCGAATTCGGGAGCCGAGTAGTCGGTGGTGACGTTCTCTAAATAAAGGACCATTCCGGTGGCGAAGTCACCGAAAACCCCCACGATCAGGTCCAGGTCTCCGTCTCCGTCGAAGTCAGCGCTTTCGACGTCGTTGACGCGACCAAGTTGCTGAAACAAAGGAATCGGTTCGAACTCGCCGTTGCCGCGGCCCCGCAGCCAGACGACGCTTCCCTTATCCGTGTCTCGGTTCACAAATACGCCAAGATTGGCCACCAGGATGTCGCGTATTCCGTCCCCGTCGAAGTCAACCACCTGCGTCTGACTCGGATGCGGAACACGTGCGATCATCTTTGCCGGCTTTCGAGGCTGTGACGGCGTCCAAACACCGACAATACCGTGCCGCATGTCGCAGATGAGCAACTGCCGGGGGCCATTCTCTGAGAGTCGAACGAACTTCACGTTTGAGGTCGACGGGAGGCTGGGAATGCCTTCCATCGTGATGGTGTGTTTCGCAAATGCGATGGGCGAGCGCGCCGAGCTGAACAAGGTCTTCGGCAACTCGAAACGATCCGGCGCGCGCGACATAAAGTACTCGACCACGTCTCGGATCGGCGGCAACAGCGTCGCCGGCCGCGACCCGTCGCGCCGGAAGTAGGCGTACATCTGCTGGATCTTCTCCGGCCAAAGTGCTCGCAGCTCGCAGTCCGGAGGCGGGAGTTTGTGACAGGTCGCGCAAAACTCTTCGACGCTGAGTGCGGTTTGACTCGTTGTCGGATGGACTGTCGGTTTGGGAATCGGGCTCGTGCCGCTGCGCCACAATGGGGCGCCGACGACTGCGATGCCGCCGATCAACGCAAGCAGCACGAAAATGCCGATGACTCTTCGCATCCCGCTCTCTCTGGTGACTCAATCGGTCATCGCCGATTCACGGTTTCCGACCGTCAGGGACGCCCCGGTACTCGAAGGCGGCGACAACCTGCTTGTCGCCGATGTCTCGCGCATAGGCATACAGACTGATCAACAGACGTTGGTCAATCGAGGCGGCATTCGGCAATTCCAGGAGCTTTCGCTCGAGCTTCTTTCCCCTCAACGCGACGTCTGCCAGCGACGAGGCCTCTTTCGTCCGGCCGAGGCGGCGCAGAACCGAAGACAGATCCAATCTCGCCCGCCAGTCAGACGGGTCCATTTTCAGTGCTTTGCGGTAGGCCGCTTCCGCCTGATCGAGTTCGTTGTGCGTGGAATGGTAC
This sequence comes from uncultured Planctomycetaceae bacterium, assembly GCA_964530165.1. Classification (GTDB taxonomy): domain Bacteria; phylum Planctomycetota; class Planctomycetia; order Planctomycetales; family Planctomycetaceae; genus CAZGYE01. Next base: position 26,143 of record CAZGYE010000035.1, read on the forward strand.
CACCCCTTGTACCGCCAGAAACGACTGTCTTGTTCCGCAGACGGAGGACTCTGTTTGAGCAGCTCGGCCACGCGGGCGAGGTCGCCGTCGACCATGGCTTTTGTAATGTGGAAGGAAAGGACCTCGGTGTTCTCCGGATACTTCTGCAGACACCGCCCGATGAGCGATTTGTCTCCGGGAGCAAAGCTTTTGAGTCCAAACATGGCAATTCTGCGACTGCTGGAACTTCTGGCCGCGTAATACGCCTGGGCAACCTGCAGTGTTTCGTCGTCCGGATACTGCTGCAACCACGTCGTCACGCGGAACAGTCCGTCCGAGAAGTTCAACGCGTTGGACGTGAAAAGGTAAACGTATGCCTCAGGCGGCTCGCATTGCAGGTCCATTGCGGTGCGAATCTGCTTGACCATCGCCTGACGTTGCACTGACATGGCGTAGAAGAAAATGAGGCGTTGATGCGCGCGACCGGCGCGCGGCTCGATCCGCAGCATTCTCTTGCAGGTTTCAACGGCTTCCAGCGGGCGGTTCAGCTTTGCGAAGAGCAAATCGACGCGCTCCGCGAGCGCCGCGACACATTTCGGGTCTGAGTCGTCTAGTCTGTTCAAGCACTCGGCTGTGCGTTCAAAGTCGCCTTGACGTTGAGCCGCCTCCCCCAAGTAGAGCCAGGCATATCCGTTTTGCCTGTCCCATTTCAGCCAGCGAGACGCCAGCTCCTCCAGCCGGTCCCATTGCTTGGCCTGCGCCGCGTCTTTGCACTCCCCCTTGAATCGCTCGGCGCGGCAGTCCAACCACCAGCGATAACATGGCCACGTTCCCACGACGAGCAGAATGAGCAAGACCGCAAAAGGCCAGCGGCGAGGATGACCAGGTAAGAATTGCATGCTTCAAGAACAACCACACTGAGCCTGCCGACCATGAAGACTTCTGCTGTTCTCATCATTCTATGCTGGAAGTGACGAATACGCTACACCCCGAAGAGTCAAAAAAGTCAGCCGTGTGTTTCGGTCTGCAAAACGCGACGTTTCTTGAGTGGATGGAAGCTGATTCTCGATCGGCGCTCGGAGACGCGACGGCTCGGTTT
>CAZGYE010000036.1:0-26804 GCA_964530165.1 uncultured Planctomycetaceae bacterium
CTACCAACGGGCCAATGACCGCGGCAAAGGCGGCCCCTGAGTCGATGCCGAACACCGCCACGGCCACGGCGATTGCCAGCTCGAAATTGTTGCTCGCCGCCGTGAACGCGATCGTTGCAGTCTTGGAATAATTTGCCCCAATTCTCTTGCCCATCCAGAACGAGACGAGGAACATGACGACGAAGTAGATGCACAACGGGACCGCGATCAACAGCACGTCCAGCGGCAACTGAACAATGTACTCGCCCTTCAGAGAGAACATCACGACAATCGTGAACAGCAGCGCGACGAGGGTCAACGGGGAGATCTTCGGGATGAACTTCGTCTCGTACCATTGCCGGCCCTTGAGCTTCAGCAGCACCCCCCGCGTCATCAGCCCCCCCAGAAACGGGATCCCCAGGTAAATGAACACGCTCTGGGCAATTTGCCCGATCATCACGTTCACGACCTCGCCTTTCAGCCCGAGCAGCGGCGGCAGAATTGTGAGGAAGATCCAGGCGTAGACCGAGAAAAAAAGGACCTGGAAAATGGAGTTCAGAGCCACCAGACCGGCCGCGTACTCGCTGTCGCCCTCGGCCAGCTCGTTCCAGACGATCACCATCGCGATGCACCGTGCCAGACCGATCATGATCAGCCCCGCCATGTACTCCGGGTGATTCTGTAGAAACAGGACCGCCAGGCCGAACATGAGCACCGGCCCGACAATCCAGTTCTGCACCAGCGAAAGCGCAAGCACCTTCACGTCGCGGAACACGTCGGCAAGCTCCTCGTACTTCACCTTCGCCAGCGGAGGATACATCATGAGGATCAACCCGATCGCAATCGGGATGTTCGTGGTCCCCACCTGGAACCGATCGACGAAGGTGCTGACTCCGGGGACCAGATAACCGACTCCGACGCCCGTTGCCATAGCCAGAAAGATCCACAGCGTCAGGTAGCGATCGAGAAAGGAAAGTCGCCTATCAGGGCAGACAGGCTTGTCCATGAATGACCCCCTGGGGAATCGCATGATCCCAAAAGTCGACACCGCCGGGATGCCTTCAAGTCTCCAGTGAATCAGGCAGGGTCTCGATGAATTCTTTGATGTCATCGCGCACGCGCCGGTAGTGCTTTAACGCCTCGTCTTGGGTCTCCGCCTCTTTGGCCAACTGCGGCGGGTCGTCAAAGCCCACGTGCATCACGTTGACTTGTGCGGGAAACATCGGGCAGGTTTCGTGGGCATGCCCACAGAGGGTAATCACGTGGGCGAAATCGATGTTTCGCACTTCGTCCAAACGCTTCGACCGGTGGGAGGAAATGTCGACCCCAGCCTCAGCCATCACCTTGACTGCATTAACGTCCAGGGCATGCGGTTCGAGCCCAGCCGAATAGGGCTCGATGACATCGCCCTTCAGATGCCGCGCCCAGCCCTCCGCCATCTGGCTTCGGCAGGAGTTCCCGGTGCACAAGAAAAGGATCTTCAACATCTTGCCTCGACCTGTCGCCTGCAAAGCTGTTCGGGGTCCATCTTCAGGATCTGCTTTAGCCGCTTGGCGTCCTCGCGCACCTGCGCGTCCTGAGCAAGCGAACTCTGCAGGAGAGATGTCCCTTGACGAGCCTCGCGTGTGACATCCTCGTCGCCCAGCCGATAATGAACCCAACGTCCATGCTTCCGACTGTCCACTAAGCGTGCCTGTTTCAAGATGGCCATGTGTTTTGAAACCGTGGAGGGCGCCAGATCAAGCAATTCGACAATCTGACAAACGCACAACTCCCGGCCGCTGAGGGCCATCACAATTCGGGCGCGGTTTTCGTCGGCGAGCGCTTTGATGACCGCCATCAACTCGCGCACTTCAGTCCCCGAAATTCTGAAAACGATATTTCGCCATATATCGAAATAATAGGCACGTGTGCGCACTCTGTCAACCGCATTCGCTTCAACATTCATCGAGACCGTCGCGGCCGCCGTCAGCGGTCGGCCGGGTGAATGCGAATTCCATCGGCCTCGATTTCGTACGCGAGTCCGATCTTCCTGAGCAGAGCCTGCAAGAGATCGCCGACGGTCGTGTTCTCGGATTCGAGCGAGACCGGCTGGTCGAGCTTTGTCGCCGCGGCGCCAAGTTGGTCTTCGTCGAGTCGGATCGGGATCCCGGCCATCTCTTCGACCTGCAACAGCAACTGCCGAAAAGGGATCGCGCGAACCTGGCGGAAGCTCCGAATCCGCTGCTTCAACGCCGCCTCGACGTCGACCTTTTTCTTTGCGATCACCGGTGTTGGCGGGTTGGGCCGTTTCTGCGGATGTGGCTCCGATTGACCCGCTTCGCCGGCCTGCGGAGGTTTCTCGGCGGATTTGTCCGGCGATTTCACCGGCGATTTGCCGTCGCGGGCAGCCCGTTTGTGTTCCTGTTCTGGATCGGGCGGCAAGTGACGGCGGCCGTCAGCCAGTTTGCCCGGCTCGCCCACAACCTTCGGATTGAGGGGAAGGCCATCCGCCATCGCCGCCATACGGCGGACGATCGTCGGTTCTGTGCCGTTCGAGACTTCCCGAACGCTGCCGTCGGCCATCAACACCAACATGCTGTCGCGCTGTCCGGTACCGAATCCGTCGGGACCGTTGACGTACGGTTCTTGCGTGAGCGCTCGCACGGTCGCACGGCCGCCGGCCGCCCATGCCCCCGGATCGCGGCTCACCCCGGCCACCATGATCGTGTTGGACGTCCCATCCTTGACGTCGGTGATTTTCGTACGGCGATCGACTCCGAAAATTCCGGCCCGCGGGTGATCGACCGGTAGACGCGGCGCATCGTCGCCCAGGCCCGCCATCCCCACAAAATGCGTCGCTGGGTAACCGTTCGGTCCGACCAACGGCTTGACGTCCGGGTTCTGAAACGCCGGCATGTTGCGACGGACAAACCGCTCGTTCAGCGGGTCCCGCCAAGGCCGATCCCAAAGCGGCGCGGCACTGCCGTTGTGCTTGGATTCGGCAGCCAAAACAGCCAGCCAACTGAAACGCTCTTCGGGCGGAAGTTCGTCCGCATAGACCGTGCCGGCCGGGAAATGACCGTGCTGATCCCGGTGACGCGTCAGACGCCCCCCGAGGTTCACCAACCGGATTCGAGCGTCGTGGGGACCGGCGAGGGCGACTTCATCCGCCGGCAGAGCTTTGGGATTGGCCGCATCCGCGACGGCTCCACGATTGACCAGATCCTCATCGACGGGCGGCTCGGCCTGAGCGATGGTGGAGGAATCGTTTGGCTGCTCATCGCCGAATGGGCCAAGAATCGCCACGCACAGCAACACCACCATGCACCCCGCAACGGTCCAGGCAATACCGACCGGACTCTTCAACATAGCAGCCCACTGGGAAAGCCAGTTTCGCCAGCGCGTCGCGGAACCTTCGTCAGTGGTCCGCTCGTGCCCGGGACCCGCAGCCGCCGGACGAACTTGAGCGTCCTGCTCGACGCGAGACGCTTTTTTCGGAGCCGGTGATTCCGCGGTTTGGGCTTTCAGAGTCCCCTTGCCGTCGGCGACGATCAACATCCGCTCGCCGCAGTCCGGGCAATTGATCCGTTTGCCGATGAACCGGCGTTCCTTCAGCCTGAGCGTGGCCGAGCAATGCGGACATGAAAAACTGGAAACCTGCATCATCATCGCCGCTTTACGGTCCAATTTGAAAGAACTTCCATCCCCTTTCTTCGGTCCGTGTGCCGTTCGGTCCAGAGAAAGCACCATGGGCGGCAAAGAAAATACCGGCCAATAAAAGGGCCAGCGCGACCGCGACCCCGGCGATGATTTCGACGTTCCGCCGTTTGGCGTTCCGGTGTTTGATCAGTTTGAGCTGCCGGACTCCACTCGCTGTTTGATGGATGTCGGTGATGGCGGCAAAATCGGGATCCGTCGTTGCGGAGGAAGGCGTGACCGGAATCGGAAACTGCAAAACCGAAGCCGGCGCTGCTGGCGAATCGGACGACGGAATTTCGACGAATTCCATTTCCGTCTGCGCGGCCGGAGCCGACTGCGACGCTCTCGCCGCGACGTTGTGAGGTTGGGGAACATTGTCCGGCTGCTGTTGCGTCGAGGTGTCGGCGGCTGCTTGCTGCGGTCCATCGGCCAAGTCGAGATCGACGTCGCCCGATTTCTGAAGCACGAAGCGGTGCCGGCATTGGGGGCACTGGCCACGTCGCCCGAGCAAATTTCTATTCCGTAAGCGCAGCTCGACCCGGCACTGAGGACATGAAACCTGCACGCTGTTCATGACGCTGTTCCAACCACGGCTCAGTTCGGCACGGAGCGTCCTTTCCATCTGCTCACACGTTGTTTGACTTCTATACTACGCGGACAGTTCCCGGTTTACCAAGGAAATTTTGCTCATCCGGTATTCAGAGAAATCGCGGTTCTTCGTCGGCAAAGGGATGCAGCGCCCGAAGTTGTTTCTCCTTTGGGAGCGCGCCCAGTAGGGCCTCGGCCATTTTGAAATCTTCGAGCGTCGTAATCTTCACGTTCATCGGTGAACCTTCGACGACTCTGATCGTCTGCCCGATTCGTTCGACCAACTGGGCTTCGTCGGTGGCCTCGGAGTTATCGCGTTTGGCAAACGCTTCGAGCAGCAACTCTCGGCGAAACACCTGCGGCGTCTGCGCTTCCCAGATTCCTTCCCGCGAGACAGTTTCCTCGATGGCGCCATCGTCAGCGACTCGTTTCAGCGTGTTCGTGACGCGAATGGCGGGTATCGCTGCACCAGCTTCCTCAGCGGCCGCGAACACAGCGTCGATCCACTTCTTGACCAGCAGCGGCCGGGCGGCATCGTGGACGGCGACAAACTCTACGTCACTCTTGACCCGCGCCAAAGCCTTCTGAACCGTGTCGGCCCGCGTGACGCCTCCCTCGACAATGTCCACGTCCATGAACGCAAGGTTCGGACGGAATTTCTCCTGAAACCAGTCCCTGTCTTCCGGCGCAATCGCGATCAGCGTCTGCACGACGTCGTCACGGTTGACGAACAGCTCTGCCGATCGCAACCAGACGGCGCGCCCCTTCATTTCCACAAACGGCTTTTTCCGCTTATTCAATGTCAACCGCGTGCTCTTCCCGGCCGCCGGAAGAATGACTGCGAAGCTCGCCATACCACTCATCCCTTGCTCGCTTGCTTGGACTGTCCGACTGAATGATATTCCCCTCGGCTGCAACCGGCAACCGCTGCGAGAAACAACTGCAGATCAGAGGGCTGACGCTTCCCGCTCGCCAACTGGCGAGGCGCCTGCCGCAGTGGGTGACGCCGCCGCTGGGTCGGCGTCTCTACTCGCCTTCGATCCGCAGTCCTGAGATGCGGAAACCGGCACCGCGAGAGATGAGGGCGAAAGTCAGGTCGCGGCCCGACTGAGATGCCGGTTGTGTGCAGGCCAGCAATGGGCGATCGTTCCAGAAAATTCGCACCCGATTACCGGTTGCGACCAGGCTCAGATGCCCGGGCTGGTCGGCAGCCATCTCCAGGGCGACGTTCTTGCGTTTGATCACGCCCTTTTGTTTCGGACAATCGGCAAAGACAACCACGGCGTCGCTGCTGAGCGTCACGGTCGTGACGGCGCTGGTTTCTGGAGCACGGAGTCGCACTTCGAACGTCCCCGCAGTCCCGAGACGCTCCAGATACAAATCAAGCCTCAACTTGCGATAAGACCGTCGAAACACGGCTTCGGCCGGGCGGTCGCTTGTCGAGCGCATCATGTTGCCTTCGAACGACCACCCTGTTGATCCCCAATACGCGGCTGTGAAAGGGTCTTCCCAGCTTGTCTGAGAGAGATCGATCTCCGGCTGGCTCTGCGAATCCGCGGTCAAACCTGAAGGGGGAACCGGGGTCTCGCCGCCGTTTGGTGCGTGCGGCGCCGGTTGGCCGGCGGAAGCGACCTGTGTGAACCCTGGTCGTGCGTCGGAACCGTTACCCGACGGCGTCACAGACACGCCGTTGCCGTGGACGGTCCACCAAACGCCGCCGGCGGTCGCCACGACCAGCGCCATCACAATGATTTCGGCGGCTTTCAAGACGTTGAAAAGCTCGTTCACCCACCGTGGCATGAACACGTGCTCGCTTCCCCTTTTCAGTTCCCCACAACTTGGAACCGCAGAATCGGTCTCTGGTGCAACAGAACGGAAGTGTACGGATCGTCCCATCACTTACGCACATGTTGGATAAAATCGGCACCAAACGCTTCTTCCAGATAGATTTGTTCGAGGTGGAGGAGTTCTTTGAATTTTCGATACGACTCAACCCCCTGGCAACCGTGGGGCAGACCGCGACTGCGGCGGATCGCACGGATGAGGAGATTCTTAGACGTATGTTCCAGATCGACAAACTCGATCACCTGTGCTTTGTATCCGCAGATTTCCAGCGCTTTGGCCCGCAGAGCATCGGTGGCGAGAGCGGCAAACCGTTCCCGCAAGACGCCATGCTGCTGCAAAGATGACAGGGCCTTGTTATGCAGTTTCGTGGAGAGTTCGTGTTGGCAGCAGGGTGCCGCGAAGATGACGCCGGCCCGCCAGCCAACCGCCTTGGCCAGAGCGTCATCGGTGGCCGTATCGCACGCGTGGAGCGAAACGGCCAGGTCGACCCGCCGATCGTCGCGATAGCCGGCAATCTCGCCGACCTGGAATTCGAGCCCCGCATGGTCGAGCCGCTCGGCAATGCGGGAGCAATCGCGGACGACGTCGCCGTTCCGGTCGAGTCCGACGATGTGTACGTCACGGCCGCGAATTTCGGCCAGCAAATGATAAATCGCAAACGTCAGGTAACTCTTGCCGCAGCCAAAGTCGACCACGTTCAACCGGTCCTCGGCAGGCAAACAATCAACGACATCATCCACCAGTTCCAGGAAACGATTAATCTGGCGGAATTTATCGTACCGGGCCGCCCGGACCTTTCCGTTCCGAGTCATCACGCCGATTTCCTGCAGAAACCTGCAGGGGACGCCGTCCGGGATCAGATAGTTCTTGGCGCGGTTGTGCACCGTAGCCACAGGTTTCCCACTGGGCGAGTTCTTCGTGACCTTCACCGTGCCCGTTCGTGTGAAGCGTGCCGCATAGTCAGCATCGGCCGTGAACAGGTGGCAGTGCTCGAATGTGGGGCCGAACAACTCCCGAAGACGGGCGACCGCAGCGGCTGCGGGGAGATTATTATGGGTTTCCCGACCGGCCGTACGCGACGTGAACTGATAGCAGGATTGCCCTTGAAGGACCAGAGGCCGCACGGTCAATTTCTCAAGGGACTCGTGACACTCTTTCCGCTTCTTGCTCAACACAGCAGACCGCAACGTCCCGGCGTGAAGAGAATCGGCAAGAATCGTCCAGAAATCGGCCATCGGCTACATTTTCTCGAATTCGAACATCACATCCTGCCCACTCTAAATAACCAATCGAGATTTTGCGACACGAGACATCACAATGCGTCTCCCGAGAACGGCTGAATGCTGTTCCTTGACGACGACTTGCCGCTTTCGGAAGATCAAGATGCTACTTTCGAGTTCCATCTTCTCGGGGGGGGCGCATCGAAACATGGGTCTCAGCAAGAAGCAAAAGAAGCAAATCGACGCGGCCCGGAAAAAACTGGCCAACTTGCAGCGGCAGCTATCCGGCGCCAAGCTGCAGCCGGACGATCCGCGCGACGTCACGCGTTTGCAGGCGGAGATCGCGGCGCTGGAAGAGCAAATCAAGAAGATTCAGGAAGGCTGATCTTGTTGCAAGACGCGCATTCACAGGGAGCGCATCGTCCTGACTCGAAGCGACGGAAAAGTCACGTGGTCCCGTTCCCGCCGACAATCATTGTGGTTCATTCTAAAGAGAAACGGCGCAAATGCACCGTCGAGCCGCTGCGCGGCCGAGAGGGGTTCCTCTTCTGGAAGTTTCCGCGCATCGGCCCGGAGTCGCTGGAGAACTACGTGCGGCTGGGTTTCGACGGACCGCAGCTCAACCGGACGGACGCCGATCGGGGCCTGTTGATTCTGGACGGCACGTGGCGTCTGACGGAGGCGATGGATCCGGCTTTTGGCCATGTCCCGCTCCGCAGTCTGCCGGCCTGGAAGACCGCTTACCCCCGCGTCTCGAAGATGTTCGAGAACCCCGAAGGCGGCTTGGCAACCATCGAAGCCGTCTTCGTCGCGTACCAAACCCTCAGCCGCAACACCGACGGCCTCCTGGACGGCTACCACTGGGCCGCAGAATTCCTGAAACTCAATGGGCAAACACTCTAACGCGCATTTCAGCTCCCGGAGAAGGCTCTCCCGACTTCCAGCAGACATACGGCCCAAATTCGTGCGAAAATACACTCGAAGCGCGTCCCAGCAATCGGTCGATTACCGGGACGTCCGAAGAAACAATTGAGTTTTCCCGGATAACGGCGAGCCGAACGAAAAAACTCAGCGGCCCGGCCCGCCGAGAGAAACCGTTGACTGGCCAGAAGCCGCCGCGGCGGGCCGGGTCCGCTGCAGCAGCTTGATACTCATCCTGGCCTCCCCGCTGGAGGGAGTGCCTGTCCTAAAATGCGGGGTCGGAGCCCCATTTGCGTAACGGGCTCAAGCCCCCCCAGACAGAGGAGACCCATGATGAGATTTTACACCGGGCGACCGTTTCGATGATGTGGCCGTCCATACTGAATGTTGCGAGCACGACACATGGGTTCGTCATGCTCTTCGGCTTTGTGTTTGAGCCGCCGTTCAATACGCGAAAACCACAAGGGATTTCGAGTTTTCTGGAAGTTTTTCCATCAAAAGGTCGCTTGGTTAAGGCCTAGAACGTGATGAACCAGATTTTTCACCATCCTCGAATGGACAACATCGAAGGCCCCGGCTTCCCCGGCTTCCCCGACTTCCTCTATCGTCACGACCTGACGTAAGCAACGGCGTGGTCACGACCTGCGCCACGCCCATCCCCGCGGTCTGGGTGGGCCACAGCTCCGGTGCGCGGCATAATCGGGATGATCGGAAAAACCGCTAAAGTCAGGTGAACCGTCAGTCCGATATCGTTGATGTCCAGAACACTGTGGAGATTGTTCGGGCCACATGTCTCAATTCGGGGATGAACTATGCTACGGTTTTTGCTGTTCCCTACATGCGTCATGCTGACGGTGTCGCTCGTCGGCTGCTGCCATCGCAACTACCACAACAATGCTGGCTGGGGCTTCCTCAATGACCATGTCTTGTGGGGCCGTTGTGCAAGGCCGAACTACAGATCGTGCTCTCAATACGGCTGGAACTCGCGTCGAGGCTGCCCGTCTTGCGGCTGGAACACAAACTGCGGGCTGCCGGTCCGCAGCGGAGGGTTTGCAGTTCCCCCAGCACCCGGGGCGATCAACGGATGTGCTTCCTGTACGTCACCGGCTCTGCCGGAGTGGAACGGTGTCATGGAACCGCTCCCGGCTCCGCCACCGTCCGACGAGCCGAAACAGCCTGGCAGCGTGCCCCCTGCAGCGTTTTCCGACCCTTCGCGGCTGCCCCAGATGTCGGCGCCGGTCCAGCAGGACGCACGTCGGCAGCGGTGGGTTCCGGCGCGATTCTGACGGCGGTATGTGCCGAACGGACCCTGCATGCGGACGTCACGAGCAATCAGCCATTCGAACGACACCAACGGCATCGACGACCGGATCGTTGCTGGAAAGAAGACGATGCCCCGTACGTCGGTCAGGATCGACCGGAGTGCGGCGACGCGACGGCCCCCAGGAAGAGCGATCAGCCACCACACCTGGTCGGATCTCTTGTTCGTCCATTGGCGCGTCCCCTCTTATGAGATCGAGCCGATGCTCCCGCCGGAACTGACCGTCGACACCTTCGACGGAAATGCGTGGGTTGGACTTGTCGCGTGTCACCTGTCCGGTGTGCGGCCCTGGTGGTTCCTGCCGGTCCCCGGCCTCTCCAGTTTCCACGAAACCACCGTGCGGACTTACGTCCATTTGGACGGGAAGGATCCCGGCATCTGGTGCTTGAGCCTCGATGCTTCCAGTTCATTGGTGGTTCGAGTGGCACGGTGGAAACGGCACCTTCCCTACTACCGGGCGGCCATGCAGAGGAGTCGTAGCGGCAGAACCCTGCGGTATGCCAGCGAGCGGCTTTGGCCCGGCATTGTCGGACCGGGCGGCTCGATCGAAGCAGAAGTTGGCGATTTGATCGGAGCGCTTGACAAGAATCTCCCGGCCGGACAAGCCGTGCCCGACACACTCGAGCATTTTCTGGCCGAGCGGTACATTCTCTACTCGCAAACGGCCGGCGGACAACTCTCCCAACAGCGAGCACACCACGCTCCCTACCCACTGCGCGAGGCGCGACTGCTGGAAATGAGCGAGTCGCTGCTGAAGGCGGCTCACATTAAGCCGCGCTCGGCCCCGGAGCACGTGATGTACAGCGAGGGCGTCGACGTCGAGGTGTTCCGCAGACGCCCCCTCGGATAATGCGATCACGCTGCCGGGCGGGAATTTGCCTCCGCCAATCGAGATCGTCGGCTCGCATGAGGGTCCGGATCGAGCGATCCATCTCCTCACCCTGTGACGGCTCCTTGCCGCGAAACGGCATTTCGATGCTGGAACCAGGCGGATATGGTTCGCTTCCAATCTTTTTTGAACCCAGCGATCCATTGCGATTTTCTCAAAACAGTTTGAAATGGAAATGTATTTCCTGATACGTCACATGAGGTCGCACTCGTGCGTAAAATTCAAGTGCTCTTGGCGGTCGTGCCACGGATGTTGCGAGACTTGCTGCGAACTCGGATCGAGGCCGAGCCGGACTTAGAGATCGCGGACGAAGTCCTCGATCCGGTCGACGTGCTGCTGGCCGTCCAGCAGACCGCTGCGGACGTGGTTCTGATCACCGTTCCCATTTCCGACGCAACGCCGCCGCTCTGCACGCACTTGCTCACCGAGTTCCCCGACCTGGTGGTGATCGGCCTTTGGCCGGATGCCAAATCCGCGGTGACGTACCGCAGCACGATTGACATCCAGCCGCTTCGCGGCTTGCAGTACGAGGACATAGTTGGGGCAATTCGAACGTCTATTTGTACCATGTGATTCCTGCACGAGTGAGAAGAACTATGGGTCACCCAATTCGCGTTTCTGTCATTGATGACCGCCGGTTATTTCGGGAAGCGATTGCCGCTCGGCTCTCAGCGGAAGAAGAGATTGAGCTGGCCGCTGCCACGGACCGGCTGCGCAATCTCATCGAAATCGCCCGCACACGGCCTGTCGACGTGGTGTTGATCGATTTGAGCGGCGGACGGTCGCGCGGCGTGGCCATCATCTGGGACATCAAGTCCTATTTGCCCGACACGCGCGTGATCGCCCTAGGTATTGGCACCGATCAGCAAATGCTGCTGAAGTGCGTAGAGGCAGGCGCAAGCGGTTACATCGCGGCTACTACCTCGTACGCCGAGCTGCTGGAGACGATTCGTGAGGTCCATGCAGGCCGTACACCGTGCTCCGAGACGCTGCTCCTGCAAGTGATCAACCGCATCTCAGAGCTCTCCGAAGAGCAATCCAACCCGCAAACGCCTGAACGCGCAGGCTTAAGCACGCGGGAGCTCGAAATCGTCAAACTGATCGCGCTGGGCCTGATCAACAAGGAAATTTCGCAGCGGCTCGGCATCAAACTCTCAACCGTCAAGAACCACGTGCACAACATCCTCCAGAAACTGCACGTTTCTCGCCGGAAGGACACCGTTCAGCGAGCCTACGAAATGGGAGTGTTGCGCAACTAAGAGCCGGCCTCTATTCGTCCACATCTGTTTCTTGGCACGCCTCGTCGCTTGCATTTCCGCGCTGATTGCCAAGTTCTTCACAATCTGCACGGCCGCCTTGCGAACAATCTCGGACGGCTTCGCCACGTTGTTTTCCAGCATCTGCCTGCCGTTCTGGTGAAAAAACGAGGACTGCAACCGGAAATTTTGTGCGAATTCCTGGATGAATGATGGAATTTTTCATCCAAGCAGTAAGCGGCAGACCCCCCCTGAAGGAGTGAGGAACTAGTTCTTCTCCTAGATCATCTCTAGTTCCGATTTAGTTCCAACGACTCATTGTTTCTGCTTTCGCAGTTTGTTCCAATTAAACATATTAGTTCTCTTTGTTTCCGATTCGCAACACTTGTGTTCATCGGCCAGTCGCAGTGTGAGAGTTCGCTGCCAACCGACGACGAGAAAGGGATGGCTCGATTTGATCGACGGATCCCTATTCACTCGGCCGCTGGTACTCAGAGTGCTTTGGCGCTGGTTCGAAGCATTCTTACAAGTGGGTTACTGGTATGGGTGGCTGGGGTCGAACATCGTGAGCCCCCGGGATTTGCAGCATCTGTGGAGTCGCGTTGCTCCACCACAGCCACCCAGAGACGGTTTTGAAACTGCTTCTAGGGACGACGGACCTGGAAAGATTCCACCATGCTCCTAGCGAACTGGCTACGAGATCTCCAGCAGAAGATTCATGGTCTGCGCGCTTCTAGGCGCCGCGCCGGGCGGGAGCGGTTGCAGGTCGGCATCGAGGCTTTGGAATTCCGGGTGTTGCTCTCGGCGGGCGACATTTCTTTGAAGAACACCGGCAAACTGATCATTACGGGGACCCCGGACGGCGATGTTGCCGAGGTCTCCTACGTCGACGTGGACACTCTGCGCGTCTACATGCAGACGGCCGACACCATTCACGACGAGACTTTTAACCGGTCTGACGTCAACATGCTCGTCTTTTACGGAAATCAAGGCGACGACACATTCACCAACAATACCGACCTCGACTCAAACGCGTTCGGCGCCGATGGGAACGACGAGCTCACCGGAGGCGGCGGCAATGACCTTTTGAAGGGACAGACCGGCGATGACATTCTCGACGGCCGCGGCGGGAAGGATACACTGAAAGGATTCGCCGGCAGGGACACCTTGTACGGCCGAGACGGAAACGATTTGCTGGTCGCCGGCGGCGGCCGAGACATGCTGGATGGCGGCAGGGGCAGTGATGTCGTGAAAGGGCAGGGAGGAAATCTGGACACCGCAATCGGGGGTGAGGGCAACGACACGGTCGACGGCGGTAGCGGAGACGACATCCTCACCGGTGGACCGGGCGACGATTGGATTCGCGGACGAACGGGGGACGACATCCTGGTGGAAGCCGCCGACGTCGATTTCACGCTGACCGACAATCGACTCACCGGTCTGGGCGACGACATCGTCGAGGGAATCAAAGAATCGCAGTTGACCGGGGGCGCCGGCGGGAACACGATCGATGTGACCGGCTTCTCCGGCAAGACGACGCTCTCGGGCGGCGCGGGCAATGACACGTTGTCTGGCGGTACGAAAGACGATTTGCTACTCGGCGGGGAGGGCGACGACTTTCTGAACGCCCGCAACGGCGCCGACACCCTCGATGCCGGACTTGGGGACGACACACTCTTCGGTGGCGCCGGTCCCGATTGGCTCCAGGGCAATGCCGGCAACGACCTCTTGGACGGACAGGGCGGCAGCCTCGACACGGTGCTCGGCGGCGCCGGCGACGACACGCTCATCGGCGGTTCCGGCAGCGACTTGCTACAAGGTGGTGACGGAAACGACTTCCTCCAGGGAGGCGACGGGGACGATACACTCCAAGGTGGCGCCGAAAACGACATTCTCCTGGGGCAAGAGGGCGACGACGTGCTCCATGGAGACGCGGATCGCGACCTGCTGATCGGCGGGCCTGGAGCCGACAAGGTCAACGGCGGCAGCCGTGGGGACATTCTTATCGGAGGCACCACCGATTTCGACGACGATCTCTTCGGGCTCAACGCCGTCCTGACGGTGTGGGCCGGCGGACCGCGTTACACTGAGCGAGTTGCTGCGCTCGGCGATCACAACAATTCCTCTTACTACCTCCAATCCGGTTACACGGTTCGCGACGATGCGGTCAGCGACGTCTTGCGCGGCAACAACGGGCTGGACTGGTTTTTCCGGCCCGGCGCGGACGGCTCACCCACTTTCGACGATCCCAACGACATCGCATCGGGCGAAAAGTTGGACACGTTGACCGCCATGACGGGTGTTCCCGGGAGAAACCAGGTCGTTTGGCCGCATTCTGTGCTGCGAGAGCCGGACTACCTGCAGCCGATCAACGACCCGGTGTTCGGAACTCAGATCACGCGGATTTCGGGGGACGCCGGCACGGCGTTGTCGACCGTTTACAACACCGGTGGTCCGGCCGAGGCAACCTGGAGCAGCACGATCAGAAACCGTTACGTGACCGACTCGCCTTGGAACATCGACGGCAGCCTGATCCACCTGAGAAGCTACGACCTCAAGGATCCTTATCAGCTCGTGCTGAATGCCGGCACCTACCAGCCGGAATTCATCGCAGTCCTGCCGAACACCAATTTCCGCTGGAGCCAGGACCCCAGCCGGCCGAACATCCAATACTCTCTGGTGACGCGCCTCGACTCGGCAAACGAAGACGATCTGATCTACGAGTACGACGTGACCACAGGAGTCACCCTCCGCATCACGACGCTGCCGTTCAACAAACTCTATTCGGGCAAGGAGACGATCGCCTTCGTGAATGGAAAACAGTATGTTGCTCTACTGGGGGTCGACAAGGCCGATCCACAATCCGGCATTCAGACCTATGTTGTGAACCTGGATTACATCGAGGGGCAGGAGTCGCCCGTTGTGGCATCGTTCAATCTCTCGGACGCAAACTGCGGTCATGCCGGACCGTGCGGCGCCGTGAACACCAACACGTTGACGTTCTCGCCGGACGGGAAACACATTCTTGTGATGTACGACGGCCTGACGCCTGCCGACAGCTCGTGGCGGCTGCTGGACGTCGACATCGCTGCTGCGCAGATCACGCCGCACGTCATGCCCAGCACTCCCACGACTACTCCCACCGGCCCGCAGGGTGACCCGCAGCTCGGGCATTTCCCGGTCAATTGGAGCCATCCCACCTTTGCTTATGGCGCGGACGGTCAGACCGTGTACCTCGTCGGATCCAGCGGAAGTTGGCAGGGCCGGACGATTGACGGCGTCGAGACGCTCACCGGCCGCGTCGGTGGACTCTTGGCCTTCAACACGGCGACAAACACCTACACGTCTCTCACCAATCCCGACAACGAGGCCACGGTGTCGCACGTGACCGCCACCAACTTCGACACTCCGGGATACGTGTTCGCGGCGTACAGCTCCGTTGACGGCGGGACGAAGTATCGCGGCGAGTTGGTGGCCGTCCGTCTCGAGGACCCCAATAATCCCAACGACGGTCTCATCCGCCTGGCCCACCACCGCACGAACGCGGCGAACGGCCTCTGGCAGTCCCAGGCTCATCTGGTCGTGTCGCGCGACGCGTCGCAGCTCATCTTCTCCAGCACGTGGGGAGAGTCGCAGGACTCAGTGAGCACGTATCTCATCGATCTGCAGCTACCGACTCCGTGAGCCGGCCGCGAGCTGCTGCTTGAACCAGATCAGTTTTTCCTCGCAGTCCTTCTGATAGTCTGGGTGCTTCGGATCGGTGCAGTCGAGGTCGGTTTCCAGCAGCTTGATCCAGCTCGTGTTGAGCCGGGGAATGCCGCGCACGCCGCCGACGGCGTTTTCCAGCGAACGCTTGAAGAATTCGTTGTCTTTGCCGCGATCGACTTTGGCCCGGCGCCGGCGCCCCGGGTGGACCCAAAGGGGCCAGTCGTCGGAGAGTTCCAAGGAATATCGGCCGTCCCGCGCACCGGCGGCCAGCTTCGCGTACAGTGCGGGAATGCCGGTGGCGAGGAACTCCCGCGAATCGGCTTCCAACCCGTTGCACCCGACGCCGACGCCGTACTTCGTGGCTGCCGTCATTAAAATTTCATCCCGCACGTCGTTGAAAAACGGTCTCGAGTTGCGGAAACCATATTTCGCCGGCTTGGGAATCCGCAGCACCAGGTCGGAGCCGCGCAAGAACAACGGCTTCTTCACGAACGCCCGGCGATACAGCTCGATCATGCCGAAGCTGTACTGCTTCCAGACTTGCGGCGTCCATCCGGCTGACAGAAACGCTTTGGATCCGCCCGCATTGGGCGCGGCGGTCAGAAAGCCAAGATGCCCGACGCCGATCATCACCGCTTCGATCCGCTTGTCGTTGCCGTAACGGCGGCCCAGCGCGTGCACTAGTCCCGAGACGGCCGGCAGAAAACGCGCGTCCCAGTACTTCGGAACCGAGACCCGGGCGTTCTTGCCGCTGCGAAGGAATTCGATTCGATCGACTTCGTCGTAGACCCAGTCGGGAGTGTTCCTGTTATGCTGGCCGGCCAGCTTCACCCCGAAGAGGACCTTCTTGCCGGCTTTGACCCACGGAGCGATGTCCCGCTCAATTTGTGAAAAGGCATACTGCCCGCGCGCCGGCTCCAACGTCGACCAGTTCCACCGCAGAAAAACGCCGTCCACGTGCGGGTGATGCAGATGAGTGGGATTGTCCGGGTCAGGCCGGTGACAATCGAAGTAAACGCCGTGCTGGGCGGAGCAGGCATTCGGCAGAATCAGGATGGCCATCAGGCTGCAAAGTGTTTTCATTTCGGGCCTCTTGAGACTCTCTCCTTCAACGTTAGCACGCCGATGGAGCCGTCTCAAGAATTTTCGCCGCCGCCGGGTCGAGCTGTCAGGGAGTTGCCGGAACAACCGGCTCACGCTGGCCGCTCGCCATTCGCTCTACCGGCCGCCCTAACCCGTTACCACGGAGCCGGTTCCGGTATCGGCCGATCGGTTTCCCCGGTCCAAGAAATCATGGGCTATACTGAAGTTGTAGGTGGAAGATTTCCAGCAACGGTCGCCCTGCCGTGCGGCGTTCCAAACGCGTGACAACGAAAGCCACTTCAGCCATGCTGACGAAAACCGGCGAAACGATGATGACCCACAGCGCCCGACGAAATTTTGTGACGATCGTGTCCGGTTTGCCCCGAACCGGCACGTCGATGATGATGCGGATGCTCGAAGCGGCCGGCATCCCCGCACTGACCGACGAGATCCGCACCGCCGACCCGGACAATCCCAACGGCTACTACGAGTTCGAACCGGTCAAGAAAACCCGCGACGATGCGTCCTGGATCGACGCTGCGTCTGACAAGGCAGTCAAGCTGGTTTATCTGCTGCTGTACGATCTCCCCGATTCGCACACGTACCGGGTCGTGTTCATGAGGCGGAAACTGAAAGAGGTGATCGCCTCGCAAAACAAGATGCTCGCCCGACTTGGACAACCCAGCAATCCGGCCGACGATGAAAAGATGATGCGGCTGTTTGAGGGCCACCTGGCAAAGGTCGAACAGTGGCTCGAAGAGAAAGACAACTTCGAAGTCCTGTACGTCGACTACGGCCGGATGCTCAGCGACCCAGGCTCGCAGGTGGACAAGATTGCCGAGTTCTTGGGCGGCAGGCTCGACACGCAAGCCATGGCTGGCGTTGTGGACCCGTCGCTTTACCGGAATCGCCGGTAGTTCACGTGAACCGGCACGGCGAGCGGCCGAGAGAACGAGACACCGGCTGACCCATAACTGCACACGAAAGCCCACGGGTGGCAACCCGTGGGGTCCCGCCGGTCCCGTGGGGTCCCGCCGGTTGCGACCGGCGGGCTTTGTCTACACTCGATACTTGGTCCAAGTGCGACCTCACGGCTAGCCGGGTTTGTTGGGTAGGAGCTGCGGCTTCGGATTTTCCTCGATGCCGGCGGTTTTCGGTGTGTGCTGCAGGTGCCGGTCGAAGAACTCGTAGGCCACGCGGCGGGCTTCGGGGGGAAAATCGTGGCCGCAGTCGGGGTAGTTGGCCTGTAGGTTCTCCGGTTTGCCGTGGAGCTTGTAGATCGGCTTGGCGGCGGCGATGACGTCCCGCACGCCGGAGACTTCGAAATTGCCGTCGCCGAGCGGCGAGCTGGCTAGAAAGGGCCGCGGGGCGAAACCGGCGACGATCTCCGTGAAGTCGAACGGGACGCGATCCGGATCGTTGTTGTAGCGGGAAGCGATCAACGGCATGTAACGGTTGCTCGTCCAGCCCTTCAATCTCCCGCCGTAGTATTTGTGGAAGCGGGTGAAGCCGCAGCTAGAGACCATCGCTTTGATTCGCGGCTCGAACGTGGCGGTGAACATCGTGTTGTGTCCGCCCAGCGAATGACCGATGCAGCCGATGCGCTCCGGATCGACCGCTTCGAGCGACTGCAGCAGGTCGACGGCCCGGATGTTGTCGTAGATGGCTTTCATCGTGCCGCTGATGTAACCGTGCTTCGGATGGAAGTCGAACTGGTAATCGCCGAAGGAAGGATAATCGGGCGCCAGCGTGACGTAACCGCGCTGCGCCAAGTGCAGGGCGTAATGCAGGTTCGGTTTGCCGCCCAGTCCGGCCGGTTCCATCTTGCCGATGCGGGTCGTCTGATGCAGGCAGAGAATGCCGGGGACCTTCCTGCCGGCGGTCTTCGGCAGAAACAGGTAGGCGGACACGACACAGTCCGGCGAGTCGGTGTGATAGGTGATCTTGCGGCGCGTGAGCGAATCGATGGTTGCTTCTTCGACGGTCTTCACATCGAGCGGGACCGGTTTGGCCGGTTTGGGCAGCGGTCCCATGACCGTCTGCATGTGGGCCAGAATGTGTTTCTTACGGATCGCCCAATCCGCCGTCGTCTCAATCGGATGTTTTTTTCCCGAAGCATCGAGGTAGTACAACAGGTCCTGATGTTCCGCATAAACGGGAGCCGGTTCCTCGGCCGCGGTTTGACGGGCCATTGCTGGTGAAAGCGTTGCCGCCGCGTACAGTACAATCAGCTTGATGCGTCTCATCGTTTCGTTCTCCTGTCTTTCCACGTCTCCGCCCGGTGCGATTCAAAGCGTGTTGTGGGGCAGGCTTTCCAGCCTGCCATTGCCTTGCGGGAGGCTTTCTCCAGCCTGGCATTGCCCTTCGGCAGGCTGGAAAGCCTGCCCCACACTCAACTGCAGCCGTCGTTTCCAGACTGACAGATGATTATGGGTTCGAATGAGTGTTCCCCCTGCCCGGCAGCCGCCAGCTCGCATCGAACAGGTCCGCCCAGACAACCGTCTCTTCGTATCCGCCGTCCGGAAGCCGCCCGAACCGCTGAACGGCAATGTCGCCCAGCCGTGGGAAGAGCCAGGAATTCGACGCTTTGAAGTCCTTCTCGTGGAACGTGTGACCGGAATTGATGACGACGTACCGCCGGGGGGCCAGCGGATTGGGGTAGATCATCGAGAGGCCGTGCGTCTGCGGATCGTATTTCTTGCCGCCCACTGCGAGCGTTCCTTTTTCCCATTTGATCGGCAGCCGGTCGAGAATCTTCGCCAGCACCGAGTTCGAGCCGGGATCCCCAAACAAAATGAGATTCTTCCGGGCAATCATTTCTTTCGTGACGTCGGCGTCGTTCACGATTAGTACGCGGCCGCGGAGCCATTTGTCGAATTCGCGCCGGAAGCGGTCCAGCGTCCAGTCGGCCCAAGCGGCGTGGGTTTCCGACCAGGGTTGGCCGGTCCCACGGACGCAGACGAACGGTTCCATGAAGGCGTCGTCGATGGGTCCTTGAAGGTTGTGCCGCTTCCGCACGTCAGGGTTTGCGGCAAAGGCCCGCGACGAGTCGTAGTCCATCACCAGCCAGTCGTCGCCCTGTTTTTCGTAATAGACGCCGGGCAGCAACCCATCGGCGGCGTTGGCCAACGGCTCCCGCGATCCGTCGATCTCGATCCGCTCGGCAATGCCGCGGGCGATTTGCAGCACGGCGACGTTTTCCGTTTGCAGTTTGAGCATGCCGCTCCGCGGGTCGATCTTGCCGAGCACGACAGCCGGCTCGTACATTTCGGCCATCTCTTCGATCGTCAACCACTCGCATTTGTTGTACTTCAACGTGTGCGTGACAAAACGAATCTCCGTCAATCCGGGATACGGCTTGCGGCCTCGCTGGGAATGCTTCTGGTGAAAGGCCATGAACTCCCGGAAACTGTCCGGGTGGAATTTGTGTCCCACGCCTGGTCCGACGAGCAGTTTGATGGAGGCGCCCAACTGCTTGGCCTTCTCGACCATGATGGTGCTCGCAATCAGTTGGGCATCGTTTTCGCCTCCATAGGTGCACACCGGGACGTCGAAGGCGTTCAGCGCGTAGTCGACCGAGTCGTAAATCCGCAGCGTCTTGTGCTGGTATTCCGGGCGTTTTTCGGTCTGCTTCTGGTACTTGTAGAAATCGATGAAACCGGCGCCGGGGCCGACCGACGACCATTTCGACGGGTGATGCAAACCGAGATGCCACGCGCCGGCGCCGCCCATCGAGAAGCCCCACAGCGTCATCCGCCGAGAGTCAATGCGGGCGGTCCGCCCCGCGTCGGCGATGGCTTCGAACACGTCGGTCTCGCCACTGTAGCGATACGCGTTGTTGGTCCGGCCGAAGACGTCGAGCCCAATCCAGTCCTGCCCCTCAGGCAGCGGCTTGCCGTCGTGACGGTGGATGAAGTTGACCTCGTTCATCTGTGCGGCGCGGCCGTGAAGCCTGACGTGCAGCGGCCATCGCTTCAGCGATGTCGGGTCGACGCCCTTCGGCAGTGTGAGCGCGTACGGCTGTACCGATCCGTCCACCTTCGAGTAATAACCTCGAATTGTCGTGCCCGGCGCGTGCGTCCACGACGGCTTGCCGGCGGCCAGTTCGCGGGCGCGGCGGAGCCCGCTCGCCAGCGCCTTTGACGTCTGGTCAACATACTGCGGCCGGTAGAACTCGTTGTGCCGCAGAATCCACTCGGCCGCTTTGGCGTAGATCTCGACGTCGGCCACGAGCCGCGTGTCCGCGTCGGCTTGCTTTAGCTCGGCGACGGCCTTCTGAAGCTCAGCAAGCTTCTGCCTGATGCGGGCCGCGTCCTTTTCCGGCGCCGCCTGCGCCCAAATCGGTTGGCCGGTTGCCGCGAGCATCAGGGCCGTGGTACACAGCGAACAAACAAATTTGTGCGTGTTCATCATCAACGGGACACTCTCATAGCTGCGAACGTCTCTGGCGGCAGGCGACGAAACAGCCGGCTGACACCGGCCGCTCGTCGTGCATTTTGTCAAGCGGCTTGCGTAACCGGACCGTCGGCGACGTCAGCCAGCCGGCGCCTTTTCGTTGGCTTTGAAACCGCACCGATTGTGAGAGCCGTCGCAGAAGGGGCGGTTCTCCGAGGCGCCGCAGCGGCACAACGCGACGTTCTCCTTGTCACCCAAATCGAACGGATTGCAGTCCTGATCGACCAGCATCATCGGTCCGGTGACAACGAGCGGTCCGTTCTCACGAGTCCGAATTTGAACTTCCGACATGGGTTCGGTTTCCTTTCTAGAGCAATTGCAACACTACGAACATACTTCGCTCATTTTGCAAACGCAATCGAAGTCCAGTAGGCTGTACCGACCTTGTGGAGAAAGACAACATGAGCACCCTGAAGGTCGGCATCGTCGGAGCCGGAGGGATTGCGGCCAAGCTGCATTTACCGGAGCTGCGGACCGTCGACGGCGTGGAAGTGGTTGTGGTTAGCGGCCGGCGGCGATCGAGATTGGAGACCGTCTGCCGCAAGTTCGACGTGCCCCGATGGACGCAACGTTACGCAGAAGTCGTGGGTGATCCGCAGATTGACGCCGTCCTCATTTCGCTGCCGCATCCGCTGCACGTCGAGTGGGGCTTGAAATCGCTCGCAGCGGGCAAACACGTCTACATGCAAAAGCCACTGTGCACGTCGCTGGAAGAGGCCGATCGCTTCGTCGCCGCCGTCGAGGAAAACGACCGCACGGTCTTGGCGTTGCCGTACGTTTCGCGGCCTCACGTGCTGGCGGCCCGGAAGCTGGCCGCCGAGGGGAAGCTGGGCCGCATCTCCGCCGCCCGCGCCCGGCAGAGTCACGGCGGACCGGAAGTCTACTACGCCGGCATTCAAGCCATCCTGGACGAGAAGCCGGACGACGCTCTCTGGTTCTTCGACGCCGACCAGGCCGACGTCGGCGCCCTGTTCGACATGGGCGTGTACCCCATTGCCACGCTGGTGACAATCGTCGGCTCGGTCCGCGCAGTGACGGCCCGCTGCACAACGGTCGACAAACCGACCCGCCTGGAAGACACGGCCGTGCTGCTCCTGGACTTCGCATGCGGCGCGCTGGGCGTCGCCGAGACCGGCTGGTGTGACGCAGCACGGACGACCGAGTTCTCCATTCACGGCACCGAAGGCAAAGTGGTCAGCCGCGGGCGAGAGAGCACACTCGAATACCTGCGGCCCAGTTCGACGGTCGACGAAGACGCGCCGCTGATTGAAGAAGCGGTCGACGTCTCGGAGTTCCCGCCAACAAACTCGCACCAGCACTGGATCGACTGCATCCGGCAAGGAATCCAACCACCGCTGTCCCACGTCCGCATGGCCCGCCACATCACCGAGATCATGCTGGCCGCCCTCGAGTCGTCCCGCCAGGGCCGGACGGTGAAAATTCAATCGCGCGCCGAGTCCCGATAGGTCAGGCTCCCGCCTGCCGTGATTCAACATGATGTGACCACGTTGTCGTCAGTCGAGCTCCGGCGGAACGGGGCGTCTGCCGGGGCGCGGTTGGAACGGGGGCGCCTTCGGGCGTGTGGGCGCGTCGCCGGGCGTCATTTGGGCGGCCAGATCGAGCGAGGCCTCGACGATCCGCCGGCCCGCCGTCGGCTCCAGATTGGTGACGCTGGTCAGCCGCGTCTCGTATCCGCCGCCATGTGGGCCAAAGGCCTCTTCGGTGGGCACGTAAGCGACGAAACCGTTGGCATATCCGACTGGAAAGGTG
Organism: uncultured Planctomycetaceae bacterium; assembly: GCA_964530165.1. Taxonomy (GTDB): domain Bacteria; phylum Planctomycetota; class Planctomycetia; order Planctomycetales; family Planctomycetaceae; genus CAZGYE01. Next base: position 22,717 of record CAZGYE010000036.1, read on the forward strand.
AACGGGAACGGGCTCTTGGCTCTGATTTCCAGTCCCAACTGGCAGAACAGCTCGGCCGGATTCGCCAGAAAGACTGCCGGTCCCACCTGGATCGATTGCACCTCCACGTCGATGACCGGCTCTTTGGCCAGAAGAGCGTCCAACAGCACAATCTCTTTGGCAAAGGTCCACTGGGTGCGGCCCACCTTTTTCGGGTCTTGCTTGACCAATTCGTAGCAGCGTCGCACTCGTTCGGGTTTTGGCGCGCGGCGTTTCAGCGGCAGCACCGTCGAGCGGGCATCGAGCGGGAGCAGCGCGCCCGGCGTCATGTTCAACAGCACCTTGACCGCCTCAGCCCCGATCCGTCCGCCCACGAACTGGGCGTCGCGCTCGCCTCGTCTCCTGGCAAATCGGCTCAGGTTGTCGACCTGGGTGACGTCGCCCGCTGCACCTTGCAGAAAGACGACGATCGCGTCGGACCCCATGCCACCGCGAATGGTTTGCTCCAGGTAGTAGATGTAGTTGGCGGAAATGCCGCCGGGGTTGGTCGTGGCGTGACAGGCGAAGTTGACCACGCAGCCGAGAAACTTCCCCTTTGCGTCCCACGCTCCGAGCACGCCGACCTGGGGATCGGTTGGACCGGCGTAGTCGACACTGTCAGGGTTTCCTTGACCGGGATGAGTGTAAGTGACCCCGCTTTTCATGCGCAGGCGGCGGTTGAACGCCACTTTGTCTTCGATACCGGCGCCCACGCCCAGGCGGGCCTCTGCCCGACAACGATCGGCCCGGCAAACCGCAGCGACAATCTCCTCCTGCACGCGCCGCAGATAGCCGGCATCGGCGCAGGACGACTTCTCGTAAGCAAGCGACCGCACAAACGGCGAGGCGTGATCGTATTCTCCCGGCTGGACGATGCCCAACGGTCCGGAAGAGTGCGAATGGGAAGCACCGACGAGCACCGCCTCGGGCGGGATGCCGCACTTCTCGTAGATCTCTTTCCTGACTGCCTGGACCGGCTCGCGCCAGATGAACCCGGCATCCAGCCCCACCAGTGCGACGCGCTTTTTGCCGTCGTCGAAGACCACCGCCCGCACCTTGCACGGGTCGTGAATGCTCTTGCAGTAGGCCTTGCCGTATCCGCCCGGCACTTCCATCCCCACTTGGGGCGTGATGTCGGCCTCGGCAAATCCAACCTTCAGCAAGGGGACCGGTTTTTCCGCACGCGCGTTACTCGAAAGCAGTCCCGTCATACACGCGACTGAAGCGGTTAAAGCCACGACTTGGCGAGGCACTCTCAGCATTTCATCGTCTCCTGTGCCAGTTTCTAGCGAAGATTCCGTAGACAGGATGATTAACCGGAAGTCCACTCCCGCAGCCGCCAGTAGGCCAGCAGCCAAGAGGTGACGCTTGTGTCGGAGATGCTGTCTGGCATGCGATACTGTCGCATCTGTTGAATGTCGGACAGTCGCTTGAGGATTGTCACGGCCAGTTCGGTGGCACGAATCGCCGGGTGCAGTTGCTGCACGAATGTTGCCGCCGAGGCGAGACGTGTGCCTTGCGAGGTTTTTTTGGGTGGGCTGTCGCCCTCGAAGGCGTTGCCACGTCGATCAATGTGTTTGGCCGCGCGTTCCCACAGCACGGCGATCAACTTTGCCAGGCGCGGGTCATCGCAGCCTTCGCGGATGGCCAGATGGAAGCCCTCGATGAGCAGTGAGGTCATGTTGAAGTTTGCGAGTTTTTCGTCGGTCATCGCGGCATTGATGGCTTCTTTGAAGCTGGCAAGATGCCGGAGGTAGCTCTGATTTCCGGTAACGTTGGCCGCCAGCGTGACCATAGGCACGAAAAGCCCCAGCGCGTGATGATGCGTCTGCGCGGTCACGATGGTGCGGTGACGGTAGGCGTGACGGAATTTTCGCGCGATGAAGAAGTCCGCCGCATCGACAAAAAAACGATTGATCGCGGTCACCTCATCGCGATCTGCAAGAGGTCGCCAGGCGTGCAACGCCACGATGGCTTTGGTGTATTGATCCGGACTGATCTCATGGGAATCGCGAGCCCGTGCCACGCCACCGAATGGCTTGGGCAAGTAGCCGGGCATGTAATGCCGGCCTTGCTCGGCCACGGCGAGGATCGCGCGGATCGCCCGATGTGCTGTCTGTTTCGCAGAGGCCTCGGCAGTCACTCGATGTCGCACGATCTGGCTGAGGGCGAATTCGCCAGTGGCCATCAGAGCATTTTCATACGCTAGGCAGGCCGCTTTGTCGGGTGCGTTCTGGAACCAGTCTGTCAGAACTCTCTGGTCCATTTTGGCCAATTGTGTGTTCGTCCACGGTTCCAAGGTTTCAGCACACAGAAACGACCGGCACAGGCCATCGCCGTCCATCATGCGCGTCGTGACAAAGGTGTGAAATGAATCGGCTGTCGCTGAGAGTGGCGCGAGATCCAGCGGTTTGAGCTTCGGTGACTCGGCGCTCAGTCCGGTGTTGACAAAACGAGCCGCGATCAGTGCCGAGACCGTGCTTCCGAGGAAGCAACGTCGGGCTGGCGAGGGGATGTCGGTCATGTTGGTGCAACTTTCCAAAGGCTGCCCTGGTCCGCCGATATCTTACGCCGCAACCACCTTGGAGACCACCATGGAAACGAATCCGCCGCGAATCCCACTCCCGAAAGCCTGAATCACACGGTCTTGGCATGAAGCTGTTTTTCTGCTATCAACCGTGACCCATCATTCTTGTCACATCGGAACAATTGATGCCTGCATCGGAACGCGCGCCGATCGGCTCCTCTCCGGCCCGGGACGGCCCCCAACCGCTCTCGCTGCGGCGGAATATCGTCTGGACGTTTCTGGGAAACGTGGGTCACGCCGGCTGTCAGGTGGGATTGTTGCTGGTGTTGGCCAAACTGGGAACGCCCAAAATGGTGGGCCAGTTCGTGTTAGGAATCGCGGTGGCCACACCGATCTTCATGTTCACCAATCTGGGACTGCGTTCGGTCCAGGCGACCGACAGCCGCCGGGAGTTTCAGTTCGGCGACTATCTGGGGATGCGGTTGCTGGCCAGTTTTGTGGCACTATTCAGCGTCGTCGGCATCGGGGCCGTAGTCGGTTGCCGACGCGAGGCGCTCGGCGTCGTCATGCTGGTTGGCCTGGCGAAAGGGATCGCGTCCATCTCCGACATTTTCTACGGGTTGTTTCAGCAGCAGGAACGGTTGGACTGGATTGCCAAGTCGAAGTTTTCGCAGGGAGTGCTCTCATTGTGCGGACTCAGTGCCGGTGTGTCTCTGACCGGCAGCGTCGTCGTGGGGGCTTACGGTTTCCTGTTTTCCTGGTTGATTGTGCTGCTGGTCTACGATCTTCCCTGTGGATTGTGCATTTTGCGTCCCAGCTCCTCGGGCGCGGGACTGTTCGACCGGCTGACCGTATTACGTCCGCGGTGGAACGTCGCACAGTGGCGTGGTCTGGCCCGGCTCGGCGTTCCGATTGGTGGCACGGCGTTGTTGAGTTCGCTGAACAAGCACATTCCCCGTTATTTCATCGTCTGGAAGCTGGGGATGGCCCAACTGGGAATCTTCGGCGCACTGGCGACCCTGATGATGGCCGGCACGACGATCAGCCGGGCCTTGAACCAGGCGAGCTGTCCACGGCTGGCGAAATACCACGCCGCCGGCAACACCCGGGAATTTCGAAGGCTGTTCACCAAACTGCTGTTGTTCTACGTGGTCTCGGGGATTGCGGGGGTGGTTCTCGTTTGGGTGGCGGGACGACCGCTTTTGTCGCTGCTTTTCCAACCCCAATACGCCCAACACGCCGACGTGCTGGTGTACGTGATGATTGCCGCCGGGGTCACGTATGTGGCGGCTCTGTTGGACACGGCCATGATTGCCGTCCGCCTGATCCGCCCGCTGTTGCCGTTGATGGGGCTGACGATCGTGACGGTGCTGGGTGCCTGTTACTTGTTGGTCCCAGAGTATGGGCTGGCGGGCGCCGGAATGTCTTTGGCGATCAGCAAGATTCCGTGGGTCGTCGTGGGGCTGGTGTTGTTGCGGCGGTTTACCCGGCGCCGGGAAACCAGTGGATTCCGACAACAAGTTGTCGGTTTGGATACCACAAC
>CAZGYE010000037.1:0-3078 GCA_964530165.1 uncultured Planctomycetaceae bacterium
TCTCGCGGCGTATTTGATGACCTCAGACTAGCGAAGTCGGTTCAGACGTTCTAGCGTCCCGCGGAAAATTATCCCGCCAACGCAGCTCGGCGAACACGGATGATTCATAGAAATCCAAACCGACGACTTGTCGTCGCTGGATGTGCCGCGGAATCCGTGGAATGCGACAACAAGTTGTCGGTTTGGGGACCACGACGACAAGCAATGAATCATCCACGATCAAATCGCGGTGAGGCGAGTAGTAAGTGTTCGTATGTATCTGTTTCTTGATGGAGCAGTCCGATCCCTCAAATTTTTGCGTAGATTTTTTGTGTTTTGGGGATGAATAGAGTTGCTGCCGCCCCGGGGTGCCGATAGAATCTATGTATTGAAATTGAGATTCAATCTCAGTATAATCAGGCAACGCTGCCCCAAACGCATTGAGGAGACGGACGGTTGCAACAAGCTGTTCCCTTGGAATTTCTCGCTGCTGGTGAGAAGGGCCGCATTTTTGAGATCGGCGGCCGGCAAGAGATGATCGTTCGGCTGGAGGAAATGGGGCTTCGGCAGGGAGTTCCCGTGCGGATGGTGCAACCGGGCCGGCCCTGTATTGTGGCCGTCAACAACCACCGCATGAGCTTCCGAGGGGAAGAGACGGCCATTGTGCTTGTCCAGCCGACTGCATGAGCCTCGCCATGGCGACGATCCCGCCCGTCCGTGAAAGCGGCTGCCTGACTGTTGCCTTCATCGGCAATCCCAACACCGGCAAGAGTACGCTGTTTAACTCGCTGTCGGGGATGCGGGCGCGGGTCGGCAATTACCCGGGAGTAACGGTCGAGAAAAAAATCGGTCGCGCGAACTGGGCCGGTCAAAGGGTCCGGCTGGTCGACCTGCCCGGCACATACAGCCTTTCGGCTCGAACGCTTGACGAGATGATCTCAGTGGACGTCTTGTTGGGCCGGCAGGACGCGGTGGATCAACCGGACGCGGTTGTCTGCATCGCCGACGCGTCGAACTTGGAACGTAACCTGTACCTGGTCAGTCAGATTCTCGATCTCGATCTGCCGGTGGTGCTGGTGCTGAACATGTCCGACGTGGCCCGGTCCCGCGGCGTCCGCATTGACGTCGCGGCTCTCGAGGAGAAGCTGGGGATTCCGGTCGTCGAGACCGAGGCGCATCGCCAGCGGGGACTCGACGGTGTCCGCCGCGCGATCGTCGAGGTTGTCAATCGAAATCGGCCCCGTGTACAAAAACTGTTTCCAACCGAGTTCTACGACGAATGTGACCGTCTGGGTGCAATGCTCGCCCGCCCGGGCGGTGCCGACGCTCCGCATTATCTGCTGGAGCGAATGATTCTGGATGTCGGCGGTCAGACGGAATCGCATTTCGCCAAACGGTGTGGGACAGAGTTGCCCGCTTACCTAAGCGAAGTCCGCCGCCGGCTGGACGAATCGGGTTGCCAGATTCCCGCCTGCGAGGCGCGTCTCCGCTACGCTTGGGCGCAGGAGTTGCTGGAGGGCGTCGTCACGCACCCCGAAGAGCGTCCGGTCACCGGGAGCGACACGCTCGACCGCATCTTCACGCACCGCGTCATCGGATTGGGCGTCTTTTGCGTGCTGATGTTTCTCGTTTTTCAGGCCATTTATCAATGGGCCGGACCGTTCATGCAGGCCATTGAGTCGGGCCAGGATTGGATCGCTTCGCTTGTCGTCGGCATGATGCCGCCCGGAGCGCTGCGCAGCCTGCTGGTCGACGGCGTGATTGCCGGCGTTGGTGGGGTGCTCGTCTTTTTGCCGCAGATCGCGTTCCTGTTCTTCTTCATTGCCTTGTTGGAAGACTGCGGCTACATGGCCCGGGCGGCGTTTCTGATGGACCGCCCCATGACCAAAATCGGTTTGAGCGGAAAGTCGTTCGTCCCGTTGATGTCGTCATTTGCCTGCGCTGTTCCGGGCGTCATGGCCACGCGGGTCATCGAAAATCGGCGGGACCGGATGGTGACGATCCTGGTCGCCCCCCTGATGAGCTGCTCGGCCCGTCTGCCCGTGTACCTGCTGCTGATTGCCGCCTTCATTCCACCCGCGACCTATCTGAATGGATGGATCACTTTGCAGGGACTGGTGTTGTGCGGCGCATCGTCGCTGGGAGCATTGGTCGCCATTCCAATGGCCTGGTTCTTGAAGAAGACCTTCCTCAGAGGCGAAACACCACCGTTCGTGATGGAATTGCCCGGCTATAAATGGCCGTCTCCGCGAAATGTTCTGCACCGTGTTTACGACCGGGGTCAGGCGTTCGTCACCCGGGCCGGGACGTTGATCGTCGCCACAACAATCATTGTCTGGGCAGTGGGTTACTTTCCGGGTGATCACACCAGACTTCACCGCGTGCAGGCGGAGATCGAAAGACTCGAAGCCCAGGCGGGCGAGTCGGTTCCCGACCACGAACTGCTGGCGCCGTTGATCCAACGGCAACACGCCCTCAGCAGCGATCTGATCGCGGACAGTTTTCTCGGCAAACTCGGGCGCGGCATCGAGCCGGCCGTCAAACCGCTCGGATGGGACTGGAGAATCGCTGTCGGAGTCATCGCGTCGTTCCCGGCCCGCGAGGTGATCATTGCCACGTTGAGCACGATCTACAGCCTGGGAGGCGACGTCGACGAAGAACACGAAGGGCTGATCGGCTCGATGCGGACAGCCGTCTGGCCCGACGGCCGCAAGGTCTACAACGTGCCGGTCGCCTTGTCGATCATGGTCTTCTTCGCTTTGTGCGCGCAGTGTGCAGCGACGCTGATCACCATCAAACGCGAAACCAATAGTTGGTTTTGGCCGGCATTGACGTTCGTGAATATGACCACGCTGGCTTACATCGGGGCGCTGCTGACCTATCAAGTCGGTATGCTGTTTGTGTGATCCGAATTGTCCGTAGTCACCCAAACCGACGACTTGTCGTCGCGGGTCGTACCGTGGAGACACCGGATTCCGACAACGAGTTGTCGGTTTGGATGCTGCAATTTCGACAACGAGTTGTCGGTTTGGATACTGCAAGTCCGACAACGAGTTGTCGGTTTGGATGCTGCAATTTCGACAACGAGTTGTCGGTTTG
>CAZGYE010000037.1:3178-26230 GCA_964530165.1 uncultured Planctomycetaceae bacterium
CAACGAGTTGTCGGTTTGGATGCTGCAATTTCGACAACGAGTTGTCGGTTTGGATGCTGCAATTTCGACAACGAGTTGTCGGTTTGGATGCTGCAATTTCGACAACGAGTTGTCGGTTTGGGGGAACCGCCATGCACATTTGGAACTGGCAACTGACGGTCGCATTGCTGTCGGTCGCGGCCGCGGTGTTTGTGCTGGTGCGGCGGGCTACAAGGCTGTTCGGGGGCCAACGAGCCGGCCGTTGCGGCTGCGGCACCTGCCCGTCCGCCGACTCGTCACCGGGGACCGGCAAACGGAAACCATTCGTGCCCGTCGACTCACTCGAGACGCCGGACGAAGAAAGTCACGGGTAACTGAGACAACCACTTCTTGGCCAGCCGGGAGCGCAAGCGAGCGGTCGCTTGCGCTCCCGGCTGGTTCGGACGCGCTGGGACGATCTGCGGATCAATGCCGGTCCTGATCGGCGGTGATCGCGGGTTCCGATTCGGTCTTTTCTGATCCGGCGTGGTCCGGCCTGCGATCCTGCGGTTTGATGCGGTCCAATGTGAACGTCTGCTGACGCCACTCGTCGCCGATCAGCCTCGGCAGTTCTTCGAGGCGCATCGGCAGGCGGATTGTGAACGTGCTTCCCTTGCCGAATTCGCTCTCCAGCAGCACCTCACCACCAAGCAGTTTCGAGAGCTCCTTGACGATCGAGAGCCCCAGGCCGCTTCCGCCGTACTCGCGGGTCAGTGCGTCGCGTTGTCCGGGAATCGCTTTCCCCTGCCGAAATTTTTCGAAGATCGTTTCCTGCTCTTCCAGCGGAATGCCGACGCCGGTGTCCTCGACGACAAGCGCGAACAGGGAATCGTTAAACCCTTCGGCCCGCACGCGGACCCGCCCCCCCTCGGGAGTAAACTTAATGGCGTTGGAAAGCAGATTGTTGACGATCTGCTGCAATTTGCCGGCATCCTGAAACAGGACCGGCAACCTGGAATCGACGTGCCGGGTGAGGTCGATGTTTTTCCGCTCCGCCAGCGGCAACAACGCCCCGATCTGTCGTTCGATGAGGTCTTCCATGGAAAACTCGACGAGCTGCAGCTCCATTTTGCCGCTCTCGATCTTCGCCAGATCGAGCACGTCGTTAATCAGGCCCATCAGGTCCCGGCCGGAGGATTGAATGTTGGCCACGTACCGCTTCTGTTTCTCGCTGAGGCTGTCAAACCCGGCCAAGACGTCGCTGAAACCAAGGATGCTGTTCAACGGCGTCCGCAACTCGTGGCTGATTGTCGCCAGAAATTCGTCCTTCAGCTTGTTCATCTCGTACAGCCGCAGGTTGACCTGAGCCAGTTCGTCGACCTTGCCGTCCAGGTCGGTGTTCACCTCGCGCAATTCGTCCTGCACGGTGACCAGATGCCTGAGCATACGGTTGAAGGCGTGGCTGAGTTCTTCGAACTCGTCGCCGGTTCGGATGTCGGCTCGGAGGTCGAGGTTGCCGTGAGCGATTTCGTCGCTGACGTCTTTGAGGTGCAAAACCGGTTTGACAATCACGTAGCGCACCATGGCGTACACCGCCAGCATCGCCAGGAATGCGGTCATGATGGCCGTCGCCAGCAGAATCGCGTTGTGCCAGGCCACCGCCTTTTCGGTCTTGGCCAGCGGAAACTTGATCTTGATCATGCCGAGCAGATCGCCCTCCCTGACGCCGGGATCGTGCAATGAGTGACAGTGCACGCAGGACTTCTCGGCGCGGATCGCTCCGTAATAGTCGTAGTACCGTCCATCGTCCTCCTGCACGTAATCGACCACCTGCTCTGCGCCTTGGCGGAGCTGTTCCAAGGCGTCGAATCCGGCTGGATCGTCGGGCAGGTTGTACGGATCGTCGGTTGACGGATTGGCTTTCACCAAGGTCGGAGTGTATGTCGGCACGTCTGGCGGTTTGATCGCGTTGGCCAGCTTTTCGATCACTGGTTTGAACTCGCTTTTCTCGAGCGCCTCCCAGTGGTACTTCAGAAGCACGGGGGCAACGAGCAGCTTGGCAGTCTGCTCGTTCTGCCGATAGACCAAATCGACGTTCAGCCGCCCGTAAAAATAGAAGCTGCCCGAAATGAGCAACACCAGGACGCCGCCGAACAGGAAGCGGCACTTTCGCTCCAGGCTCGTCTCTCCCAGCAGGCGTTTGATCGTGCGGTACGACATGTCCCTACTAGAACATGTTTGGCCTCGTGAGGTAAAGAGCAATGTCGCCTCGCGAGCTGCAGCAGGAGCGAATTCCGGAAATCTGCTTGACGCAGCCCACGCCCCCGACGATCCTAATAGATAGACACCGTAGGTCAGGCTCCTGCCTGACGCTGTTGAGGTATGATGTCGCACGCCTCAAATGTCAGGCAGGAGCCTGACCTACTTACTGGATGTGCGGCGCGGACCTGCACTTGGATAGAAGGAGAGGGTCATGTTGCGTAGTCGCCGGAACCCGACAGGCTCGTTCGGCAGAGCCCGCATCGGGGCTTCAGCAATGCCGGTACTGATTACGGCCGCCTGCTTCCTGGTCGTCGTCGGTGCATTGTTCTTCGCGAAACGACAAGCTGCCCACGACAGACACCAGGTGCCGAGCGCGCCGCAGCGTTCCGTCGACCGAAGTCCTAAGCCCGAAGCCCGTCCGGTCCAGCAAGCTCGAAGGCCCGCCGACCGGGAACGGAATGTCCCCGTTGTCGAACGAGTCCAGGCTACAGACGCCGGGAGAGACGGTTTCGACCCCTCGATCCGGAAATCCGAAACTCACAGCTTGAAACCTGTCGTCCGCCCGGCTCAAACTCGAGTTCAGAGGTTGCAGGCTCAGTTGGAGGCTGGTGAGTTCGGTCCGGCGCTGGAGACCGCCGGGACCGCGACGGACGCAATCGAGCGAACGCGGCTGCTCTCTCTCGTTGCCGACGCTCAGATGGAAGCAGGGGAGTTCGACGGCGCACTCTTGGCGATCGGTCGCATTCCCATTCCCGAGCGTCGCCGGGAAGCTCGCGGCCGGCGAGCCGTGCGGAACGCTCTTGCCGGTGGCGGGTCGCAAGCCGACTTCACCCAGTTGAAGGAACTCATCATGGCGAACACGTCCGGTCCCTGGGAGGAGGAGGGCGGGGAGGGCGGCACCATGGAAGAGTTTGAAACCGGCGTCCGTGTCGATCCAAACGGATTACTGTACCGGCTCTCGCGAGCGGACCACACCGGCCGGCTCGACGAGCTGGGAATCCGTGCGCGGACCGCCGATTTGAATGACGATATGGCCCGCTCCAGTTCGTTGCGGCTGGTGTCGCTGACTCGATTGGAGAAGGCGATCGCCGCGCGATTTGCCGAGGGACAGCCAGTCGTCGAGACGATGAAGCACCTTGCCGGTCTGTCTCGCGTCCGCTATGTGTTCGTCTATCCCGATGTGGGCGAGATTGTCATCGGCGGCCCTGCGGAAGGTTGGCGGTACAACGAAAACGGTCTGCCCGTCGGCGTCCAGAGCGGTCGACCCACGCTCTGGCTCGACGATCTCGTGACCGTGCTGCGAACCTTTTCGCACGATGGGCTGGGAATGTTCAATTGCCTGATTGTCCCCCGGCCAGAAGGGTTGAAGGCCCTAGAGCGATACGTTGCCCGCTCAAATGCCCGCGGTCCGCTGCGGCCCAGTCGCGTTTCCCTTTGGGTGAAGCAATTGACTTTTCGGCTGGGATTGCAAGACGTCCAAGTCAACGGCGTCCCTGTGGAGTCCCGTGTCGCGCGGGTCATTGTCGAGGCCGACTACCGCATGAAGTTGATCGGCGTCGGCAAGCTGGACGGCGGAAAAGACATTCGCAGCTTTTTCGATCTGCTTCCGACCGGTCGGCAAAACGAGGCAACACCCTTAGAGGCGTTGCGCTGGTGGCTGACGATGAAGTACGACGCCGTCCTGTACAGTCCCGACCGCAACGTTTTCGAAATTCTGGGCCCCTCGGTGTTGTGTCAATCGGAGAACGAATTCATCACCGCCGAAGGCAAACGTGTGCACACCGGCAAGGCGGAAGAGACCAATCGGCTGTTCGCCCAGCTCTTCACCAAGCATTACGCCGAACTGGCGAGGCGTGATCTGGTGTTTGCCGATCTGCAGAACATCTTCGACCTGGCGCTGGTCGCGGCCCTGGTTCGACACGAACGGCTCGATGAGCGGGTCGGCTGGAACAGGGGCGTGTTGGCGACGGGCGCCGCGTTCCGGCCGGAACGGTTCGAGCCGGCCAAAACGGTCATGTCGGTCGCCGCCGATCGCGTTTACCGCGGCAAGGACATCGTTGTCCAGGTGGCCGGCGGCGTGCGGGCCGACCTGATGGCGGTGCTCAGAAGCCCCGGCATTCTCCGGCAAGCCGACCGGCTGCAGAACCTCGCCGAGCCAGCGCGAGCGCCGCAACTCCCCGAAGGCCGCTGGTGGTGGGACCAAAGGATTGACGATTGATGATTGACGATTGACAATTGACTTCTGACAATTGACTTTTGGCAATCGTCCATGTCAATCTCCCGGAATGCCAGTTATGGCGCGCTTGACGCAGGCCGACCTGATCAATTTGAACAAGACGTTTGAAGAACGCACTCCACAGGAATTGATCCAGTGGACCAAAGAGGTGTTTGGAGAGCGTGCGGCGGCAATCTCAGCCATGCAGCGGGCCGGCAGCACTGTTTGTCACATGCTGCACGCAATGCAGATCGAGATGCGGGTGCTGTTCGTCGACACCGGCGTACTGTTCACCGAGACGCTTCAGACTCGCGATCGGATGCGGGAGCGGTACGGGCTGGACATCGTCACGCTCACACCGAAGCTCACCATGCGCGAGCAGACCGAGAAGTTCGGCGTTTTGTACATGGATCCCGAGGGGCAAAAAAAATGCTGCGACATGCGCAAGACCGAGCCGCTCTTGGAATTGGCGGACCAATACGACGCGCTGATCGGAAGTTTGCGCCGCAGCGACGGCGGACCACGGGCGCAGTGTCCGATCCTCGCCGTCGATCCCAGAATGAACTGCATGCGGATCAACCCCCTGGTCCACTTCAGCGACGAGCAGTTGGCGGCGTACATCGATCAGAATGACGTCGTTGTCAATCCGCTGCATTTTGAGGGATATCCGACAATCGGCTGCAACCGCTGCACGACCCCGGTCTTGCCCAACGAACCGAAGCGCGCCGGCCGCTGGCGGCACCTGGGTCCCTGGTCGGTCTATTGCGGCATCAATCCAACCGACCTCGATCCCGGCTCGGCGCCGGCCGTCGATTTTCCACAAGACTTGATCGACCGCATCCTGGGCCGCGAAACCGACTTCATGATTTAGACTTCATGACCCACTCATCACAGGAGATCGTGACATGGCTGAAACAGTGAATCGACGGGAGTTTCTGAATCGTACAGCAACGGGCGGGGCGGCGGTCGCGTTGACTGTCTCGCGCGGTTCGGCGACGGCGGCCGAGTCGCCGAGTCGCCGGGTCGTTGTGGGCGTGATGGGATTGAGCCGCGGCAGAACCCTCGCGGTCGGTTTCGCCCAACAGTCGGGCGTCGAAGTGCGATACGTGTGCGACGTCGACAGCAAGCGGGCCGGTATTGCCGCCGATGCAGTCCGCAAGGCCGGGGGCAAGTCGGTGCAGCCGATTGGTGATTTCCGCCGGATCCTCGAAGACGATTCGGTCGACGCACTGGTCTGTGCGGCGCCGAACCACTGGCACGCTCCGGCGACGATTCTCGCTTGCACCGCCGGTAAGCACGTCTACGTCGAAAAGCCCTGCTGCCACAACCCGCGCGAAGGAGAATTGATGGTCGAGGCGGCCCGCAAAGGGAAACGAGCCGTGCAAATGGGTTCACAGCGCCGCAGCAGTTCCGGCGCGATCGAGGCAGTCAAACAGTTGCGAGAGGGCGTCATCGGCCGGGTGTACCAAGTCCGCAGTTGGTACCAGAATGCACGCGGTTCGATCGGCCGCGGGAAACCGGCCAGCGTGCCCGCCAATCTCGACTACGAGCTGTGGCAAGGCCCGGCGCCGCGAGTTCCGTACCTCGACAATCGCGTCCCCTACAACTGGCACTGGTTCTGGCACTGGGGCAACGGCGAGGTGGGCAACAACGGCGTCCACACGCTCGATTTGTGCCGTTGGGGGCTCGGCGTCGACTACCCCATCCGCGTCACGTCCAGCGGCGGCCGCTACCGGTTCGAAGACGATCAGGAGACGCCCGATACACACACCGTGTGCTTCGAGTTTGAAGGCCGCCGATCGATCTCCTGGCAGGGACTCAGTTGCAACCGTCATCGCGGCGGCTTCGTGACTTTCTACGGCGAGGATGGCGCGCTGGACCTTCAGGGCAACGGCAGCTTCACGATCTACGATTCCCGCGATAAGGAAGTCAAGAAGCACAAGGGCCTCACTCGCGGCGACAGCGAGCACCTGGCCAATTTCCTGGCCGCCATCCGCAACGACGAGCCACTCAGCTTGAACGCCGAGATCGAAAAGGGCGCCAAGAGCACGCTGCTCTGTCACCTGGGCAACATCGCCCACCGCACGGGCCACACGTTGAACTGCGATCCGCAGAACGGCCACATCATCGGTGACGACAAAGCAATGGCCCTGTGGACCCGGGAATACGAGCCAGGCTGGGAACCGAACGTCTAAGCGAGGCCACTCGTAAGCGTCATGTCGACGGCTTGCTGAGATCTTTGACCCGGATGTTGCGGAACTCGATGCGTGCACCGTGCCCGAGAAAGCCGATGCGGCCTTTGGCGTTTTTCAGTCCGGGATGCGGGCGGCCGTCCGCCGTTTTCGGCGAGCCGGCCTTGTCGAGGTCGGCATCGACAATCGTGGCGCCGTTGAGAATGACCGTCACCTGGCGTCCTTTGCAGATCACCTCTTGAGAATTCCACTCGCCCACCGGTTTCAAGAAACCCCGCTTGGCCGGCACGACGCCGTAAACTGAACCGTGGTATTGGTACGGCTTGAGGTGCTTGTACTTCTCGGCCGTGTTGTCGAGTATCTGCAGCTCCATCCCGGCAAACGCGGCGTTTCCTTTCAACGGAGCTCGAATCGCAAGGCCGTTGTTGGCGCCGGGAGTCAGCTTAAATTCGAAACGGAAGATGAAATCAGTGTACTCCTTCTCCGTAAACAGGTTTCCGCCGCCTTTCTTGAGACAAACCAAATTGCCGCCCTCGGGCACATACCCCTTGGTCGCCCCGACCCAGCCGTTCAACGTTTTGCCGTCGAAAAGGCAGACAAACCCGGCCTCCTTCTCTTTTCGAGAAAGCGTGCCGGCCGGCGATCGATCGGCCGACAAACTGCAAACGATTCCGACAAACACCGTCGAGACGGCAGCGAGTTTCGTGTGATGCATCGGTAGCTCCTGCTAGTTGAGAGTCAAGCGTTGAGAGTGGAAGGCAGTGGGTCAGTTTGGCTTAACATAATGGGTGGCTGGGGTCGAGCCGTAGGCGAGCCCCCAGAATCGACGGTCTGTGGGGTCGCATTCGCTCCACCACAGCCACTCTTTAATCGAAACTGACCCACTACCGAGTGGAAGATTCCTCCATTCTCAAGGGAACGGACAAACGCGAACCGCCTCTAGGATATCCGCAGCCGGCCCGAATGCAAAGGATGCCGCGCAAACCGGCTGTGATGTCTGCGGGCGGCAACACGTCCGTTGTCGTTCCCAGCGTCGTTCAATAAAATGAGTTCATCTTCATGAAACGTGGAAGACAAGGCACAAAGGCACAGAGGCACAAAGGTCGGAGAACATGCGCCACACTCCCTTTGCCCCTTTATCCCTTTGCCCCTTTGTCCCTCTGTCTTACTTTTTCCTTTTTCCTTACTTGTTCTCCGTCGGGTTTTTGGCCGGTCCGATCGGCTGGGCCCAGGAGCCGTATTCCCGGTTTATTGCCCGGACGGAACCACTCGCACCGGCCCAGCAGCAGAAGAAGTTCCATTTGCCGGCCGGCTTTGAGATCCAATTGGTCGCTGCCGAACCCGATGTCCGCAAGCCGGTCAACCTGAATTTCGACGCCAAAGGCCGGTTGCTGGTCAGCTCCTCGGTCGAGTATCCATTCCCGGCCCAACCGGGCGGCAAGCCGCGCGACGTGTTGAAACTGCTCACAGACACCGATCACGACGGCCGCTTCGAGGAGCTGAAGACGTTTGCCGACGGTCTAAACATCCCGGTCGGCGTCACCCCCATTCCGAGTGGGGTGATGGGGTACAGCGTCCCAAACATCTATCGATTTCTGGACCAGGACGGCGACGGACGGGCCGATCGGCGCGAGCTCGTCTACGGCAGCTTCGGCTTCGGGGACACGCACGGGATGCCCAGCTCCTTCACTTGGTGGATCGACGGCTGGGTCTACGCCTGCCACGGGGAAAGCAACACCGCGACGGTCGCCGGCGCCGACGGGACAGCGCTGAAGCTCGCGGGGGGCTGCACCTTTCGGATGAGACCGGACGGCTCGCACATCGAACGCTTCACACACGGGCAGGTCAATCCGTTCGGACTCTGCTTCGACCCGCTGGGCAACGTCTACACGGCCGATTCTCATTCGAAACCCGCCACCATGCTACTCAGGGGTGCGTGGTATCCCGGTCTGGGGACGTCGCACGACGGTTTAGGTTTCGGTCCGCAGATGATGCGGCACTACCACGGCTCGACGGGGATTGCCGGCATCGCGTATTACGCGGCCGACCACTTCCCGGCGACGTACCAGCACACGCTCTTTATCGGCAACCCGGCCACGGGACGCATCAATCACGACCGGTTGGAAGTCCATGGCTCGACCTATCTCGCGATCGAGCAGCCGGATTTTCTGACCTGTGACGACCCGTGGTTTCGACCGGTCGACGTGCAACTGGGACCGGATGGGGCGCTGTACATTGCCGATTTCTATAACCGCATCATCGCCCACACCTTGGTCCCGCTCGGCCACGCCAAACGGGACCGAGAACGCGGCCGCATCTGGCGGGTCGTCTACACCGGTCAAGACGCAAACGGCAAGCGCATCCGGCCGGTTCCCGATCTTGCAAAAGCGACGTTGACGGAGTTGATCGATTTCCTGCGGGATCCGAATCTGGTGGTCCGCACACACGCGACGCATCAGCTTGCCGAGCGGATCGGCAACGCCGCCGTCGATCCGATCAAGCGATTGTTCGGCGCCAACTCTCATCCGTGGCAGCGGGCGCACGGGCTGTGGGTCCTGCAGCGGCTGGGCAAGCTGGACGAGAAGTCGATTCGCCGGTTGGCCGGCGACGCCGATCGGCGAGTGCGCGTGCACCTACTCAAGGCCTTGGCGGAGCGACCCGACTGGGCCGGCGAGACGAGCGCCATTCACCGGTTGGTGAAAGAGAAACTCTCCGACCCGGACGCGTTTGTTCGCCGGGCGGCGGCCGAGGCGTTCGCCTCGCACCCCTCGCCGGCGAACATCCAGCCGTTATTGAAACTGTGGGCCAACACGGCCGAGGAAGACACGCTGCTGATTCACACAGCACGCATGGCCCTGCGCGACAACCTGCGAGTGCCGGGCAACATCCTGCAGACCGCGGAACGCTTCAGCGATCGTCCCGACTTTCAGCGCCGGCTGGCTGACGTGAGCTTGGGAATCCGCACGCCGCAAGCGGCGGAATTCATTTTTCGTCATCTGCAGACGGAATCGGCCGACTTCACGAGACTGGGGGAGTTCCTGCACCATGCCGCCCGTTACTTGGACGTCGCGAGACTGCCGAAGCTGTACGCATTCGCCCGGACTTTCCAGGGGAAGAAAGGGGCCGTCCAGAGAAGCGTGCTCCGATCGCTGCACCGCGCTGCGGAAGAACGGGGGGTCGAACTTCCCGAAGAAATTGCGACGTGGGGCCTGGAGATGTCACGTCAACTTCTGGCGAGCGGCGAAGAGCGTTTGGTATTCGCCGGCATCGAGCTGGCTTGGGACTTGAAGCGGAAGGAACTGGGCCGGGAGCTGGAAGAGCTTGCGGCAAAAACGTCCCGGCAAAAGTCACTTCGGTCCTTCGCCGTCGACGCGCTGGGAGCCGTCGACCCAACACGCGCCCTCAGAGTGCTCGATTGTGTTCTTTCGGACCCGTCCGAGCCGCTTGAGATTCAGCAACAAGCGGCCGATACTCTCGGCAAGATCCACAACGACCAAAGCCGGTCGGTTTTGAACCGGCACTTGGTCGTGGCGCCGGCGCCGCTGGCCCTCGTCATCGCTCGACAGCTCAGTCTGAGCCGGGAAGGGGCCGAGTTGCTCTTACAGGCGGTCGCAGGGGGCAAGGCGTCTGCTCGCTTGCTGCAGGACGGGGTGGTCGAGCAGCGGCTTCGTTCCGCCGAGCCGGCGGAGCTGCAACGGCGGCTCTCCAAGCTGCTCAACGGGTTGCCTCGCGAGGACGATCGGCTGGTCCGCATCGTCAACCAACGGCGGGCCGGTTACGCTAAGGCTGACGTCAACCCGAAACGCGGCGAGAATGTGTTCGAGAAACACTGCCGAATCTGCCATCAGATCGGCGGCCGGGGCGAGACGGTGGGCCCGCAACTGGACGGCATCGGTCTGCGCGGCCTGGAACGGATTCTCGAGGACACTTTGGACCCCAACCGAAACGTCGATCAGAAATTTCGCAGCAGCGTGATCGTCCTGACCAGCGGGCGAATTGTCACCGGTCTCGTTTTGAGCGACGAGGGCGGTACCATCGTGGTGGTCGACGCTGCGGGAAAGAACATCCACATTCCCCGCGGCGACGTGGAAGACCGCCGGCTCTTGAAGCTTTCATCCATGCCGGCCGACGCGGCCGAGATCATCCCCGAAGCCGACTTCTACCACCTCGTTGCTTACCTGCTCAGCCAACGCCTAGAGTGAAAACTTGGCAAGCACGGCGCTGCGGACATGCCTGCGGGTGTACTGGACGTCGAATGCACTGCCCGAGTACTTGTTCTCGAGTGTGAAGGCGGAACGTTCGTCCTTGACCTTCGAGAGAACGGGATAGGCCCTTCTCTCCTTGGTCCCGCAGGTGTTGTCCGAGGGACGCATTCGCCGGGTGCGGACTTTGGCGATGCCGGCGTCGAGCACCGAGTAGCCCGATTCGTCGCCTTGGCCGATTTCCAGCTTAATGTCGGCACGCCTGACGGCAACGACTTTCTGGATGGTCTCGCCGGCCAGCGCAGTCGCCATCTCGACCAACGCCGCTTGTTGAGACTTGTCAGCCCGCTTGTCGACGACGAACACCGTCTGCGTCGTCACCTGGTCGCCGATCCCAAAGGTTCGGTCCCCGAACACCACCGCCACGACCGCCAGGCCGTCGAGTCGAACGTCCTTGTAGGTTCCCTTGGAGACTTTCCAGGCCATGGTGGCCTTGTTGCCGGCCAGGCCGATCTCCGAGTTGACGAGGCAGGGCCCCGCCCACATGGCTGCGTTGCGAACTTCCAGATAGTCTCCGTCGATCGACTCCGCCGAGACGACTCCCACCAGTAAGGCGTTTGCCAAACATGCAACGAACACGGAACGCATCGGTCACCCTCCTTCTCGTCATACTGCCAAAACAGCCCCCAGGCGTGTCTCACACACCAACGTATCTGCAATTGTTAATCTTCGAGTGCCAATTGTCAATTGTCAATTGTCGATTTCATGTGCAAATTGATCATCCGGCTCAGTTCAGAGCATCGGCGGTCCCAGATGTCACCTCATGCCAGCTTCACCAGATCTGGGCTTGGTGAGATTGAACTTGAACGTCGTTTGCTCGGGGCTGACTTCGGCTTTCAGGCCGGATTTCTCTGGGTTGCTGTACCTTTCCGGCACGATCCACTCCGTGTGAATACCGTTGGGATCGGCGAGACCGGCTCCGCCCTCTTCTTCGTCTGCGGCCACTCCCGTCACCTTTTGAAGTGTCACCGTGACGGTGTATTGACCGGCAGGCGCCCCGTCTCTGCCGGCTGTCGTGAGCGCGAAGGCGCCCGCCTCATTGGTTGTGCCGGTGGCCACCGGCCCCCCGGCACTCGGGAGAAACATGACCGCAGCACCTGCGACGGGCTTCCCGTCCAGGGTGACCTGCCCGGTGATGGGAATCACGGCCAGTTCGTCTGAGCCACAACCCAGGATTGTGCCCAATAGGAGCACACCGCCGAGAGAGGCAGACAGGCTGAAGGGGCCAGCACTCTTCATCAGAATACTTTCCCGTCCGCTTTGGCTCCCAGGTATTGGTAGGTCCAATGGTCAATCGACTCACCAAGAAATCGGACCGCACCATCTCCCATCAGGAAAAACGCCCCGCCTTCATGCATCGACTTAAATCCCAACTCGGTGTTCCAGTTGCAAATGCGCTGGCAGTTGTTACCGCCTGTGGGGGCGCTGCGATCGCATGAGTCGTAGTTGATGGGGATCAGCGTTGAGGACAATCCCTGGCCAATGTTCGTACCGGCCCAGCCATTGTCGGCATGGCCGGAACATTCCGGACGGACTTCGCCAAAAAAGATCGTGTTGCTGAGACCGTCCGTAATTTTTCTCAACGAGGTGCTCGTGTGCATGCGGGTAAATGCTCCGGCATAGTTGGTTGCACTGCTGTACGAACCCAGGGCAAATGTGTTGAAGTTGGCCGAGCAGGGGCAAGCCGGGTTGTTGGCTTGCCAGCTTGGCCCCTCGCAAGCCGCGTAGTTGTGCAGCGCGTTGCCATTATACGTCTTGAAAGGGTCGCTGGGACACAGGTAGGTTTCGATGGGGATGGATGAGATCCGTTGTGTTGTCCCGGGAATCGTCTGCCCATTGGTCGTGAGCGCGTTGAAGTTGAACATGTTGTAGATGTTGGCCTCGTCAATAAAGGGCAACATCGCCATTAAGACGGTCCCTTTTCTCTCGTTGGGGTAAATGGCTCCTGGCGGCAAGACGCTGTAGACGTCCACATAATTATGCAGGGCAAGGCCAATCTGTTTGAGATTGTTGCGGCACTGAGTCTTTCTGGCCGCCTCGCGCGCCTGCTGCACCGCCGGGAGCAACAAAGCAATCAGAATCGCAATAATTGCAATCACGACCAGCAACTCGATCAGTGTAAATCCTCGACGATTTTGGACTCGTTGGCCCATGTTTCGAGTTCCTTGGAATCGATCTAAAAAGGAAGTCCTCAAGCTGGTTCACCCAATCCACCCACACCTGCCTGAAATGCCTGTCAGGAGAAAGCAACATGTCATTTTGCGTTGAACCGCAACAACACACATGTTACCAGATTCAATGAGGGAATTTCAAAAGCACCCCGGGCGTCACATAGATCGTCGTTCACCATGCCCGGCCAAGACGGAGTGACATGCCATGCGTGTTGGATACGGCGACTATCAGTATGACGTGATTGCCGACTGGGCCTGCTTGCCGGCGGGGTGGTCGTTTGGCTGGATCCCGGGCGTGGCCGTCGACAGTCGCGATCGCGTGCACGTTTACAGCCGAAGTCTCCATCCGATGATGGTCTTCGACCGCGACGGAAACTTTCTGACCGCCTGGGGCGATGAGATTCTCAAGGACGCTCACGGCATCTACATCGACGCTGCCGACAATGTCTACTGCACCGAACGGACCACGCACTGCGTGCACAAGTTCAACGTCGATGGCGCGCTACAGTGGACGCTCGGATCGCCGGGCGTTCCCCGCCCGCCGGGGGTCCCGTTCAACCTGCCGACCGATCTGGCATTTGCACCGGACGGCTGCTTCTTTGTCAGCGACGGCTACGGCAACTTCAAGGTGCACAAGTTCTCGCCCGAGGGGGTGCTGCTCTCGAGTTGGGGTGAAGCGGGCAGCGGACCGGGGCAGTTCGATTTGGTGCACGGCGTGTGGGTCGACTCCGACTACCAGGTCTACATCTGCGACCGCGAGAACAACCGCGTGCAGATCTTCGACGGCGACGGCAAATTTCTCAGAGAATGGCCCGGCTTTCTGCGGCCCGACAAACTCTGGTTCGACCGCGACGAAATCCTCTTCATGGCCGAGGTCGGTCACCGCGTGAGTATCCTCAATCGTGACGGCGAGGTCCTTTCACAGTGGGGCGAAGCCGGAGAAGGGCCGCATCAATTCCGCACGTTCCCGCACGGAATTTGGGGCGACAGCCGCGGCGACCTCTACGTCAGCGAAGTGGGCTCAGATGGGCAATTGAAAAAATTCGTCCGCGCGCGGTGAGCGGCAAGTTCGGTTCTACCCGCTGGTACTTCACTGTGATCGGGTATTTTCTTCGATGTCCAGCAGCACGTGGATCAGCTCTGCGGCGGCCAGCAGGCCGACGGCTGCGAATATGCCTCCGCCGAAGACGTAGAGGCCGACCATGATCGACGCCGTGCGCCCTGCGAAATCTTCCGCGTTGAAGGCGGTCATTAGTGCGCGGAAGAGGCCGGCCAGCGCGCCGACGGCGAGCAAGGCCGCCAGGAGTTTGTAAAGCGATGCAATCATCCGCAGGGTCGGGTATTTTCGACGGACGGGTTCGCCCGGATGGATCGCGCGGGTTCGCTGCGGCCCGAGCTGGAACGAAGGGACGTCGCCGACGTCGAGCTGAGGGAGCGTGACGTTTTCTTCCTCAACATCGATCTCGTCGATTCCGCTCGGTGGAACTTGCGGTGTTGCCGGTAGGGTTGGCGATGGAGTCGGCGAGGGTGGGGCCGCCTGACACTGGGGGCACAACTGGGGCGTCGGCACTTCAGCCGGAATGGCGAAGCGCCTCTTGCAGCCGGGGCATTCCCATTCGACTCGTTTGACGGGCATTGGTTATTCTGTGTTGGCGAGTGCATTGCGGAGTATTTTTGCCGGCGGCTCCTTGCCGGTGATCGCTTTGAACTGGGCGGAGACGGAATCGACGAAAATGTCGGCAGGCTCGACGATTTTGCAGGCCCGTTGACGGGCTTCACTGAGCAGCTCCGTTTCTTTCGGCAGCCGGGAGATGTCGGCGACAGTCATGTTGGGCCGCAAATAGGAGGGATTCAGCTCCCCTTTGTTGTGACCCATGACAAGAGACGGATCGGTGAGCACGACCACGTCGGCCAGCGTGTCGTACAGGGCGGCGAACGGAACGTAGCGAACGTCAAACCGTTCGGCGAGCCGCTGGGCCTGTTTGTCATTGGGCGCGGTGACGCTCAGAATTCCCTTTCGCCGGTGGATGCCGTGCGCCAGCGCCTGCGCCAAACCGCCTGCGCCGACGAGCAGAACATTGCGCCGCTCCAGCGGCCTGTCAGCCGCATTCTGTTTCCCCAGGGTTTCCTCGAGCACCTTCAACGCGCTCCGCCAGATGGTGTTGTAGGCGCGCCAGCCGTCCGCCTGTTTGAGCATCAGGTCGGTGAACTGGCTTTGTTCGGCGGCTTCTTCGGTGTGTTCGGCAAACGCAATGAGCTCTCGGCCCAACCGGGGACTGACCTTCAGCGCGTTGATTTTCAGGATGTCGAGCATCTTGGCAAGGTTGTCGAACCTGCCCAGCGCGAGCGGCAAACAACGCGTGTTGAGATCGAGTGTTTGGAGAGCGGTGTTCAACGCCCCCACCGCGATCACCTCGCCGGGACCGAGCCCCACGACACCCACGAAGCGGGTTTTGCGGTCGATCCGCCTCCAGTCGTACACTTCATCCAGTTCGCGGACGGTTGCCTGGCCTTTGTGGGCTTCCATGCCTTTCTCCAGAGCGGCATAGATCCAGGGCGAACCATACTTGCGGCCCAACAGCGAGAACGTCAGCCCGGCGCGGCCCAGTCCCATGCCGACCACCGGCAATTCCCGCTTCTGGCTGACTGCGGCCAACAACGGCCACGCGGCATCCAGCGTGGGCGTGGGCCAGGTGAACTTGACGACGTCGGCCTTGGCCTTGTACGCCTTGTCGAAGATTACGTCGATTTTGCCGAGCGGTTTGTCCATGCGCGTGTAGCTGATGACCCGCTTGGTCTGGCCGAACCGCGGGATGCCGCCGGCAATGTCGAGGTCCAACTCGATGTATGCCGGACCGGCGGCAATTGCCTGCCGCAACAGTTGCATTCGCTCCTCTTCGCTCCCCTTCCAATGCCCGCCGTCTTGCGGCCGTCGACACGAAATGAGCACCGGTTTCGACACGCCGCCCAGCAGATCACCGATGTCGGGTTCTTTGATCATGTGATCGAGACACAATTCGATCAAGTCACACTGCCGCGACGCATTGAGCAGATCGACCTTCGCCAGTTTTCGGGATTCCGGGGTGACGGAGATGCAAATCATGAAGGAAAACGTAAAGAGGAAAAAGAAAAAAGGCAAGCCCTCAGCGATCAGCTTTCAGCCATCAGCGATCAGCTGAGTGCTGAGTGCTGAGTGCTGGGTGCTGAGTGCTGAGTGCTTTTTTTCCCTTTTTCCTTTGGTTTTTTTCCTTCTTCGACCAGCATCTCGCGGGCGACTTTTGTTCGCTGCTTCTTCAGTTCGTCGGCCAGGCTCGAGTGCGATTGGATTTCGACCCGAGCGCCGTCGTGAATAATATCGAGATTGGTCAGAATGAGGTGATCGCCCGGCTGCACCCCGCCCTTGATGATCGCCAGCGATTGCAGGGTCCGTTCAACGACCACCGTTTGTCCGGTAGCCCGCCCCCGGCTCGCGGCGAACACCTTTCCACCCACGATGGCGTCGCGGGGGACAACGAGCGTCTGATTCAGGATCGGACCGTCGATGCGAGCGTGGACGAACGTGCCCGGCAGCAAGGGGACTGGCTGCTCTGTGTTTTCGACATGGACGAAGACGTTGACTGTACGTGTTCGCTCGTCGGCTTCCGGTGCCACGCGAACCACGTGTCCGATCCAACGCGCGGGAGCGGTTTCATTCTCCGCGAGCTCCACGCGCGGCTGTTCGCCGGCGCGCACTTTCGCAGCAATCTTGGCGTAATCTCTTAGCGTCACGGGGACTGGAATCTCAACCTTCGTTTTATCGATCAGCTTCACCAGCGGCTCGCCGACGCCGACGTACTGACCCTGCCCAACGAGCACCTCGCCGAGAATCCCTTCGAATGGGGGTCTCACCTCTGTGCGAGCTTCGTCGAGCCTCGCCAGACGAAGGTCGCCGCGGTGCGTTTCCATTTGGCTCAAGACTCGCTTCTTGCGGAGCGGGAAGAGTCTGTTCTCGTTCTCGGCCCGGATGAGGACCAGCTCGTACCGCTGCAGTTCCAAGTGGGCCGACGTCATTTCGCTTTCCGCGACCACATTCTTGTCGTAGAGTTTTCGGACGCGATCGTATTCCGCTTGAAACAGCTTGACGTCTTGTTGCGCTTTTTGCAGGAGGATGTTGTTGTTTTCATCCTGCTTCTGCAGCTCCTCCAATTCCGCCTGGTCTTCGGCCATGCGGTCTTGAGCTTGGCGGACACGTTCTTGATACGGCTCCCGATCGATGCGGACCAGCAAATCACCAGGCAACCGCTGGGACTCGCCGACAGGCCGCACCGCCTGACCGATTTTCAAACGGGGATGGATTTCGACAATCTCACCCGCAACCTGGGCCGACAACACAACTTCGCGGTCTGCGCGAGCCGTTCCAAACGCCGAGATGATTTCCTGCAGATCGCAGCGTTCGACGTCGAAGACCTCGACGTTGTACGTTTTTTCGATCTGCTCGCGCGATGCAGGCGGTTGTTTCAGAGACGCCAACACCATGAACACGGCCGAGCCGCATGACAACGCAGCAATCGACAGCACAGCGCTCAGCAGTATTTTTCGCCTGCGTGGTCGGGTCGAGGCGGTGGAGTTCGGTACCATTGGTCTATTCTAACAGGTCAGCCATTCTCGGTGTAGTGGGGCTGGCCGGAAGTGGATGGACAAGCGGTCCAGCTTCTGGACGGTCTTGCCGTGGTTGATCTGTGGCAAGGGGAGGGTTTGTGTCGGAAATGCTTGAAGTTGACACTCTTCGCATGACGATCAACACAAATGAAGTTCTGCGCACCCGGTCCGCAGGGGCGTCGATGCTCCCCCGACACAGACTCGGAACGTGCCATGCCGGAATTCGACGAACGCAGTATCGAACGCGTCATCAGCACCTCTCAGAAGAACTGTGGTGCAATTGCGCAGTCGCTGAATCTTTGCTTCGACCGCCAATATCGCGTTGAGATTGGGGACTCGTTTTCTTGGGATGCGGCTGCGGTTCCCGGCGAATTGGCTGGTCCCGGCTTGCTGGTGGCGTTCGAGGTCGGCGGGCAGGGTCTGCTCTGTTTCATCCCCGAAACCCTGCCGTTGCCCCAATGGTACACCCAGCCGGGCGAGAGCGAGGAATCGCGGCTGCAAACGCTCGCGATGGAATGGCCGCTGAACATGCTTCCGGATGACCTGGAAGCAAGCCAATTCAAGTCGCAGGCCGTCGATGACTTCAAGGCGGCTGCCATCGCAGCAAACCCGGCCGAACGGGCGGGAATGGTTGAGCTGTTCGTCTTCGACGAACCAACCGCCGATGACAAACGAACCGCCGATGGCCCAGACAAAGCCGAGACGGAACCTGTTTCGCAAGCAGCAACCGATGCCCAACCGATTGCCCGAATCACTCTCCTCTGCCCGGTGACGAATCCTCCGTTTGAAGCAGCAGAGAGCGGGACAGAACGGCAAGCGACGTCGCTCGCCGATCAATCCACACCGGCCGAATCGCCGGTATCCGCTGTATCCGCTCCCGCCGCCGACATGCGGTCAAGCCTACTTTCCGGCCTTCCGGTGACCGTCACCGTTCGGCTGGCCGAGAAGAAAATCGAATTAGGCCCCCTCCTGTCGCTGACGCCCGGTGCACTGATCACCTTCAACAAGTCGTGCGAAGACTTGCTGGACCTGTTCGTCAACAATCATCTTTATTGCCGCGGCGAAGCCGTCAAGATCGGCGAAAAGTTCGGTCTGAAGATCAACGAGGTCGGCGTCGAGGAAGTCCGCGAAGAGAGGGTGCTGAACATCTAATGCGGTTTTGTCACATCCTCTAGTTGTCGCGACATGCTCCTGCTAGCATACACGGTTGTTTCTGTTGCGGGATGACCGGACCATGATCTTCGTGCTCGACAACTACGATTCGTTCACGTACAACCTGGTGCAGCGCCTGGGCGAAATCGACGCCGGGCTGGAGATCCGCGTGGTCCGCAACGACCAAATTGCCGTCGAGCAAATCGAGGCCCTGCATCCGGAACGCATCATCATTTCTCCCGGCCCGTGCACTCCCAAGGAAGCGGGACTTTCGAAGAAGGTGATTGCCCATTTCGGGTCGAAGATCCCCTTGCTTGGCGTTTGTTTGGGACATCAATGTATTGCCGAAGTTTATCACGGCGAGGTTGTTCGGGCCGATCGGCTGATGCACGGGAAGGTCTCCATGATTCATCACGACGGCCGAGGAATCTTTCTCGGTTTGCCGAGCCCGTTCCAGGCCACGCGTTACCACAGCCTCGTTGTCCCCGAGGAGTCGCTGTCCGACGAGCTAGAGGTTTGCGCGTGGACCGACGACCCCGATCATTCCCGCGAACTGATGGGCTTCCGACACCGGCGGTATCCGGTCCACGGCGTTCAGTTTCATCCCGAAAGTTTCTTGACCGACGAAGGCGCCAACATGTTGAGGAACTTTCTGATGATTGACCGCTGAGAGCTGTCAATCGTCGCTTCTTGAATCGTCAATCAGAAAAATGCTCACAGTTAAGGAAGCGCTGACGGCCATCCTGCAAGAAGTGCGGCCCCTTTGGGTAACGTCGAGGCCGCTCGGCGACGCCCTCGGTTTGGTGCTGGCCGAAAAAGTCATCAGCGACATTGACTCGCCACCGTTCGACAAAGCGTTGATGGACGGGTTTGCCGTGCGCTCGACCGACATCCTCGACGGCAAAGCGACACTCAAGCTGGTCGAGGAGGTCACGGCGGGGCAAGTTCCTTCCAAGCAGATCGAAGCGGGTGAAACGACGCAGATCATGACCGGGGCGCCGATACCGGCCGGTTCGGACGCCGTCGTCCGCGTCGAGGACTCTGACATCGACCCGGAATCACGTACCGTTCACGTTGCAACGTCGCGGCCCGTCACACGAGGCACAAACGTCATGTTCCGCGGGGCGTCGATCGAGCGCGGCCAGTGCGTCGCCGCCGCGGGCCAATGGCTGCGACCGCAAGAGTTGGGCGCACTGGCGGAGTTCGGCAAGTCCGAAGTCGTGGTCCATCGTCGTCCACGCGTGGCGGTGCTGGCGACGGGTGATGAGCTGGTTCCGATCGCCGAAACCCCGGGACCGGGCCAGATCCGCAACTCGAATGAAACGATGTTGGCCGCTCAAATCCGTCGTGCCGGCGCCGATCCGGTTCCGCTGGGAATCGCGCGCGACAATCGCGACCACCTGCGGAAGCGGATCGACGCCGGATTGCAGTCTGACATGCTGCTGCTTTCCGGAGGCGTTTCGGCCGGTAAGCTGGACCTTGTTCCCTCAGAATTACAGACAGCCGGCGTTCGACAGGTCTTCCACAAGGTCCGCGTCAAACCGGGTCAACCGGTCTGGTTCGGAGTCTTCGACCGGCCCGACAACGAGTCGGCAGTCGGCAGTTGGCAGTCGGCAGACACCGCTGCGGCCCGCTGCTTCGTGCTCGGATTGCCGGGAAATCCGGTTAGCAGTATGGTTTGCTTCGAATTGTTCGCCCGCCCGGCCATTCGTCGGTTGCTGGGAATCGAACCAGCCGAGCCGCGACCGCTGAAAGCCAGACTGACCAAGGCGCATCTTGCCCACGAAGAGCGTCCGACGTATCATCCGGCTCACCTCGATTGGGATGACTCCGGTCCGGTCGTCTGCCCGGTCAGATGGCAAGGCTCGGCGGACCTGTGGTCGACCGTCGAAGCCAATGCCATGGCCCTGTTTCCGGCCGGTGGCAAGACGCATCAGCCGGGAGAGGTGATCGACGTGATTTTGTGGGAATAGGGAAAACGTGTCGCCCAAGCGTTCGGAAGATCACCCGGTTCCTGATTCCAGAACACATTCGGTCGGCGAGCCGACGGTTCAGGAAATCATCGCCAGCGCTCGGACTGCACCGGCTTCGGCCGGCGGTGTGTGGCTGTTGTCCGGGCTGACGGCGGTGTTGCTGTGGGCCAGCTTCACGCCGCTGGATTGGGGACCGCTCGGCTGGATCTGTTTGGTGCCGCTGATCCTGCTGGTGCGGCTGAAAAAACCAACTCGCTGGATGTATCGGGCCATTTATGCCTGCGGGCTGCTGAACACGCTGGTGACGCTACAGTGGATGCGGCTGGGTGACCGGTCGATGTACCCCGCTTGGATCGCGCTGGCCATTTACACGGCCGTTTACTTTCCGCTTTTCGTCGGGCTGGCCCGTGTGGCCGTGCACCGCTTCTCGGCGCCGTTGATTTTTGCCGTCCCGGCGGCGTGGGTTGGGCTGGAGTATCTGCGCGCCCACCTGCTCACGGGCTTTTCCTGGTATTACTTGGGGCATACTCAATACCGTTGGATCGAGCTGATTCAGATCTGCGATTTGGTCGGCGCCTACGGGGTCAGTTTTGTGGTGTCGATGATGTCGGCCTGTGTGGCGGGCCTGGTACCGGTTTCGGTCTTTGCGAAGCTACGGCTGCTGCCGGTCGGGAACGGTTCTCAGGTTGTCGCTGAAGAGCACCTTGCGATCCGGCAGTGGGGCGCGGTGGGTGTTTGTCTGCTCATCTTTGCGGCGGTCTTGGGGTATGGCTACATCCGCCGGGCTCAGGCCGATTTTCGGGAAGGTCCGCGCGTCGCCCTGGTGCAGGGCAACTACACGGCATCGCTGAAACACGATCCCAGCGAGTGGGGTGACATCTTCCGCCGGCACGATTACCTGACCGGCCAGGCCGTCCAACACCAGCCCGACGTGATTGTCTGGCCGGAGTCGATGTTCCGCTGGCCGTTGATGGAGTCTCCGCCGCCCGACATGACCGATGACCAACTGCAGCAGGTTGCCCCGCAAATCCCTCTGGCAGCTTGGAAAGACCCCACGGTGCGCCGGACGCTGGCCGACATGAGCCAAAAAGCCGGTGCCGCGATGATCATCGGCATCGACACCTTCCAGGCGGACTGCAACGGGCTTCGGCATTACAACTCGGCGGCGTTCATTCGGCCCGACGTCGGTCTGTTCGGCCGGTATGACAAGCTGCACCGCGTGCTGTTCGGCGAATACATTCCGCTGAAAGAGGAGCTCCCCTGGCTGCACAAACTGACGCCCTTCCCGGCCGACTTCGGGATTGCCGCCGGCCGCAGCGCGTCGGTGTTCCATTACAAGAACTGGAGATTCGCGCCGATCATCTGCTTCGAAGACACGGTCCCCCATTTGGTGCGTAACATCGTCAAATCTGTGAACGACGAAGTCGGAAAGCGAAAAGCGGAACTCTCCGACCTGCGAATTCCGCACTCCGCACTCCGCACTCCGCACTCGGTTGACTGTCTGGTCAATCTGACCAACGACGGATGGTTTCACGGATCGAGCGAGCTGGATCAACATCTCATCACGGCCGCGTTTCGGGCGGTCGAGTGCCGCACACCGATGGTCCGTGCGGTCAACACCGGCATCTCGGCGGTGATTGACGGCGACGGTATCATCCGTGAGCCGGACGTGTTCTTCGACGGCGACGGTGAAGGCCGCCAGTCGATGCGCGACCCGCGGACGGGCCGCTGGCACAAACAGCTCAATGCCGTGCTCGTCGACACCATTCCGCTCGATAACCGTGCCAGCCTGTACGTTGCCTGGGGTGACTGGTTCGCCGCGAGCTGCTGCGTCTGCTGCCTGATTTTTGCATTGGTGGGCTTCGTGCCGCGGCGGCGCAACCCGAAAGATCGAACGGCGCACCACGAATGACAGTTGTTCCCAGTTCGAGCGATGGGTGGCGGGGTCAGAGCGGATGCGATGGCCGCGAGGCATTGTTTCCGGGCCTTTCCGTTGGTCAGACCCGGCCACCCCAGCCGCGACAACGTCCCACGAAAACAGACGCCGGCGCTGTGAGAACCACTTCGAACGCGTCATAATGGGTGGTTCAAGAAGCAAGTGGTTCGTCAATTTTGATTTGAAGGGTGTCGTGGGGCAGGCTTTCCAGCCTGCCGATCGGCAAGGACAGGCTGGATAGATGGGGATGAAAGCTCGTTGCTCTGGTACAACCAAGAGTTGTTTTGGTGGTA
>CAZGYE010000038.1:0-26181 GCA_964530165.1 uncultured Planctomycetaceae bacterium
CCTCGGACTGGAGGCGGTGGAGCATGAAGGGGCGACGCTGCTGCATGTCGTGGTGGAAGGCCCAAGCCCACTGGTATGTCTTGACTGCCTTGGGTAACACCACTTTTGGAAAACGACTGCGAAAGCGCATCCACGCGTGCCGTCAATGACGAGAGCACACTGGCATCAATCCGTTTGCGCGCTTCCTGTCCCTTCTCTCGTGAGAGCATCTCGCGCTTGAGCCGGGTTGCAACGTTTTCTTCGATCTGGTGACGGTTCGCCAACAGGTCACGATTCCCCTTGCGCAGCTGATCATTGTCCTTGCGCAACGCCTGCACTTCTGAGGTCATGGCGGCGACGTTGGCCGTCAAGGTCTTGATGGTATCGGCGGGACTGTCCGCGTCTGGCGCCGGTGCCTGGGGCACGGTCTCCATGACCAGTGGAGATTCCTGTTTTCCGCTACAGGACTTCAGCGTGACAAAGGCCAGCATCAGCACCACGGCGCTGGCGAGCAGCGGTAAGAGTCGGTTAGAAGTTGCTATGGCCATGGGCGTGCCTAGTGTGAGACTTCAAACGGGCGGGCCGAGATTAGGTAAACAGCCGTGGTATCGGCATCCAGCTCTTCTGAAAGCGGCTTCGCCGCCTCGGGCGGCCAATCGTCTTCGTCGAAGAACGCAGACAGGGCCGCGTGACGCACTTGCGGATTCGCGTCGGACAGCGCGCGAGCCAACACGGGCCGTGTTTTGTCCGATGGGAAGAACTCGGCCAGCGCCCGGATCGCTTGCAGGCGGACGTTCGCGTTCGGGTGAGACGCCAGGTCTGCCAGCCGTCGGCCGGCCTCGGGGGAACCGCCCGCAGCAGCCAGCCAGGGCAAGTGATAGATCGCCGGGTCGGACAAGTGTCGGGCGAGCTTTCCAGCCTGGGAGTGTCGGGCGGGCTTTCCAGCCTGGGAGTGTCGGGCAGGCTTTCCAGCCGGGGTGTGTGGGGCAGGCTTTCCAGCCTGCCGATCCGTACCGGCAGGCTGGAAAGCCTGCCCCACGGTGGCCAATCGTTTGGTCGCCTCGGTGAGCAGCGCTCCGCCGCGGCGTAAGATTTCGGTATGCGCTCGGTGGCGACGCGACCAGGAGGCCTGGGAGAGCTCGGTCCACAGTTTCTCGGCCGGGACGCTTGGTGCGTCGTAAGCCGCGAACGGTCGACTGGAGTCGTCGTCGGCCGTGGTGATCATCACCAGATCGCTGGGACAAGTGGGTGAACCCTCGAGCTGGGGCATCTGCAGGATGACGACGAACACCCGGCCTCCGCGTCCCACGCAAATTCCGACCGGGCGGGCCTGCTGGCGGCCGATCAACAGCGAGTGTTCCTCGGTTGTGAAGCTGGCGCCGCGAGGTTTGAGCGGATAGCGGTTCACCACTCGCCGAGCCCAACCGGCCATCAGCAGATTGTTGCGGTATTTGGACCCGAGAAAAGTCTCGTCGTAATAGGCCAAGCCGACCGGCGCTTCCCGGCCCAATCCGCCGTACAAGATCTCCAGCAGATCGGCCCGGTCCGGTGACTTGGCAGCCATCCAGCCGCGCGGCCAACTGAAATAAGAGTGCGGCGTCACGTGCAGCAATCGGGCCGGTACATACTGGACCGGCATTGCCTCGCGGTCGTTGTCGTCGGTGAACAGGTTCCAGTAGCGGTCGAACGCCAAGCCGCAGGGGCGAAAGATCCCGCGGGAAACCACTTGCAGTCGGCTGCCATCGGGCCGGCAACGCAACACGCCGCCGACACCGGTGTACGGTGTTCGGGTTCCTTCGGGCTGGCTGAAGAACGTCCAGTGCCCCCAGTGATCGGGCCGGTTGAAGTCTCCGTAATGCTGCAGCGGATCGCCCATCGAGAAATAGAGGTCCCCCTCCGGACCCCAGGCGAGGCCGAAAAAGCCCAACTGCAGATGTCCCAGCGGCTGCCCCCAGATCAGCCGTTTGGCCTCAAGTCCTTCGCGCCGCCGGACCGCCCCGGGCAGCAGATACAAGGCGCTGGCCGTCATGACGTACAGGTCGTTGCCGCGGATCTCGATGTCGAACACCCAGCTATGGGGCGGGAAGCGGTACAGCTCGTGACGAGGCCGGTATCCCCCTTTGCCGTCGGGTTCGTAGACGAACAGCGATTCGCGACCACCGACAAACAACCGCCCGCCGGCATCCGCCCGAACCGACACGAACGATGCGTCCGGCGAGGTGTCCAACCGCACCACTTTCAACGCACGCTCAGCGGGCGAGTAATTCCGGGACTCACCGGCCGAGGCGGTCAACGGCAGCGTCAACAGCGCCGTCAGGATGAGGGTTTGAGCGATTCGACTGGGGAAGAACAGCATTGAAAACCTCCCGGTTTTTCGTGAGGAGAAGTTTCAAGACTCGATCTCGGGTGGGCGAAGCTCCTGTTGAGCCGCGACGTTGCATGAAAGCCCACGGGTGGCAACCCGTGGGTCCCGCCGATTGCCATCGGCGGGCTTTGTCCAATTCGTGAGTCATCGCCTCTGGAACAGGAATTCGACCAGATCGGCGAATTCCTGCGGAGTCATCGTTTTTTCGAGTCCCTGGGGCATGATCGACGTCTCGGAAGGACGCATGACGTCGACGTCGCCGCGCGGGATGCGGATCTCCGCCAGTTCGGCGGTCCGCAGGTAAATCGCATTGGACGTCTCGCGCACGATCATTCCAGTGAAGACTTTCCCCTCGTTGGTGGCGATCACGTAAGTCCGGTAGTCGGGCACAATCGTCGAGCTGGGAAAGACGACCGCTTCCAACAGGGCTTGCGACCCTCGCAGCCGGCCGATCTGGGAAAGGTCCGGACCGACGTTGCCTCCTTTGTCTCCCATGCGGTGACAGCTATAGCAGGCAACCTTCTTGGAGAAGAAGACGTCTCGTCCCCGCTCGGGACTGCCGGGAGTCGACGACAATTGGCCCCTCAAAAAAGCCAGATAGGCCTCCTGCTCCTGCTGGCGAGCCGCCAGACGAGCGTACAATGGCTGGGCGGCGGTCCGCACAGCCGGCGGAAATGGTTTGACCAACAGTTCCAATTCGTCGGTGGTCAGCGCCGTGGCGCCGGTCGACTTGTTCAAGGCGGCAATCAGTTTCAACCCGACCTGCTCATCTCTCGACTTGGAAAAGGCCGGCGTCAACAACGGCACGACCAGCGGACCGCCGGTCTCGACCTGGCCCGTCAATTGGACCAACTGATCCTTGCTCAGCCTGGCTGCTCCCAAAGCGCGTCCCGCCGTCACACGCAACAGCGGATTCGCGTCGTCGGTCAGTTGACCGCTCAGCAGCACGAATTGATCCGCTTGCAAACGGGGGCTTGCCGCGGCGAGCGCGTCCAAGGCGGCCACGCGCAGCTCGGTCGGCACGTCATCCTGACGGCTCAAGTTGGTCAATTGCCCGTCGAAACTGCGAATGTTTCGCGATTTGACGGTGGCTAGGACTTCTCGCTGCAGGTCGCGATCGGTCCCCGCGAGCACCTGATCCATGGCGGCCCGCCAGCTAGTCGGCAGCTCGGGCAGGCGGCTGCGGGCCATCATCCGCAACAACAGCAGACGGCTTGCGCGCGGGGTCTTGGGATCGGCGAGCGCATCGGTCACCAGTTTCTGGACCTTTTCGTCCCCGCCGAAAGCCAGAAGCGCTCCGGTCAACGACCTTTGCTTGCCGGCCGGCAAATCCGCACTCTGCAGCCACCCTGCGACCAGCGTGATGATCTCGTCGGACCACCCTTCGTGCCGGCTGATCACGTCTAAGGCCGTTTGCTGCAATTCGGGATCGTCGGTGTCTAATAATGGTGAGACCAATTCGCGGGTCAGTTTGCCGCCGGGCATTTGATCCAGGGCGATCAGCCCGGCCCGGCGAACCTTGGGGTTGACGTCCTCCAGAGCGGCCAGCGTCGTCTGCCGATCGCCGATGCGAATCAGGGCGTAGATCAGCGAGTGTTCCAGAAACCGGCCGCTGACACCGCTGCGCAGGCTGTCGAGAAGGGCGGGCACCGCCTGGGAAGAGCCGAGCCGTCCCAGCGCCTCGGCGGCTTTTCGTCGCAGCGGTGGTTCGTCGTCGATCGCCATCTTCATCAGGGCCGTTTGCGCCAGGGCATCTCGTTCCAGCCCCGCGCAATGTGTGGCCACCTGCCGGACGGTCGCGTCCCCGTCGGCAAGCGCCTCGCGAATGGCCGCCCGCGCCTCGGGCGTCCCAATCCGCGAGAGGGCCCAAATCGTTTGGCGGCGGGTCTGAACGGAAACGGGTTTTCCATCGGCGCGTTTGCCGTCTCGGCGAGAGGCGGCGGCCAATTGGGGAACGGCCGCTTTTCCCGTCTTGACCAACTGTTCGACGGCTCGGTCGCGGACTTTGGGCCTGGGATCGTCCAACAACTTCAGCAAACCGCCGGCTGTCATCGAGTCGAGCGGCAACGACTTCCCCCAGGGGTCCGCAACCGCCGGGGCCGCTTCGCGGCGAATGCGGAGAATGCGGCCCTTGACCTCCGGTTTGGCGATCTTTGCGGTGGGACAGCCGTAGTTGTACCATGCACCCATGTCGACAACCAACAAGCTCCCGTCGGCGTCTTCCAACACGTCGCTGGGGTGGCAGTCGTAATTCGTCGAAATGAGGAAGTCTTTATTCGTGCAGCGAAACGTCGAGCCGTTCCGCTCCAAAATATGTTGCTGCACGCGGTGCACGTTGAAGTGGGTGCTCAGCAGCGTGTCCTTGTACTCCGGCCCCAGATAGTCCGAACGGATGCGGACCAGGCCGCACAACGCCGGCGGCAGGGCGGGGCTGAAACGGATGATCGGCGGCAGCATCGGCCCGGTCATCACAAACTCCTTCACGCTGGGATGATCCCGCGGATAGACGCCTCCCTCGACGTAGTGAAGCAGGCAGTCACCGGTTCCCTGGTCCATGGTGCCGATCAGAGAGCCGTCGGGGGTGAACACCACTTCGACCGGATTGTCGAACCCGCCCCCGCAGATGCGTTCCATCCCGGTTCCGTCCGTCCGGCACCGCCAGATGCGCGAAGCCAGCCCCTCCAGGAGCTTTCCCTCACACGTCTTGATTTTGTATCCGTGCCGGCCGTCGGTCCAATAAATCCAGCCGTCCGGACCGAGGAACGGCCCGTGGATGTCGCAGCCGTTGCCGTTGAAGCCGAACTTGCCGACGAATTCCTCGCGGACGTCGGCCCGGCCGTCTCCGTCGGTGTCTTCCAGCCGCCAAAAACTGGGGTGCGAGGCGACGTACAACGAACCGTTGTGCCACAAGACCCCTTGTGCCATGACCAAGCCATCGGCGAACGTCTTACGGACATCGAACCGGCCGTCGCCGTCGGTGTCTTCCAGCAGCGTGATCTTCGCCAGGTTGAGCTTCACCAATTCGGTGCCGGGCAGGTTCTTGCCGGTCCCTTCGGCCACGAACAGCCGCCCCCGATCGTCGAAGCAGGCAAACAGCGGATAGTCGACCAACGGCTGTCCCGCGACCTGCTCCACGACAAACCCCGGTGGAACCCGAAATTGACCGCGATCCGCCCCCTGCGCAACCGCAGTAACACTCAGTTCCAGCGGCAAGATCAGGGTAAAGCAAGCAGCCGTGGCTTTGAGACCAAACATGCTGAGAAATTTCTGCATCGATCTTTCTCCGTAACGACAGAGTTTAGTTCCGTGGCGGACGACGTGGCCAGGCGCGCGTCTTACGCAATCTCGCAGACGCGCTACACAGAAATCACCTCACGAACTGAACATAGAGATCGATGATAATGGACACCACGCCAAAGGCGACCCAGAAGACCCGAGTCGACGTTTTGGTGAAATCGGCCGGCAGAAAGCTATACCGAAGTAGTAGGCTCCGGTCCTGTTGATTCCCCTTCAAAAGCAAGGCAGAAATCATCACCCCGCCGCCAACCAGTAGAACGCCAACAAGATGAACGACTTTCCCCCAGTTTTCCATGAGATTGCCTTCGGGCAAACGCGTCGATGACAGCAAAACCGCCTGAGACGTCGCTGGCCAACAACCAAATAAGCGTCCGAATCGGACGAAAACAGAAAACTCTTTACGACGTAACCTTCCTCAGCAGACGGCTTGCCGCCGTGGCGAGCTCGCCAGCGGCCAGCGGCTTGAACGGCGGCAGGTCGCAGATTTTTGGCACCGTGATCGCAGCATACTCGCCGGCTTTGTAAGCATTCGGATCGGGAAGATAACCGATGAACGCATCGGAATAGCCGACGACCACCGTGTGTTCCAACGGCGAACCGCGGCCGATGGCCAATCCGAAATAGCTGTAAAGTTCGCTCGGATGAAACAACAGGCCGCAGCCGCCCAGCCGCAAGGCCGAAATCGGTGCGGCGAGCTTGTCGCGGGCCAAGTCCCATTCCGTTGCACTCTTGAACCAATCGGCGGCGAAGCCGGCGTCCACCCACTGGCCTCGGGCGCATTGAGACGGATCTTTACGGTACTGTTCGATTTGGGACCTGAACCGTTCGATATCCAACGACAGCTCGCACTGAGCCGCGGCATGTGCGATGCTCTCGATCGGAACGGACACCGCACCGTCCAGCGCGCGGCCGATGGCGGCGGACATCTCCGCGGCAATCTTCTCGGGATGTCCCAGCCGAGGTTTGCCGCTGCCCGGATTGACGTCTCCGCAGTGTCCCTGCAGGAACACCGGCGAGATCTTTTGCTTTTCGAGGACGAGCTGCTCGACCAGTCCCGGCCAATCGGGACCGGCATTGCCGTCGGTGTAGCAGACCGGGTGCGCGGAGAAGTGATACCACAGCAGATTCCGCCCGGCGCCGGACCGATCGAAGCGCAGCACGTGGACCCGCGTGTCCAGCCAGCGCTCGTCGTCGGTGGAATCAGCCTTGAACTGGTTGTCCGTCTTCCACGTGCGCGAAGTGCGGTTGTAGTTCGCTCCGACCGCTCGACTTTTGCCGACGTACAGCTCGGCCGGGGCAAGGTCGGCTTTGGCGCGCTCGAGGGCCTGCACGATGAGTCCTTCGACCTGCGTCCTGTACTTCGGCGAAATCGCCCCCCATTGCCGGAAGAAGCGAAACGTCGGCATCGAATGCGTGTGCGTCGCGCAGATGTGGATGTTGCCGGCGGGGATGCCGATCTGTTTGGCGGCGCGGTTTCGCACCCGCCGGACGAAATCTCGTGAGACGCCGCAAATGTCCAATGAGACGATTGCCGCCTGAACGTCTTGCTGACGCACGACCAGCGCCCGGGCGGCCGTCGGTTGGCGAATGCCGGTAATCACGCGTCGCTTGCCCACTGGGCGATGAAAGCCGGCCATTTCGATTCCCAGCGGGGGCGTCGTGGTGACCACGCCTTCTCCGGCCGCGAAGTCGGTGGACTTCGTTCCCGCCCGAGAGGAGCTGGCCTGCAGAGCAAGCCCGGTCACGGTCCCACCGCGGATCGCCCGGCCAAGGAATTCACGCCGTCCCAAAAGATTCTCGGCAACGTTCTTCATCAGGGCGCCCCCCTTGTGGTGAAAGGTGTTTCTTAACCCGGATTATTCATAGATTGTCTTCGTGGTACCCAAGCCGACAACTTGTTGTCGATTCCACGGGTTTCACGGCACATCCCACGACGACAAGTCGTCGGTTTGGGTTTCTATGAATCATCCGGGTCAAGAGAGCAGAAACGACCCGCTCAGACTCACTCGGCAGCCACTCAGAATAACACAGCCGAGCGTAACCGCAAGCAAAGCGGGCGACACGCGTCCGGCGAGCGGTGGGCGCGTCAATCCCCTGATGGGCCATGAACCGGCGGAAACGAAGAACTGCAAAACATGGGGCTGCCGCCCATGTTTGAGACTCGTCAGAACGCCTGCTCGGATTTCGTCGGTCCGCCGCTTTGACCAGCCCTGACCATTGACACCGTTCCCAGTACCGGCAACAATACGAGTTGACCAGACTGGCGTACAAAGGCCGAGAGTCGTAACCTTTCGCGCTGGGTTGATTATTACGCTCAGGAAAACCGAGGAGTAAAATCAGGAGTTCCCCGATGTCAGCTGGTTTGGCGTTGCTGAACGTTGGGTGGTGACTTCACCGTCCGACGAATCCGCCATGACCGGTGGCAACCGCGGATTGAGGCATCCAAGCAGCCGGCAAGGGGATGGCTGGAGCGACACCGCGAACCGAGGAGAGCACCAATGATGACGGCTGGCCGCAGCGCTTTGCTGCCTGTTTTTGTATTGGCCGGGTTTCTGGTTTTGCACGTGGTCGCACCAAGCGACCGGGACGCCACTGCCGCTGAGAACAAAAGGACGCCCGCAACGGCATACCGATCGCCGGGGTTCCTCGCCTTGGCGCCGGACGGCAAGACCCTTTATGTCTCGGATCAAACCTCCCGGTGCATCGTTGTGCTCGACACGGTTGGTAAAGCGAAACGCGCCGAGATCGCGGTGAACGGCGAGCCGTGCGGCCTGTGCCTGTCGCCCGACGGCAAGACCCTGTATGTCGCTGAGCGCTACGCGGGCACCGTCGCGATCATCGACACGGCGGGGGGAACCGTAACGGGGCGCATCAACGTCGGCCGCTGGCCGGAAGCGGTGGCCTTGGCCCCCAAGACCAAGCGGCTGTATGTCGGCAACCAGGATAGTCACACGGTTTCGGTGATCGACTTGGGACGGCAGCCTGCCAAGCAGATCAAGCAGATTCCGGCGGTGCGCGAGCCGAACTCCATAGCAGTGACGCCGGATGAGCGATTCGCGGTGGTCACCAACCGTTTGCCGGACGGCGTTAGCACCGACCCAACGTTGTCTGCCGTCGTCAGCATCATCGACACGGCCAAGCTGGTGCAGACGGCTACGGTGAAGTTGCCGCCCGGCTCGACGTTGGTCAACAGCGTCTGCACGAGTCCGGACGGCAAATGGGCCTACGTGGTCCACGGACTGGGCCGCTTCAATCTGCCGATCACGCAGTTGGAGCGAGGTTGGGTCAACACGTACGCATTGAGCATCATCGACATCGCCGCCGGCACGCGCTTGGTGACGGTCTTGCTGGACGATCTGACCCAAGGAGCGGCCAACCCGTTCTCGGTCGTCTGCTCGAAAGACGGCCGACAATTGTGGATCGCCCATGCCGGCACCCACGAGGTGTCCTTCATCGACATCGGTCGGGTCCACGAACTGCTGGGCGGCAAAGTTTCCGAAGAGCTGGCGTCGCTGCGGGACGGCACGCGGCCCAACATTTGGATTCGCATCAAAGAGGATCGGCAGGTCGCCGCCGAACTGGAAAACGATTTGACCGCTTTGTACATCGCCGGTGCGATTCGGCGAGCCTCCTCGGGCGGCAACGGTCCGCGCAGCCTGGTGCTCTCGCCGGACGGCAAGCAGCTCTACGTAGCCAATTACTATTCCGGCCAGGTCAGCGTGCTCGACGCCGCCGATGGCAAGCTCGCCGGC
The DNA here is from genome assembly GCA_964530165.1 of uncultured Planctomycetaceae bacterium. Taxonomy (GTDB): domain Bacteria; phylum Planctomycetota; class Planctomycetia; order Planctomycetales; family Planctomycetaceae; genus CAZGYE01. The sequence goes on from CAZGYE010000038.1 coordinate 9,394, forward strand.
ACAATCTCGCTCGGTCCGCAGCCGGAACCGGACAGTACACGTCGCGGGGAAATGATCTTCCACGACGCGACCAAAGCGTTCCAACGTTGGCACAGTTGCTCTTCGTGCCATCCCAATCAGGGCCGGGTGGATGGGCTGCGCTGGGACTTTCTGCGCGACGGAATCGGCAACCCGAAAGATACGATCAGCCTGCCGCTGCTCGAAAAGACCGCACCCTTTAACCGCCGGGCCACGCGAAAAACGGTCCTGGAATGCGCCCGCAGCGGGCTGCTCAGCGGTCACATGCTCGTGCCCACCGAGCAGGAAGTCAAAGACGTGGCGGCGTACTTGGTTTCCTTGCGGCCGCAGCCGAGCCCGCACCTGAGTGCCGACGGCAAATTGTCCGAGGCCGCCCAACGTGGCAAGCAGCTCTTTGAAACCAAGGCGGACTGCGCTCGCTGCCACCCGGGCCCCGTCTTCACCGACAAGAGGATGCACAACGTCGGCGTCCTGACGCCTAACGAGCCCGACGGCCGTTACGATACGCCGTCGTTGATCGAAGCCTACCGTACTGGCCCGTTCCTGCACGATGGACGGGCCCGGACTGTCAAAGAGGTTCTCACCACCCACAACAAGAAAGACCTGCACGGAAAGACGACGAAGCTTTCCGCGCAGGAGATTGACGATCTGGTGGCCTACGTACTCTCGCTGTAGGACGCCGGCATCGCGCTGGCAAAGGACGGATGTCAGCGAAAAACCCGCCACGTTCGCATTCCTTTTGAAATCCAGGGGGAAAGCCATGGCTCAAGGAACTCGCTGAGCGTTGTCAACGCCGATGCGGGAATGTCGGGTTTGCATGTGGGAAAACGGGGTCTGCAACGGGGAGGTCGTGGCCATCACAACTTCTTGTGAAATGGAAGCAATCGCCAGAGTGCCGGCCGAAAACAATAGGCCCCGAAGCCCAAGCCCCCGTTGAGAAACAGGAAAAAAACCTCAAAGGATCACAAAATCGCATTATAATAATAGTGCTTGATTCCGGAACGTCATCCTGCTGACGCATATTCGCGGCGTGAAGATTTTGGTGTGCGCTTGACAATTCAGCAAAAGTAGACAAACTGGATTAGTATTATGGCGTATTTTCCACCGGAGATCGCGGGCGATGTTTGGTGACACGCCTGATCGTTCCCCAAGTGTTGAGTGTGTGCGTTTTGGCGTGCAGGCGAAAACAGATGGAGCGAGACCTGCCATGCGGTGGTCGGCTGCACCTCTCGCCCGAGACACACCGAGCGAGGGTGCACGCGTTTTCGCGCGGTGCCGACGTTCGTTTTTCCCCAACCTCGGTTCTGCTCCTTTTCCCGCCAACACTCCCGCCAGCCTCTTGAGGTGACTTACGATGAAAACCAAGGTGCTTCCACTTCTTGTGGTGATGCTTTCATTTTCGGGCTCCGTTTCTGCTCAAGCTGCTGATCCCCCCCACACACCCTCCAAAGATGATGGCTCGGTCTATTTCATCAGCCATGTGATGCCGCTTATTACCAAGCTCGGCTGCAATCAAACGAAATGCCACGGCTCACTGAAAGGGAAAAGCGACTTCAAGCTGTCCATGTTCGGAGCAGAGCCTGCGGCTGATTACGCAGCGTTGACAAAGTCGGCCGAAGGAAGACGAGTCAACAAAGTAGAACCGCTGAAGAGCTTGTTCCTCTTGAAAGCGACCGCGAGCATCCCTCACAAAGGCAAGCAGAGACTTCAAGTCGGCTCGCCGAAATACAACACCCTTGCCGCATGGGTCGCCCAAGGAACGCCCTGGGCCGCCGAGACACAGCCCGCGCTCGTCTCCGTAGATGTTCTTCCCCAAGAGCAGATTCTTCAAAAAGGTAAGACGGGACAGATCTCGGCGACAGCCACCTTCGCCGACGGCACGAAAAAGGACGTGACACGTGTTGCCGTTTACAAATCTCTCGAAGAACGGGTGGCCGTCGTCGACGAAAATGGAACAATCACAGCCGCCGATTCTGGTGAATCCGCCATCGTCGTGACTTATATGCGACGATCGGCTGTGACCCGCGCCGTCGTCCCGCAAGTTCTTCCAGCTCCTTTCCCTCAAGTTGCGGCGAAGAACAAAATTGATGAGCTGGTCTATGCGAAATTGAAGAAGCTCGGCATACCGCCTTCCGAGCGTTGTTCGGACCATGTGTTCGTTCGACGCGTTTTCCTTGATGCGATAGGCACTTTGCCCACACCTGATGAGGCTCGTGCGTTCCTCTCTGATTCCGACCCTCAGAAAAGAAGCAAGCTCATTGAACGCTTGCTTGACCGGGAAGAATTCGTCGACTTCTGGGCTTTGAAGTGGTCCGACCTGCTCAGGATCAAGACGGGTGTCGGTGTCGTCCGGCCGGCGGCCGGAAAAAGGTATTACGAGTGGGTCCGGGAAAGCATCGCCCAGAACAAACCGTACGATCAGTTCGCCAGGGAGCTCATCACAGCCAGCGGGAGCAATTACCGCTACGGCGCAACCAACTTCTTCATGCCGGTTTCCAACAAAGACCCGCAGAGCTTCGCCGAGGCCGCCGCTTTGATCTTCATGGGCGCGAGAATCGGCTGCGCCCGCTGCCATGGCGATCCGCGTGAGAATTGGGGATTGGACGACAACCTCGGTTTGGCCGCATTCTTCGCACAAGTGAAGTTTAAGCCGACGAGAGAGTGGACGGAAGAAATTGTCTACGTCAGCCCCAAGCAAGTGCTCCGTCACCCCAAGACAGGCGAGGTCGTTCAGCCGAAGTTTTTAGACGGGGCGGTCGTGGACTTAGCCGCACTCGAGAACGCGGCCAAGGAGGCCGAAACGGCCGCCGCCAACGCGAAAGCCGCCGCCGCCCAGGCCGCCGCCGCCCAGGCCGCTGCCGCCCAGGCCGCTCTCGCCAAACGCCAGCAGGCCACCAAGGCGAAGAAAAAGGTGGATGACCTGGTGCAAAAGCAGCAGAAACCGGCTGAGACCAAGCTGGCCGCCGCCGCCAAAGCCGCCGCCGACGCGACCACCGCCAAAGCCGCCGCAGACAAGGTCTTGGCTGACGCCCAGGCCGCCACGACCAAAGCGCAGCAGGCTGACGATGCCGCCGAGAAGGCGGCCAAAGATGCCGAGGCGAAGTCCAAGGCCGTCTCCAGGGATGCCGCTAAATCCGAAGAGGAGAAGAAGAAAGCCGCAGCCGAAGCCACAGCCAAACGAAAGGCGGCCGACGCGACCAAAACCGCGTTGACCCAAGCGAAAAAAACGCAGCAGCAAGCCCAGAACAACGCCAACACTGCCGCCCAGAATCTAACCAACGCCGAGACGCGGAAGAAATCCGCCGAGCAGGCGTTGACGAACGTCAAGAACCAAGTGGCCGCTGCTGACAAGGTTGGCCAGGCTGCCGAGAAAGCGGCCAAGGATGCGGAAGCCGCGGCCGCCAAGGCCAAGGTTGAAGCCGACAAGGCCCCAGCGGTGCAGTTGGCTGCAGAGAAGCAGGCCGCCGCCAAGCGCAAGTTGGCCGACGAGAAGAACACAGCAGACCACCGCGTGGAATTTGCCCAGTGGCTGACCTCCCCCGAAAACCCCTGGTTTGCCAGAAACATCGTCAACCGAATTTGGTACTGGCTGTTGGGAAGAGGTATTGTTCACGAGGCTGACGATCTCCGACTCACGAATCCACCCGAAAATCCTGAGCTTTTGCAATACCTCGCGACGGAGCTCGTCAACCACAAGTATGACCTGAAGCACATCTATCGACTGATACTAAACTCGGAAACGTATCAGCGTTCTTCGCTGCCCAACCGGTGGAACGAGAAAGATCGCACCCACTTCTCCCATTATCGGGTCAAGCGACTCGGCGCCGAACAGCTTCTGGATGCAGTGTCTGAAATTACCGAAACTTGGGAGAGGTTTGTTGATCGGGTTGCCGCTCCGAATGTCACCCTGCCCAGCGGTTATCAGGCAAAGCAGATTCCCGACGGTAGCATCGAATCTCCATTTCTGAAATTGTTTGGGCGCGCGCCAAGAGACACGTCCTTCGAGTCCCAAAGAACCTCAACCCCTTCCATGCCGCAGGCGCTCTACCTGATCAACTCCGACCAGTTCCAAGCCAAGGTCGTCAACAGCCCGCGCATTAAGCGGCTGATCCAGGAGAAAAAGAGCGACGCAGAGGTGATCGACGAACTTTATTTTGTCACCCTCTCTCGGGCTCCGACCCAAAAGCAGAAGAAGAGGGTGTTGGAATATGTGTTGGCCAAGAGTAAACCGATTCTGGACCAGGCCCACGCCGAGAAGAAGGTTGCCGACGAGGCGTTGGCCAAAGTGCAAGGAGAACTGGCAAAGGCAAAGACCGACTACGAAGCAGCCCAGAAGGCGGCCCAGGCGGCCGAAGGCGCGGCCAAAGCCGTTTCCGGAAATGCTAGTAAATCTGCAGATGAAAAGAAGAAGGCCGCAGACGAAGCCGCAGCCAAGCGCAAAGCGGCCAACGAGGCCAAGACCAAGCGAGACAAGCTGGCTGGCGACGAGAAGGCCGCGAACACAAAGGTGACCGAAGCCAACAAGAAGGTCGACGCCGCCAACGCCGAGCACCAGAAATTCAGGCTGCCGGCGCTGCAGGACGTTTTGTGGACCCTGCTGAACACAAAAGAGTTTATGTTTAACCATTGATTGAGTGTCTCTCAGAACACGGCTTCTCAAACCTGAACGGAGGAGGAATTCGCCATGTTGGATATCGACGCTCGAAACCTTGGCCCCAGGTGCGCGGGGATGAGCCGCCGTGACTTTGTCAGAGCAGGAGCCCTGGGTGCGCTGGGTCTGACTCTTGCCGACTGGTTCAAGCTGCAGGCCCATGCGGGGGTGACCGATGGAAAAGCAAAATCGGTCATCCAGCTTTGGATGTTCGGAGGTCCATCTCACTTAGACACGTTTGACCCGAAGCCGGAAGCCGGTGACGCCTATTGCGGCGAGCTCAAGAACCCCATCGCCACCAAGGCGCCGGGGATGAGGATTTCTGAGCTGTTGCCCTTGATGGCCGGCCAGGGGGATAAGTTCTCCATACTCCGAGGCTATTCTTCACTCAGCAGTAGCCACGGCATCGCTACCTACATAGCCCAGACCGGCACGCCTCAGTCGTCCAAGAAACTTGCCTATCCATCCACAGGTTCGGTGGTGGCTGTTAAGAAGGGATACGAGGCCGGCTACCAAGGCGTCCTCCCACCTTTCATCACTCTTACCGATACCGGCGCCCTGCGGATTTCCGAGGAAGGATTCCTGGGCCAGACGTACAAGTCCTTGACTTTCGGTAACGGGATTTCCACGAAGGGCGCCAAGCAAAGAGCATTTGCGGTTCGGGGGATGAAGCTTGCCCGCGGCATGACGCGGGAGCGGTCGGCAGGCCGCCGCTCACTCCTTAAGGACGTGGACTCCCTCGCCAGGCAAATGGAGAGAGAAAAGCTTTTCCAGACTATGGACTCGTTTCAGGAGAAGGCGTACGGTCTGCTTCTGGGCGATGCGAAAAAGGCCTTCGATCTGTCCGCAGAGAAAGAGGAGTTGCGCGACCGCTATGGCCACAATCATTTCGGCCAGTCTTGCCTGCTGGCCCGCCGGCTCGTTGAAATTGGCGTTCCATTTGTCAGCATCAACTACGGTGGTACTTGGCCCTGGTGGGATAACCACTGGGACTGCGTTGGGGAGATGAAAAAGAGGCTGCCCATCGTTGACATGGGTTTTTCGACTTTGCTAGAGGACCTGTATCAAAGGGGGCTTCTGGAGAGCACGCTCGTCTATTGGTTTGGTGAGTTTGGCAGAACCCCGAAACTTTCAGGGGGTGCGTGGAAAGGAGGGCGCCACCACTGGGGGGCCGTGACGCCTTGCGTTGTCGCCGGCGGCGGATTCACAGGAGGTGCCGTGGTCGGCGCCAGTGATGCAAAAGGAGAAAGGATTCAGGACCGCTGGGTCTACCCATGGGACCTGACGGCCAGCATTTACAATCTGATGGGGATTGACTATCTGGGCAAGCTGCCTCATCCTCAAGACTGCGGCGTGGCCTATGTCAGTCCTCTCGCAACCGGCCAAGTCCCAAGTGGAGGACTTTTGACTGAGATCATGTAGATCGCTCACGGGCTGTGTTTGCCCGCTAACTAAGGAGGCCTTCTGTAGGTCTATAACCGTCGAACGTCTCAGAACAAGGGTTGAAAAACCCGAAGGGAGGAGGAATTCGCTATGTTGGATATCGAAAGTGGAAAACGGAGTCGAAGGTGCACGGGGTTGAGCCGCCGTGGCTTTGTAAAGGCAGGGGCCGTGGGGACGCTGGGCCTCGCTCTTGGGAACTCGTCCAAGACAAGGGCGCATGCGGCGCCGACCGAAGGGAAGGCAAAATCCGTCATCCAGCTTTGGATGTGGGGAGGCCCAACTCACTTGGACACGTTTGACCCGAAGCCGGAGGCTGGGGAAGCGTATTGCGGTGAGCTTAAGAATCCGATCGCGACCAAGGCGCCGGGGATGAGAATCAGTCAGCTGCTCCCCTTGATGGCCCAGCAAGCCGACAAGTTCTCCATACTGCGAGGCTTTACCTCCCTGACCAGCGGTCACTATATGGGCACCTATAATGTCCAGGCGGGCAGGACTGCGTCCACACAATTCGGCTATGCGAAGCGTCGGGCGTCGAACGACCTTCCCTATCCGTCGATCGGCTCGGTGGTGGCACTGAAGAGGGGATACGAGGCCGGCTACAAAGGCGCGCTTCCACCGTTCATCATTATGCCCAGTGGCGCGTGGTGGATTGGTGCGCCCGGGTTCCTGGGCAACAGGTACGCGCCCTTTGCGACCGCGGGCGATCCGAACCAAAAAGGATTCATGGCCCAGGGGATGAAGCTTGCCGGCGGCGTCACGCCGGAGCGGTCCGAAGGTCGCCGTTCGCTTCTGAAGGACGTGGATTCGCTCGCCAGGCAAATGGACAAGGAAACGCTTTTCCAGGCTATGGACTCGTACCAGGAGAAGGCCTACAATCTGGTTGTGGGCGAGGCCAAGAAGGCGTTCGATTTGTCCCAAGAGAAAGACGATTTGCGCGACCGCTATGGCCGCAATCGCTTCGGACAGTCATGCTTGGTCGCTCGCCGGCTGGTTGAACAGGGGGTTCCATTTGTCACCATCAACGACGGTGGCTGGGACAATCACGTTGACTGCATCGGGGCGATGAAAAGGAAGCTTCCCTACGTTGATTCAGGATTTTCTACGTTGCTTGAAGACCTGTATCAAAGGGGACTCCTAGATAGCACGATCATCTATTGGACGGGTGAGTTCGGCAGAACCCCGAAACTTCAAATGCAAGCTCAATGGAGAGCTGGGCGTCATCACTGGGGGGCCGTGACGCCTTGCGTGGTCGCCGGCGGTGGGTTCAAAGGCGGTGCGGTGGTCGGCGCCAGTAACGAGAAAGGGGAATCGATCAAGGATCGCTGGGTTTATCCGTGGGATCTGACAGCCAGCATTTACAAGCTGTTAGGGATTGACTACATGGGTAAGCTGCCTCATCCTCAAGATTGTGGTGTCGCCTATATCAACCCTCTTGCCACTGGCCAAGTACCAAGTGGAGGGCTTTTGACAGAGATCATGTAGGTTCGTCGTGCAACTCGCTGAGATCTCGTTTCTCGCGGCCTCATGCGACGCCGGCGGCAACAAAGCGGTGGATCGGATGTAGAGCCGGCTTGCCAACGGGGCAAGGGCGCGGTTATGGTATGACGAGGAAGATAAAGACATAGAGCCACGCGGCGCATCATTCTCGGTGTGAGACGCGGGGCTCTCAGAAGCTCTAGCAAGGGGGCGCCTTCGATGAACATCAAGCATGCATTCGGCATAACAGCCCTCGTCGGTTTGTGCTTCTCTTGCTCTGTGCAGGCACAAACCGGCGCAGCCGCGCCGGGGCTTGTCCCACAAAAGCATTCTTTGGCAATTCCGGTCACCATTCCCGGCAAGACAATTGAGTGCGTGGCTTCTTGTGGTCCATCGATTCCGATATCCGCCCTCGCATTCAGCCCGGACGGAAAAATACTCGCTGTCGGCGGCTATCAGGAAGTTCTGCTGTGGGACTTGACGACCGCTAAACTCTTGAGGCGGGCTGGTGCGGGGCAGTTGGGTGGTTTTGTCCATGCCATTGCCTTCTCCAAAGATGGCCGATCACTGGCAGTCGGAGAAGGCACGCCTCATCGTACGGGTACCGTCCGGGTTCTTGACGTTGCAGCCGGCAAAGTCATGTTAAGCTTTCAAGAGCCTAAGGATGTCGTCTACTCCTTGGCCTTTAGCCCGGACGGCAAGCTCCTGGCGGCGGGGGGAGCGGATGCGTTAGCCCGCATATGGAGTCTCGCAGAGAAAAAGGTTGTCGGCACCATCGAGGGGCATGGCGACTGGGTGTTGGGTGTATCGTTCAGCCCGGACGGCAAGTTCTTGGCGACGGCAAGCTCCGACAACAGCGCGCAGGTTTGGGAGGTAGGAACCTGGAAATCTAGCAGGAGGATGCAGCAGGCCGACACCGTACATGCCGCAGCCTTCAGTGCTGACGGAACACATGTAGCGTTAGCCGTCGGTGGTGAGAAGGATAGGGCGATTCGGATCATGAGACTGAGTGACGGTCGGCAGATACGGGCAATGGGTCTGGGCCTGACCACGCCTTTAGACGTCATCTGGGCCCCCAAGGGGAATAAGATTTTTGTTCCCTGCGATGACAAGACATTGAAGGTGTACAACGGCGCCAATGGGGGCCTGATTGCAAACCTGGCTGGGCATGAAGATTGGGTTTACGGCGTTGCTGTAAACGCCGACGAGACGAAATTCGCTTCGGGAAGCGCGGACGGAACCGTCAAGCTGTGGAACGCCGCAGACAACAGACTTTTGGCCACCTTTGTGCAGCTCACGCCTCGTACTGATGAGTGGCTTATCCTGACGGTGCAGGGCTACCTGACGAGTTCTTCCGTGAACGCTCTGACGTGGAAAACAACAGACGTGAAGACCTCGCCGGAGAAACTAACAAGCGTTTTTCAGAATCCCGAGTTAGTCGGAAAAGCGATAGCGGGAGAGAAAATTCCGCCCCCCGCTTTGGAGTGAACAGAACGAGGTCATGCAATCGAGGTGGATCGGCTCTTCAAAGAATCGATCAATCTGTGAACCTTGGAGCCGCCACCTTAGCTGTTTCGCGGAGGCGATTGAGCCATGAGAAACCCCATCCGATTTGACGTGTTTCCTCAAGGACCGTTTGTTTGGAGAGTTCTTGTCTTGGCAGTCTGCGCATACGCCTTTGTGGGCCTGTCCTGCGCGCAGGCCCAGCCAGCTCAACCTTTAATCAAGTACGTCTTTCCGCAAGGCGCCCAAAGAGGAACGACGGTTGAAGCGGTCGTCAGCGGTGCTAATCTTCAGGATGCGAGCGGTGTCCGCATCACGGGCGGGGGAGTGACCGGAAGTGTGGCGAAAGTCGACAACGCGAACACCGCTCACATCTCGGTCGTTGTTGCCCCCGACGCCGTGTTGGGCGAGAGGGATCTCAGGCTCATCACGCCGGGTGGTGCTTCGAATCGCTTCCGCTTCTTCATCGGGCAGTTTGTTGAAGTCAACGAGAAAGAGCCAAACTCCGTCGCCGACCAGGCACAGCAGCTCGAATCTCTTCCGGTATTGATAAACGGCCAAACGATGCCGACCGATCGAGACTTCTTCAAGTTCGCAGCCAAGGCCGGGCAGACGCTGGTCTGTGAAGTTTTTGCAAGAAAGCTCTATCCTTACATCGCCGATGCCGTGCCCGGCTGGCTTGAGTCCTGCCTCACTCTCTACGACTCCAACGGCAAGGAGCTCAAGTATGTCGATGACTTCCGAACCAACCCGGACGCTGTGCTGGTCTACAACGTTCCCAAGGACGGAGAGTACCTGCTGGAGATGAGAGACCTCATCTACCGCGGGCGACCGGATTTTATCTACAGGCTCAACATCGGCGCGTTCCCTTTCATCACGGATATCTTCCCGCTTGGCTGGCAGCGGAACTCAGAGGCCCAGGTCACGGTGCACGGCGTGAACTTGCCGGCGCAGAGCATCAAGCTCGCCATAGCAAATAACGACCCGCCCGTTCGCTTTCTGCAATTGAGCCTCAACGGGCTCAGCTCGAACCCCGTCCCGTTCGCCGTGGGAGATACGCAACAGGTATCGGAAACGGAACCGAACAATGCAATCGACCAGGCGAACAAAGTCGGCGTGCCTGCGACGATCAACGGTCGCATTCAGCAGCGAGGCGACACCGATCACTTCGCCTTCGCCGCCAAGAAGGGACAAAGGCTCATCCTGCAGGTTCAGGCCAGACGTCTCGACTCGCCGCTCGATTCCATCATCCACCTCTTGAACGCCTCAGGGCAGGAATTGCGGGAACAGGACGACACGGACATGGGTGAACCCTTTCTCACGCACCATGCCGATTCCCGAATCGATTACACTTTCCCGGCCGACGGAGATTACGTCGTCCAGATAGCAGATGTCGAAGGCCATGGGGGGGAAGAATATGCCTACAGAATTCTCATTGGACCTCCACAACCTGACTATCTGCTGCGCATGATCCCGGACAACCCCCGCGTCGGAGAAGGGGGCACAACCGTGATTCGGGTCAACGCTCTGCGCAAGGATGGCTTCAATGGTGAGATCAATCTCGCGGTGCAGGGCTTGCCGAACGGATTCGTAGCCAGTCATGGCATGATACCGGCCGGTCAAACCGAAGTGCGCTTGACTTTCACGGCCCCGGCCGGTGCTCCGGTTGGTCTTTTCTCTCCTGGCATCCAGGGGACAGCCACAATCGCTGAGAAACCGGCAGTCCGCCAAGGGGTCCCCACAGCAGACATCATGCAGGCGTTTAGCTTGAAGCACCTTGTTCCAACAAGAGAGTTTTTACTGTCGGTCGTCGACACGCCTTTCTTCGCCCTGTCCAGTAACATCTCGCCCACGCAGGTACGGGAAGTTCGCCAGGAGAGCCAGCTTCAAATTGTCGTGAAAGCATCCCGCAAAGGAATACAGAACGCCCTCGCGAAGGCCGAGGCCGAGAAGAAGGCGGCTGAGCAGACGTTGGCCAAAGTGAAAGCGGACCTGGCAAAGGCCAAGACCGGCTACACAGCGGCCGAGGCGGCGGCCAAAGCGGCCGAGACGGCGGCCGCCAACGCAAAAACCGCCGCCGCAAAGGCCGCTGCCGCACACGTCGCTGCCGGGAAGACTGCCGCCGCCAAACGCCAGCAGGCCGCCGGCGCGAAGAAGAAGTTGGATGATCTGGTCGGGAAGCAGCAGAAACCGGCCGAGACGAAACTGGCCGCCGCCGCCAAGGCCGTGACCGACGCCAAGAACGCCAAAGCCCCCGCGAACAAGCTGGCTCAGGTCGAGGCGCAGAGGAAAGCAGCCGAGCAGGCGTTGACGAACGTCAAGAACCAGGTGGCCGCCGCCACCAAGGCTTACCAGGCAGCCGAGAAAGCGGCCAAGGATGCGGAAACAGCGGCCGCTACCGCTCAGGCTGCAGCGGACAAAGCTCGGACGGACCAGGCGGCTGCGGAGAAAGTTGCCCCCGAGAAACGCAAACTGGCCAACGCGGCCAAGGCCAAGCAAGACAAGCTGGTCGCCGACGAGAAGGCCGCGAACACTGCGTTGCCTGCAGCCGCCAAGAAGCTTGAGGCCGCCAAAAAAGTGGCGAAAGAGGCCATCACGCTGCTGGCGGATGCACCTCCGCGGGGCATTACTGTGAAGTCGGTGGCTCTCCCTGCGGACAAGAATGAAATCGCTCTCACGATTGCCGTCTCGAAACAGGCTCCCGTTGGACTCACGCAAAACATACTCATCAGTGGGGGCGTGAAAATCGGCAACGAAACCGTCACACACTTTGCACCAGCGATACCGATCAAGGTTCTCGTGTCGGCCAAAACGTTGGCGACGGCCGCCGCCGCAAAGCGCAAGCAAGCCAATGATGCGAAGAAGAAGTTGGATGATCTGGTCGGGAAGCAGCAGAAACCGGCCGAGACCAAACTGGCCGCCGCCGCCAAGGCCGTGACCACTGCCACGACCGCCAAGGCCGCCGTGGACAAGGCTTTGGCCGCTGCCAAAGCCGCCACGGCGAAAGCGAAGCAGGCTTACGAGGCGGCCGCGAAGGCGGCCAAAGAGGCCGAGGCCAAGTCCAACGCCATTTCCAAGGATGCCGGCAAGTCCCCGGATGAAAAGAAGAAGGCCACAGCCGATGCCGCAGCCAAGCGCAAAGCGACCGACGCGGCCAAGGCTGTCTTAGCCCAAGCACAAAAAACGGAGCAGCAAGCTCAGACTCAGGTCAACACCGCCACCCAAAACCTGACGAAAGCCGAGGCTCAGAAGAAAGCAGCCGAGCAGGCTTTAGCAAACGTCAAGAACCAGGTGGCCGCCGCCACCAAAGCTTACCAGGCCGCCGACAAAGCGGCCACGGACGCCGAAACAGAGGCTGCCAAGGCCAAAGCCTGAAGCTGACAAGACCTGGACAACGAACATCACATTGACCGGGGTGCCAGCAGAGCCGATTGCCAAAGCGGGACATGTGCGATCGGTCGAGTTTGTTTGTGCAGTTGGGAGGCAGCCTGCGATGAGGTGGGAATGCGCCCACCATTCCGGTCGGCGAAATGACGTGGTGCAACGAACTTGGTGGATGCATTGCCCGTGTGGATGCATTATCATAGAGGAAAGTGGGGAGCGGAGTGATGATGCATCTATTCTTGCGGCGGGTCGGCTATGCGGTGCATGTTTTGTGTTACATGGTCAGGGTGGCGCCGCAAGAGCGTTTGACGACTGCACCGGAGCTGTCCGAGTGGATGCGCCAGATGTGGCCCGGCACGTCAGACACGTACTTGTGCACCGTGATTCGCCGCCTTGCGCGCGCCGGGATTTTGGAGAGCCAGCGCGGCTTCTCCGGAGGGTACGCTTTAGCGCGCCGCGCGGAAGAAATTAGCTTCCACGACGTCGTCGCGGCGTTGGACGACGATGACAACACGCACTGTGCACTGACACCGTCAGGCCAGTGCCCGGTTGAAGCGCAGTGTAACAACTATGACGGGCTCTGTAAGTTGCAAGAGCGATGCGTAGATTGGTTGGCGGAGGTCAGCATTGCCGAATTGGCCTGCGGAATGGCCGCGGAGGTTCCTAAGAGAGTGGGAGTGTGATGATTGCGATGCGGCGATGAATCGAGTGCAGGAGGAATGGACGGATGTCTCATGTGCGTCAAGAACCTAAGCTCACGCGAAAACGAAAACAACGAACGCCCGTCTCTAAGGCGGCGCCCATGAAGGACGATTGGGATCCGTCTTCCTGGCGAAGCAAACCGGTTGCTCAGGACGTCGCTTATCCGGACAAAAAAGCGCTGGAGAACGTTCTCGTCCAGTTGGCCAAGCTTCCTCCCTTGGTAACGAGCTGGGAAGTGGAGACCCTCAAGGGACTACTCGCCGAAGCGGCCCGCGGGGAACGTTTCTTGTTGCAGGGAGGGGACTGCGCCGAGGAGTTTGAGGAATGTGAGTCTGCGCTCATCGCCAACAAGCTCAAGATTCTTCTTCAAATGGGTCTGGTTCTTTCCTACGGCTGCCGGAAACGCGTGATCAACGTGGGGAGATTTGCAGGTCAATATGCCAAGCCGCGCTCGTCTGATACGGAAACGCGAGACGGAGTCACCTTGCCAAGCTACCGCGGGTGCAATATCAACCGTCCCGGCTTCACAGAAGAGGATCGCATCCCCGACCCGGAGCTGCTGCTGCACGGCTACGCACACGCTGCGATGACGCTGAACTTCATACGTTCGCTGGTGGAGAGCGGCTTTGCCGACATCCACCATCCGGAGTACTGGGACATCGAGTTCTTCAACGAATCTTCCCAAGCGCGTGAGTACCACAAAATCGTGGATTCGATCGGCGGCTCGTTGAGGTTCATGGAGGCGGTCACCGGCAGCAGCATTGACGAACTGAGCCACGTCAAGTTTTTCGCGAGTCATGAGGTCCTGCATCTTCCTTTCGAACAGGTGAGGACTCGTCAGGTTCCACGACGGAAGTGGTGGTACAACCTCAGCACTCATTTCCCCTGGATCGGCGAGCGTACGCGATCGCCGGACGGCGCACACGTCGAGTACTGCCGCGGCATCGCCAATCCTGTGGGAGTGAAGATTGGCCCGACCATCACCACGGCGGAACTTCTGGAACTCGTCGAGGTTCTCAACCCCGACAACGTGCCGGGGCGTCTGACCCTCATTCATCGCTTTGGGGCGAACAAAATCGACGCCTGCCTTCCACCCCTGATCGAGGCGATCCAGAGCGAGGGCCGAATCGTCCTCTGGTGCTGCGATCCCATGCACGGGAACACTGTGAAAACAAGAAGCGGTTTCAAAACGCGGAGCTTCGACGACGTGCTCGACGAGTTGGAGCAAGCGCTGGCGATTCATCTGGGTCTGGGATCGATCCTTGGTGGAGTTCACTTGGAACTGACCGGCGAACATGTCACCGAGTGCACCGGCGGAGCGCGAAACCTCAGCGACGCAGACCTTTCGAAAGCGTACAAGAGTCAGGTTGACCCGCGACTCAACTACGAACAGGCCCTGGAGATCGCATTGTGTATCGCCCGCCGCATGAGAGCGAACGGCCGTGGCCCGTCGATGCGGCCTGAGCCGGCTGCGGCGCAACAGCAGCACCAACGTCCACTGAGGCCCGAATTTCCCTCTTGGGAATGATTTTTTGCTTGCTGAACCCAACGGGGTCGACAGTTCGCGGGATTCAGCTCTGGCCCGACAGCGCCCGAACTTTCTGCCAGTTCGCCTGCCTACCGATTCGACTTTGAAGGCCCACAAGGTTATCCTATTTAGTTCTTCGTCAACCGCAAAACGTCAGCCGCAAAAGGGAAAAACCGATGTCTGGACCGGTGGTCGACCTGCCTGAGCGGATGAACGCCGCCGTTGTTCTGGTGGATGACAACGTGGAGGCGGGGCGGGGCGAGAAAGTTGCAATCTACGACGTCGGCGACGGGTCTGCCCACACGTACAACGACGTGCTGAAAGGAACGAACCGCATCGGCAACGTACTCAAGGAGCTGGGCGTGCGGATGGAGGAGCGCGTCATGCTCCTGCTGCCGGATTCACCCGAGCTGGTGTGCAGCTTCTTCGGGGCGATCAAGATCGGCGCGGTGCCCATCCCGACCAATACGTTGCTGAAAGCCTATAGCTACGAGTACCTGCTGGGCGACAGCCGGGCGCGCGTGCTGATCGTCAGCGAGTCCCTGTTGGACCAAATCGAGCCGATCAAAGATAAGCTCCGCCACCTGCAGCAGATCATTGTTGTCGGTCAGGCCGAGGGCGATCACCTTTCCTATCGAGAGCTGGTCGAGGCCGCCTCGCCGGAGCTAACGCCCGAAATGATGAGCAAAGACGACGCCTGTTTCTGGCTTTACAGCTCAGGGACCACTGCGTTTCCCAAGGGGGCGGTTCATTTGCAGCACGACATGATCGTTTCGGCCGATCTGTATGCCCGACCGATCTTGGACATCAACGAGAACGACCGCGCCTTTTCGATCGCCAAACTGTTTTTCGCCTACGGACTGGGCAACGGACTCTACTTCCCCTTCCGCGTCGGCGCGACGACGATTTTGTATCCGGGCAAGCCCGACGCCGTGAAGTTCTACGAGATCATCCAAGAGTACCAGCCGACCATTTTCTTTTGTGTGCCGACGGCCTATGCCAGTATGCTGGCCGTCGAGGACGCCGCGGCGCGTTTTGACACATCCAGCCTTCGCCTGAGCGTCTCGGCCGGCGAGGCCCTGCCGGCCGCGTTGTTCGATCGCTGGAAGGAACGGTTCGGCGTCGAGATTCTGGACGGTATCGGCTCGACCGAGATCATCCATATTTTCATCTCCAACCAGTCCGGCCGTGTCAAAGCGGGTTCGACCGGTGAAGTTGTTCCCGGCTATGAGGCCCGCGTCGTGGATGACCAGGGCCGAGACCTGCCCGACGGCGAGGTCGGCGATCTGCTGATCAAAGGCGACTCGATCTGCACGTGCTACTGGAACAAACACGAACAGACGAAGGACACCATCCTGGGCCATTGGATTCGCACCGGCGACAAATACCTCCGGGACGAAGACGGCTATTTCTGGCACCAAGGCCGCTCCGACGACATGCTGAAGGTCGGCGGAATTTGGGTCTCGCCGGTCGAGATCGAAAGCGCGCTGGTGGAACACCCGGCCGTACTGGAAAACGCCGTGGTCGGCGTTCCGGACAAAGAAAACCTCATCAAGCCCAAAGCCTTCATCAGGCTCAAAGACGGTTTTCAAGGGTCCGACGAATTGCGGGCGGAGCTGCAGAAATTCGTGAAAGAAAAGATCGGCGTCTACAAGTACCCGCGCTGGATCCAGTTCGTCGATGAGCTGCCGAAAACGGCGACGGGCAAAATTCAGCGCTACAAGCTCAGGAAACAACCCGCGGAGGAATGAAAACCGTGCAAATCTCCTCGTGGATGGTCAACACGCCCGGTGAGCCGATGGTCCTCGAAGAGCGGGACGAGACGGCCGAGGCGGGCGAAGTGCTCGTCCAAGTCGCCGGTTGCGGCGTCTGCCACACCGATTTGGGTTTCTACTATGAAGGCGTGCCGACTCGCCACGCGTTCCCGTTGACCCTGGGTCACGAGGTCAGCGGCCGGGTTGTGGAAACCGGCCCCGGCGCCGAAGAGTGGGTCGGCCGCGACGTTGTTGTCCCGGCGGTGATTCCTTGCGGAGAGTGCGCGGCCTGCCGGTCGGGCCGGGGGTCGATCTGCCCGAAGCAGATC
>CAZGYE010000039.1:0-26170 GCA_964530165.1 uncultured Planctomycetaceae bacterium
CGAGCTGCTCGGGGTTTTCCAGCACCAGCTCCCACGTGTAGTTCCAGGTGGACACATCAACGTTGGCCGCGGGCAGCGCTTCCCGGGCGGATTCGAGCAGAGTCTCGATGGAATCGGTGTTCAACCGGCCCAGGTCCGCCCGGGCGATGCGCGCGAACAGGCAATCCCCATCGGCGTCGAAGGCGATCTGGCTGGGTCCGGTGGGTGTGACGTCGAAATCGTCCGCCTTGACGCGGCCGTTGACCAACAGCAGGTCGTCGCCGGTGAGGCTGGCCGGGTCGTTGACCGCGCGGCCGGTCTGTTCCCGATAAGCATCGGCCATGTAGGGCGGGACGAAGCAGGCCGTCTGGCCGGCGCCGGTCTTGGCGATCAGCTTTTCGCCGAGCGACGTCATGCCGCAGCGCAGCTCCCAGATCGGCCGCGAGAGTGCCAGTGGATAAAAGTGAAATCGCGTCTCGGTCTGGCGGTCCACCAAAATCAGCCGCATCAAGCAAACTCCCTGTAGAACGACGATTGCCGGCTGCCCAAATCGTTCCTCATCAGACCCGGCAGGCCGCGTTCCTCATTCACTTTACGCCGGAGCCGCCCAAATTGGCTACTCGCCTTCTCGCAGCGGGAACGACTGACTTTCCGACCTTCAGCTCAGCGCGCCTGCGCTCCACATGTTTGTAGTACTCTCTTCGTTCCAATTCACACGCCGCATCTTCATCGAATACCGCGATCGTATCCCGGTGCAGCTGCAATGCGGACGCAGTGACCTCCGCGGTGAGTGGCCCTTCTAAAGCCAAATGGACAACCTTAGCCTTGTTGACTCCACTGGCAAGGATCAGGCATTGCTGCGCCTCTAGAATGGTGCCCACGCCCATCGTGAGGGCGAAACGAGGCACTTCGTCCATGGAGCCGAAAAACCGCGAATTGTCCTGGACGGTCTCTTCAGTGAGTGTCTTGAGACGCGTCCGGCTGCCAAGCGAGGAGCTTGGTTCGTTGAAAGCGATGTGTCCGTCGCCACCAATGCCGAGCACCTGAAGATCGATGCCGCCGGCGTCACGGATCATCTGCTCGTATTGCTCGCAATAGGCCTCCGGGTCTTCGGCCAGTCCGTCGGGAACATGCGTTTGCCTCGGTCGCGGATTGAGGTGCTGGAAAAGCTGCTCTTCCATGAAATAGCGATAGCTCTGCTCATGATCCGGCGGTAAACCGTAGTATTCGTCAAGGTTAAAGGTGACGACCCCGGAAAAATCCAGTCCTTCGTCACGATTCAGTCGGCTCAGCTCTTTGTACAGCCCGATGGGCGTACTGCCCGTCGCCAGGCCGAGCACACAATTCGGTTTACGTCGCACGATCTCGGCTACAAACTCGGCCGCCTTACGACTCATCGCATCATAGTCTTCTTCGATCAGTACCCTCACGGAAAAACACTCCTTCCACCGAATTACATCGAATTGATCGGCCGCATCAGAAACTCGTGATGCCACGCCCTGAACTTGAATCTTTGTAACACTTTAGCCGTCTGGAGCAACTTCCTCACGACAGTGCATTTCGTGGTAAACGGAGAATGATTAGGAAACCAGGAAAGCAGGAATGTCGGGAATCGTCTTTCTCCTGTCTTCCTGGATTCCTAATTTCCTCGTCGCTACATTCGGCGAAACAGTTACGAATCTTTCAGTATAACATGCCAGGCCGGCGGCTGACAAACGACGGCTCCCAACTTTCGCGAATGTTCGGGAAATCATTTTTTCAAGCTCACGGCACGGGAAGTTCGAACTCAAGCAGATATGTGCTGATGGGAGACTGCGAATCTCCCCAGTTGCTGGAAACGATCAGTTGCGACCCGTCTCGCGATGCGACCAGATGCGGCTGGCCCAGATAAGAATCCATCGAGTCCGCCCGGGTGTGCGCGAGGCGTTTCATCCCGAATTCGGTATCGCCCGGGGCATCGAGGTTCAGCGCGACGATTTCACCTCGGTATTTCGCGCCCCCTTGATCGACTCGATAGGAGACGAAAATCCATCCCCGGCGGTCGGTGTCGGTGGCTGTCACGTGCCAGACTTTGGCTTCGTCGTCGGGATTCGTGAGCGACACATATGCATTCGTTCTCGTGTCGAAGGCCAGAACGCCACCGGCCCGTCCGCCAAAGGTCTGCACGCCGTCAATCACCTCGCCTTGCCAACGTCCGCTGCCTCCGACGACGTAGATGTCACCGTTTGCCCCGTAAGCGAAGACGGGATGGCCCCAGTTGACCGGGAAGTGTCCCAATGCGGGATCGCTGTTGGAACATTGCGGACAGCCGCCCGGAGTGTCCGGCAGAACGTGCGGCGCGATTTGTCCGCCGGCCAGATCGACGTCCAGCAGCCGCCAGGTGTTCTCGCTGGTTTCCGGCCCGTCGTACATCACGAGAATGTGCTGTCCGTCCGGAGAGAACGTCAGAGTATTTGTGTTGACCAGACCGGCGGACTCGGGATGCACGTGGCCGGTGTTGCCGTCGGTGAGCGGGAACGAGGCCACAACGGGCGATTCCACGCCTTCCATGGTGTCCAGGTCGACGACATACGCTTGAATGCCGGTTGACGGGTTGGTCTTGTCGACGCCGAGCAAGGCGACGTATTGCCGCCCCCCCACGAAAGCAATGACTTCCTTGCCGGAATAGAACTTGTTGAACGGCAAGACGATGGTGCGCGTGATCGTGCCGGTCGTCACGTCGTATTCATAGATCAGGTCGTCTTCAGCGGATGAATCCACTCGTGTCACAAACGAGTATTGGATCGTCGGCCGGCTGGGATCCTGGCTCCAGCGGAAATTGGTGTTCGGCAAGAATGCCAGAAATTCCGGCTGCTGGGACGCCGCGTTCAGCACCAACTGATAAGGGTGATCCGGATCGTAGCTGCGCAGATGAATCAGACTGCCGTCGATGTTCCACGGCGAATCCGTGACGTAGCGGTTTCGCACAGTGTCGCCCCACTGTTTCGTGAGCTGTCCGCCGGTGTTGACTGGGGCCGTGAATCTCCTACCCGCATCGCCCGTAATCCGTGTGATTTGGGTCCCAAAAACGGGATCGAGGACGGTTTGAAGATAATCCGGTTGCGGCATCGGCGGCGCGGGCCAAACGACCTGATTCGCCGATGGACCCTCCGGCGGAAGCGTGAGGTTCATCTCTTCACCCGACTCGACTCCGTTCAGGTTGTCGAGAGTGGACGCTCCGAACGGACCTGGCCGGAAGAACCAGTCGAGCCCGCTGCCGCCGTAAAGTTCGTCGACGAGGGTGTCATCGTGTACGGTGACGCCGGACTGCAGATAAAGTGCGGCCTGCGGATCTTTGAGCGACGAAACCCGCGAGGAGTAGTCGAACGGGAAGGTCCAACTTGCCAGAAAGCCGTCCAGCGTGCTCGCGTCGCTGTCGAAGTCGGTGGTGCTGCCGATGAGAATGTCGTCGTGGTCTCCACCGCGTAATTCGTCTCGACCGAGCCCGCCGATCAGCAGATCGCGATCGCCGCCGCCTTGCAGCAGGTCGTGTCCGTCATCAGCTTGCAAGATATCATTCCCGCTGCCCCCTTGAAGCGTGTCGTCACCGGCGCCCCCCTGGATCACGTCGTCGCCGTCTTTTCCCTGCAGCAGATCGGCCCCGCCGCCGCCAAGTAAGAGGTCCAGACCGAAGTTGCCTTTCAGCGTGTCGTCGCCGCCCCGGCCGTCCAGAAAATCATTACCTTCGCCGCCGAGGAGCGAATCGTCCGCGGCGCCGCCCACCAGTGTATCGCTCCCCGCGCCGCCGGAGAGCGTCAGATTGCCGGTGAAGCCTGCGGCATCGAGCGAGTTGTCGCCGGCGCCGGCGGTCAGTCGAGCCTCTTCGATACCCTCGAGCGTATCGTCACCCAAGCCGCTCAGATGGGTGTCGGTCAGCCGGAAATCGACGTCACCGGTTTCGACCAACTGGTCCCTGCCGGCGCCGCCGATGATCGAATCGTTGCCGGTCCCGCCGCTCAAGACGTCGTTGCCGTGACCGCCGTGGACCTCATCGTTGCCGGCTGCACCGACGACGGTGTCGCGGCTGCCGCCTTGACCTCTAAGGAGATCGTCCCCGTCCCCACCGTCCAAAAAGTCCCGGCTGCCGCCGCCGAACAGCCGATCCTTGCCACTCGATCCAAAGAGGTTGTCCCGACCCGCGTGCCCTTTGAGGGTGTCGTCACCGTCGCGGCCGTCAAGAGTGTCGTGACCGCGCTGCCCATTAAGTAGGTCTCGACCGCTGCCGCCACGGAGTGCATCGTTTCCGAGGCCGCCAAAGGCGGCCGACGGAATTTCGGTCTCATTCGTGAAACGGTCGTCGCCGTCCTCGCCTTGAAACACGAGCTTCGAGATGCTCGACCGGTCAAAGACTTCGTCGTAAACGGTCTCGGTCGTCTCCAGCCGAACCTCCACGCGGTCGGCGTCGACAGACCACACATCGGCCACGTCGGCGTCCGCCGTTCCGCTGATGATGAGCTGCCCGGTGTCGGCATGCAGCAAAATCTCACCGGCGGAAAGCAACACGCGGCTTTCCAAAGATTCCGTTGTGTGATGAACTCTTCGCCGTCTGACGCGATTCCACCGTAACCTCGTGTGCCGTGATGCGCCGGTGCACTGTTGGAGATCTCGGAGCCAGCTTGTCAGACGCACGTTTCTTCTTTCGCGGCTTAAGGAACGCGACGGGATTCGAGCAAAGGTTGATCGACTGGAATGACTTCATGCCAAGTGTGACCGACACATCAACACACACTTCAATTGGACCGTAGCCGCACGGATGTCGCAATGAACCACCGGAACTAAAAGCGGTGATGAACCGGCTTAGTTAGCGATCTAGACCGGACTGTTTGAGAGCTATCGTTAGGTTGGGACTAGCACTGCATCTCAGCGAGTTGACACGTCGCTGCCACGGAATTGCACTGTACGCGGTGCAGCCAGGGCCGTGAGTTGCGGGATGTCAAATTCTTTCAGCAGGCCGAAGCAAAACAGTTCCGGGGCCTGATTGGCTGCTTTGTTCTGGGTGATCACGTCTTTGAGACTGCTGAAGCTGCCGGAAAGAACCACTTCCGCGATCGCCTTTTCTTCCAGCACGGCAGCCACCAGCGCAAAGAGACTGCTGCGCGGGCCGACGGCGTAGAGCTTGACCGGCTCAGACGGATGCTGCTGCTTCGACCAGCGGGCGATTGCCGCGAGCTGACTCGCCTGCAGACCGAGCGGACGTTCGCCGACCGCCGAGACCAGCAGCCCGAACAGGAAATCACGGCTGACGATCTTCGATTCGCCGAAATAAAACGGATCGACGGCTAGGACGCGGTTGCCGGCTGTCAGCAGCTTCTCGGCTTCGGCGGCGGCGCTCGTGCGGCCGCCGTCGGCGACCAGTATGACAGTCGCTTTCGGCTCGCCGCGAACCAACTCGACAGCCGGGACGGTCCAGTCTGTCCCCAACTTCAACTGCCGAAAGGTGGCCGAACCGTCGTCGCACTTGGACGTTTCCGGTTCATTGGCTTGCACGTCGTATTGCTTGGCGTGCACGAGCTTGGCGAGGTCCTTGCGCCGCTGCCGGCGCCACTGGGACGCTGAAGGTGGCTGGGTCGGAATTTCGGGATTTCGCGGCAAGTCCTTGCTGAGAGCCAACGCCAATTTGTGGAAGTCAGCGTTGTCCTCCGGGAGTTCGACGTGTAATTGCTCGGCGGTTTTCACTTCCTTGTCCGAAGGGATCTCTTTGGGGTCGAAGTTCTCGTCGTCGGGGAAGAAGTGATCGCCGATCATGCGATACAGCGCCTGGCGGTTGTCGAGAAGAAAATTGTGCGTGCCCGGATCCTCGTTGACGTGCCAGCGCAGGTTGTCCGGTTTGCCGTACAACTTGAAGATGGGGCCTGCCGCATCTAACAGCGGCTGCAGCGAATGGCCCGACGCAAAACAGCAGTTGTCCTTGGCGTTGAACGTGAGCAGCGTCGGCCGTGGTGCGCGCAGGGCCGTCAGTTGCGCGTAGTCGGCCGTGATGGCGAGATCAACGGGCGTTTGCTCCGAGTCGCCCAGATCGGAGTGGTTGCGGACACGCGTGCGAAAACTGGAATAACCGGCCACCGGATCAGAGAGCGTCACCCGCGTGTCGAGCGAACTGATGATGATCGTCTGCCAGCCTCCGCCGGAGAGTCCGGCCACGCCCACCCGCTGTGGATCGGCGTGCTCCAGCGAAAGCAATACGTCCAGCCCGCGTTTCATCGACAGATAATACGGCGCCAACCCGCTGGTCCCGCACAGATCGAGCTGGTTCATGCGGTAGTGCAAAAAGTCCCCCGATCGCAGTTGCCCCATGCCAAGCCATTCCACGTTCAGCGCCAGTATGCCTCGCTTCGCCTGATTGATGCAGCGAATCTGCTTGTAGCCGGCCGCCTTGCCTTTGCCGTCGTGTCCGTTGACGTTCATAAACACCGGCACCTTGCCCGAGAGCTTCTCCGGTTCGTAGAGCAGTGCGGGAATCCAGAGTCCCGGCAGCGCTTCGTAGCGCAGCTTCTTGATGCGGTAACCGGGTCCGCCTTCGATCGTCTCGAGCCATTCGACTTTGGTCTGGGCCTTTCGCCACTTGGCGGCCTCCCCGCGAAAGACGACGCCGTCGAGCGTCTCACGCCGCATCCGCTCGGCATGCTTCTCCCACTCGGCGACGGTCTTAACCTCCGGCATCGGTGGAATGCGGGCTTCGGTGAAGTCCTCGACCTCCTTCAACGGCAGTTTCGGATCAATAATCGGCTTCGCCAGCGAAGCCTGTACGTCCAACTTCTCACCGGCAAGGGCGGCCGACGCGACCGCAGCGACAAGAAAAGCGACCAACAGCAATTGCATTCGAACCATGGCGAATCTCCTCGGCGTGACTGCAATTTAGCCGCCCCGCTTGCGGGGCGTGTGACACTTACGGGACACGCCGGACAAGTCCGGCGGCTAAATGCGTTGTTTCTGAGAGATCATTGTATTGACCCGATGCCCTGTTCACAAACGCACGCTCACTGCACCTGCTTGCCGTCGACGAAGATGGCTTCGACCGAGCCTGGGAACGTCACCCCTTCGAACGGTGACCAGCCGCATTTTGTTTTCAGATCTTCACGCCGGATGGTCGCCGGACGGGCGAGGTTGAGGACTGTCAACGAAGCGACATAGCCGGGCTCGATCCGTCCGAGCTTACGCGGTGCGATGTACGGATTGACGAATTCACCCGGATTGGCCGAGCAGACCGCGGCGATTCGTTGCGGCGTCAGTCCCGCTTCCAGCAGCAGCCACGTGACGAACGGGCCGTAGGTGTCCAGGTGTGGCTGGCCGGAAACCCCGTGGGCTTTCTCTTCCAGCGTGTGGGGAGCGTGATCGGTGGCGAGATAGTCGAGCGTGCCGTCACGCAGCGCATCAAGCATCGCCAGCCGGTCCTCGGCAGTGCGCAGCGGGGGATTCATTTGCATCAGTCGGTGATTCTGCTCGTCGATTCTGCTTTGGTCAAAATAGAGGTGATGCGGCGCGACCTCGCAGGTCACCTTCAATCCGCGCTGGCGAGCCTCGCGGATCAGCGGCAGGCCCTCTCCGACCGAGTAGTGGCACAGCTTGCCCCTCAGGTCGTATTTCTCGATCATCGAGAGCGCAAACCGCGTGGCCGAGACTTCACATTCTGGCGGCCGGCGCTGCTCGTGGGTCAGTGCATCCCGGTGAGCGTCGAGCAATACCGGGTCTTCACAGTGGAAGCTGACTGCCCGGCCCCGGTAGCGGGCCAATGTCGCGTCCAGCTCATCGAGCGTGGAAAAGAACAGGTCGCCGACGCTCGGCCCCATGTAAACTTTGTAAGGCGCCGAAAACGAAAGCGGCCGTGTGCCGGGACCGATGCCCGCATACAGCGTGACCGGAATCGGCACGTTCCGCTTTTTAAGGTGTTCTCGCTTGGCGGCGTACGACTCGTCATCGACGGGAGCGGCCGGGTTGTTCGGCATGTCAGCGAAGTGGACAACGCCTCCATGAATCGCGGCCCCGGCAGCCGTGGTGAAATCCTCTTTGTGCACCTCCTTGCCGCTCTGGTCGTCGCGGGCGTGAATGTGAATGTCGCCCATGCCGGCGAAAATCAGGCAGTCGTCGTCGAACTCGTAATCGGGCGTGCCCAGCCGATCGCCGACTTCGACGATCTCGGCTCCCTCAATTCGCAACTGGCCGCTGCGGACGTTCTCGGGGCTGACCAACCGGCCGGCGACAATCATCACGGTTTCCTTATGAGTTGAGAGTTGAGGGTTGAGGTCTAAACGCGGAGTCCTTTCTCTCAACTCTCAACCCTTTCATTTTTTATGCCTGGTTGCAATCGCAGAATGACCAGCATACGCTGGTGAAGGAAAAAGGAAAGAAAAGGACTTTTTACTTTTTCCTTGATTCCTCGGAGGGTCTTCCATGCGAAACGTGCTGATCGTCACCTCGGTGGTCGTTCTGCTTCAAATGTTGCCGTCTCGATTGCTCGGCCGTGAACCGGCGAAAGACGTCTCGCGGGTGCTGCCGGCGGGCAAGCTGCCGGACGATGCCCGGTTGGGGAAGCCGCGAACACTCCGTGACGCGTATCACCCTTGGCAGCCGCCCACGTCGAAAGCCGCCTGGGAACGGGAAGCGCAGGCGATTCGCGAGCGGGTGCTGGTCAGCAACGGCTTGTGGCCCATGCCGCCCAAAACGCCGTTGAAGCCCGTCATTCACGGCAAGATTGATCGCGGCGATTATACGGTCGAGAAGGTGTTCTTCGCGAGTTTCCCCGGACATTACGTCACCGGGAATCTGTACCGGCCGAAGAAGATCACCGGCAAGGCGCCCGCCGTTCTGTCGCCACACGGTCATTGGCGGGACGGGCGCTTCTACGATGCTGGGAAATCTGGCGGGGGCCAGCGGAATCCGAAACGGCAGATCGAGGCGGGAGCCGAGAAGCACCTGTCCGGCGCCCGTTATCCACTGCAGGCCCGCATGGTCCAATTAGCGCGGCTGGGATGCATCGTGTTCCATTACGACATGGTCGGTTACGCCGACAGCCGGCAGATCGCGCATGGGACCGGTTTCACCGACGCGCTGGCCGGGCTGAGACTGCAGAACTTTATGGGTCTGCAGACCTGGAATTCGATCCGTGCGCTCGATTTTCTGCTGTCGCTGCCCGAGGTCGATGCGAGCCGGGTCGGCGTCACGGGCGCCAGCGGAGGCGGAACGCAGACCTTCATGCTGTGCGCCGTCGATCCCCGTCCGGCGGCCGCGTTTCCGGCGGTCATGGTCTCTACGAACATGCAGGGCGGCTGCGTCTGCGAGAACGCCTCTTATCTGCGAATTGGCATCAACAACATTGCGATCGCCGCCCTGTTTGCGCCCAGACCGATGGCGCTCAGCGGCGCCGACGACTGGACCGTCGACATCGAAACCAAAGGCCTGCCGGAACTTCGGCAGGTGTATTCGTTCTACGGCAAGGCCGACTTCGTTCACGCCAAGGCGCGCCCGCAGTTCAAGCACAATTACAATCAGGTCTCGCGAGAGATGATGTATGACTGGTTCAACACACACTTGAAGCTGGGTCACGAAGGACCGATCGCTGAGCAGGACTTCCAGCCGATTCCGCCGGCTGAGTTGAGCGTGTTCGACGCAGAACATCCGCTGCCGAAGGATGCGAAATCGGCCGCCGAGCTGCGCGAGTATCTCACCGACGTGGCGCGGAAGCAGTTTGCCGATCTGCTGCCGGCCTCGCCGGACGATGTTGCCGAGTACAAGCGCATCGTGGGCGCTGCGGCCCGGGTGATGTTGGATACCGGCCTGCCAACCACAGCCCTCACGCAGACGAACGTCACGACGACTCGGCTCGGTACGACTCGGCTCGGTACGAGTCTCACGCTGAAGAAAGGGCTTCTCGGACGCAGTTCCCAGGAGCAAATTCCGTTCGTGGTGATCCAGCCGAACAAGCCGAATGGGAGTGTTGTGCTCTGGATCGACGAGGCCGGCAAGTCGCATCTGTTCGGCGAAAACGGACGCCCGACCGCCGCGGTCCAAAAGCTGCTGGATGCCGGCATTTCGGTCGCGTCCGCCGATGTGTTTCTGACCGGCGAATTCGTTCCCCAAGGCCAGCAAGCTCAACTGCCCGCCGTCGACGAGAAATATCATGGATACACGTTTGGTTATAACCGTCCTGTGCTGTCGAACCGCGTCCGCGACGTCTTGACGGTCATCCGCAAGTTGTTGGACGACGGGGCAAAGCCGCTGCATCTGGTCGGGACCGGCAGAGCAGGCCGCTGGACGCTGCTGGCCCGCGGGCTGGCCGGCGACCGGGTTGGCCGCACGATCGTCGATCTCGCCGGCAGCGGTTTTGAGAACGTCCACGACGCAGCAGATCCTCTGTTCCTGCCGGGCGCCTTGAAGTACGGCGGGATCGGCGGCCTGGGGGCGTTGACCGCGCCGGCAGAGCTCACCGTCGCCGGCACCCGGGGCGTCTCGCCGAAAGAGTTGAAGCCGCTGCGCCGCGTTTACCAAGCTGCTGCCATCGGCAGACTGACACTCGACGACGAGGGGCTCGGGCCGAATGCCGTCGTCGAGAAACTGGTTCACAGAGGAGCTTGACCATGCACGATCGCAATTGCTTTCCTCGCCCACTGGCGTTCTTCCTGTTGTTCATTCTGGCGACGCCGGCTGTGCACGGCGGCAGTGCAGTCGCCGGCAAGGCATCGCCGGCGACGACCGGGTGGAAGAAGCACGTCATCTACGAAGGAATTCACAACGTCACCGCCGTCGCCGCCGACTTCACCGGTGACGGCCTGCCTGACGTCGTCAGCAACATGGACGGAAAGACGCTGTTGTTCGTCGCTCCCGACTGGAAGTCGGCGACGCTCGCCGCCAACCCCCGCCACAACTGCATCCACAGCGAGGTGATGGACGTCGACGGGGACGGCGATCCAGATTTCGTCGGGGCTTGCTATTCACCCGGCTTGATTTTCTGGCTCGAACGGCCCGACAAACCGCTCTCCGGGCCGTGGACGTATCACCTGGTAGACGACCAGGTCGACGGCATTCATGGCCTGTTGACCGGCGATGTCGACGGTGACGGCCGGCTCGACCTGCTGGCCAACAGTGCACAGCCGCCCAAGAAAGACGGACCGAACAGGCCGTTTCCCAACTCGCTCGCCTGGTTCCGCATCCCGAAAGAGCCACGCACTGCCGAACGATGGGAACGCACCATCTTTGCCAAAGGCGACGCACCCGGATTGTCGCATTACATGGGCTTCGGCGACGTCAACGGCAACGGCCGGCCCGATGCGGCCATCGGCGCCAAAGGCGGCCCGACGGCCGTTCCCGGAACCGGCGACTGGTTCGCCTGGTGGGAAGCCCCCGCGGACCCGCGAAAAGTCTGGACCAAACACCTCATCTCCGACCAGCAACCCGGCGCGACCAACATCCACCCGGTTGACGTCAACGGCGACGGCCAGGTCGACTTCATCGCCTCCCGCGGCCATGGGCGGGGCGTCGTCTGGTTCGAAGCGCCCCACTGGAAAGAGCACGTCATACATCCCACGCTGGCCAACCCGCACTGCCTTGTGGTGACCGATCTCGACGCCGACGGCGACGTCGACGCGGCCACGTGTGCCTACGGGGACAAGCTGGCCGTTTGGTTCGAGAACGACGGCCGAGGCGACTTCCAAACGCACCTGGTCGGCCGGAACCAGGAGGCTTACGACATCCGCGCCGTCGACATGGACCGCGACGGCGACCTCGACCTGCTCATCGCCGGCCGAGGAAGCAAGAACGTCGTGTGGTACGAGTCGCCTCTCGGCCAAAAATCGGCCGTAAGAAACTGATGCCGCTCTCAACCTGATCGCAAATGTGGCATGATTGCGAGCGGCGGTTCTATCTCTTGTCGGCAAGCTTCGGTGCGATGTTCGGTCTCTTGTCGCGCAGGATGTAGTCGGGCCACAGGGGGCAGTTCAGGTCAGTCCAACATTTGACGCGGCGTTTCTCCTCGCGGGTGAGTTTCACGCCGTAGTGACCGCGATCCAGCACCTGCCACAGCTTGCTCTTGAGGGTGCCAAAGCTGAGTGCCTGTCGCTTCTCGGTCCCTCCGGAGTTATAGCCGCAGTCGAGATAGTGGACCCAGCCCTGCGAGATCAGCGTTCGATACGAAGCGGGCACTTTGTCGCGGTCCAGCGTGGCCGTGAAATCGAGCTTCCGTTTGTCGGCAGCGTCGTGGCAGTCGATGCAGTGGCGGTTCCACACTGGTTGAACGACCTTTTCGTAGGCAAACGGTTCGGCACCCCAGGGCGGCGGCTCCAGTTTGGTGGGAGGGCGTCCCAAAGCGAGCGGCGGACGGGACGGAACCGCCGTGTTGCGGCCCTCGTGACAACCGATGCAGCTCCGCTTCTCGCCCGGTTGGAGTTGCACCACGCTGCGCATTCTCTGCAGCTCGTTGAAGTCCTTGTCCAGGGCCTCGAAGTAGAGAACCCTGCCCGCCGGCGCGGTGAACCTCGCCGAACCGTCCTCTTCCACCGGTACAATCCCCAGCGACGCTTTGGCCACGTAGGAGGGCCAGCCATAAGGCCCGCTGACCTTGTGGACCGGCGTGGCGTACCAGTCCTGGAAGCTGGGATGGTCGCGGCGGTAACTGCCGTCGGGCAATTGCTCCAAACCGGCCCTGACCTCCTGGCAGACCCGCAGGTACTTGACCCGGCCCCGCTCGACACGGTGCGAAATGCCCCGGTAAACGTCCGCGAGGACGAACTCACCACGATCCAGGCTGGGTTTGACCACACTGGGCAGTGCAGGCGGTCTCGGTTGCACACGGAAGGGCGTCGGGCACATGCTGCCGATTTTCGTGTCGAGGTAGAGAATTTCTCGGTTCCCGAAGCGGTCGATCACGTACAGCCCGAACTGGTCCCGCGGCGCGTGAGAGCAAAGGAAATAGTCGCGGGCCAGCGGCAGCGGGTCGCGGAAGCACTCCTCCCTGGGCCACATTCCCGGCCAGGGGACCTCAGGCGTCAGCGTGGTGATGGCCTTGGGGTTGAATCGCCCCTGGGAGGGATCCAACAGTGCCAACGGACCGTTGAGGTCGCCGAAGTGCGAGATCAACGTGCAGAGGAACTCGCCGGCGCCCGGCACTTCGCGGCCGTTGGCGTAGCCGTTGGGCTGAATGATGTCGTTGCCGAACACCAATTCAGGCTTGGTGCCGTCCGGACGGATCGCCCACAGGGTGTGACCGAAGTCGGCACCTTTGTCGATGTATTCCGACCGCTGCCAGATAATCCGCCCGTCGCTCATGACCGAAGGCCCCCATTCGGTGAGGTTGGCAAACGAGAGGGGCCGGATGTTGTTTCCGTCGGCGTCCATGCGGAACAGCACGGCCGCCTGCGGGCGCCAGCAGAGGAAACGGGCCCGGCAGCGGGTGGTGATGAATGCCAGGCCGCCGTCGGGCAGCGGACACGGCCAGTAGTCGTGAAACGGCCCATCGGTGATTCGTTTCAGACCGCTGCCGTGGGGGTTCATCACCATGATGTGAAAGTAGCCGTCCACTGACGGGCGGTAGCCGAAGTAGACCTTGGAGAGATCGAAGTTGGCCATCGGGTTTCGCGAGATTCCGCCCCCGGAGTCGAACAGCCGAGTCAATTTGGCCCGCCCGGGTTCGAAGCGCCCATCGCGTCGGGGAACATGCAGCACATAGACGCCCCCGCCGGGCCGATAACGGGAATCCAACAGCACGCTGTAGTTGTGCGACGGTTCGAAGGCGTGGCGTTTCACGAACAGAAGGTTCTCGATTGCCTGCAGATCAGGCTCGCGGAAAAACAACAATCGTTTGGCGAGCCGGGCGTCGAAGAACGCCTGCCGCTCGGCCGCCGGATCGGGCTCCGGAGAGGTCAGCAACTCGTCTTGCCGTTTCCGCAGCTCTGCCAGTTGACGACGTTCATGAGCAACGTCGCGGCCTTTGGCCGAGAATCGGTCCACCATTTCTTCCATCAAGGCCAGCGTCCGCTCCAGCGGGTCGTAGCGAAACAGGTTCAGCGTGTAAACCTCGCCGGTTTCCCGTTCGACCGTGAGTTGATGCTCTGGTCCGATGGGTCCCTGGCCCCGGATGGAGATCACTTTCGATTGGCCTGGCGTCAGGGTGAGTCCACCTTCAAGTCCCGCCGCGTTACCCAACACCTTAACGGCTCCGTTACCCGGCGCGGCGGTCAACCGCACGCGAAAAGTGCGATTCACGCACGGCGGAAGCTCGGCAATGGAAAGAGGAGAGAAAACGAAGTTCACCGCGCGGCCGTGCGCTTTAGTGTGTTTGCCCCCCATGCCCAGACCGATGCGCAGCCCCTGTTTCTGGCAATCGGGAAACAGTTCCAGAGGCAGGCGGACCTCGAAGCGGGTCAGCGACTCGTCAGCCGCGCCTTCGACGAGCGTCGATTTTTTCAACTTCCCCTTCGCTTCGTAGGTGTTGAACACAAACCCTGTCTTGGCCAGGGCCAGCACGCCGATGCCGTCGCCGTCGGCGCGGGAAACGACCGCGACGTGGCTGCTCAGCAGGCGATTGGTCTCGATGGCCAAGTAGAGAGACCCGTCCCTGTGGCCGGCCGTCACTGCCGTCTCGACCAGCGGACCAGACTCGAAATCATAAGGATGAGCAACTCGCACCACGCCGCGAGATGCGCCGCTCCAACAGGCATCGTCCAGGCGGCCGTCGAGTTTCGGCACCCCGGCCAACGGCGGCAGCGGCAGGGTGTCGTCGGCGACGTGACGAGGATACTGCTTGACGCGGCCGTTGTACGGCACGAGGCGCGAACTCAGGTCGGCCCGGCCGTAGGTCTTCAACCAGGCGTGCTCCTCGCCGAGCAGCGCGTAACGCAATTGTTCCCGGTACTCGGACTCTGTTTGCGCAAAACTGGTTTTGGCAGGCTCAGGTTTCGACAAAGGACCGATTTTCTCCAGGGGGATTGGATCTTTTTGTCCAAAGACCTCCATCTCGTCGATACGGACGGTGCTCCCATCGTTTGCGTCGACGGCCACTCGCACCCAACGGGCTTGGACCGGCTTGAACTTGAACTCTGTTCGGTCCCGCACCGGTGTCCCGTTCGTCTGTTTGTAGGCCGTCGTCCAAGTCGCGGCCGCGGTTTGCCGGTTGTATTCGACGGCGGTGAGGATGGAAAACTTCGTGGCGGCGCGGTCGCGGTATTGGCCCGATCTGTCGCTGCCGATGGCCACGTTGTAGACCCAGTAGACGTCGCCCAGATCGATCTCCGCCCACGACGGGTCGGACTTGGCAATCCAGCTATGGTCGTTTCCGGCAAGACCGTCGTTAAGGTGCGCGATTTGGTGGATGGGGTAACCGGGCAGTAGGCTCGACGCCGCCGGCTTGGCGTCGGAACCGAGCGCCAGATTCGAAAAGCCCGCTTCATCCCGGCTGGGGACCTTCACGTCACGGGGTTCGGTCAGGGTGACGAGCACGCCTTGCCGGGTCCGCTTCGGCGGGGGCGGTGGATTGGGCACGTAGCCCGCAAACCCGACCGGTCCGCGGCGGAGCACAACCGGGGCCGCTTTGCTGGCGACCTTCTTGACCGTGTTCCATGTCTTTCCATCCATCGACAGCCGAACTTCAAATTCGATCGGCACGCGATCGGCGTACTGTCGCATGCGGTCCCGCGAGAAGACCACTTTCGAGACTTCGGTGGCTTTCGGCAATTCGATTTGGGCCCACTCGTCGGACGCTCCCGCGGCGATCCAACTGTACTCGTTGCCGTAGCGGCCGTCGTTGAGATGCTCGATCGTGTGCTGACGATGACCGGCCAGACAAGAAGAGGCCGTCGCCTTGGCCTGATGTTTGGCCAGCGCAAGGTTGCGTTTGCCGTCGGGAGCGTAGACTTCCAGCTCGTCGATGCACGGCTGGCTGGCGGAGCTGGCATGGATCACAAAGCGGACGAACCTGGCCTGCTGCGTCGGGAACGCGACGGCATTGGCCATGTCGGAGCGGATGAGCGGATCGGCGGCCACTGCCGCTGCCGCCAAGCACCACACCAGGCTGATCGTTCCCATGATTGCATGCACACGGCCGAAGGATTGTCGGTTGTCAAGACGGTTCATGACGCTCACTCTCCATGCGGCACAGCCGCGGTTGCCTTGGCTTAAGACTCGCTGGCAGTTAAAACAAGTCAACGACTGTCAAGTCTGTTAAGTATAATCTGGTGCAGCAAAGATTGACAAGAACGGACATTCCCAACGTCCCTGGAGACAAGAAGATCATGACCCCGCGCGAACGCATTCTGGCTGCGTTGAACCATGAGCCGCCCGATCGCACACCGACGGATGGCTGGTTCCATCCCGAGGTGGTCGAGTCGCTGAAACAACACTACCAGACCGACGACTGGTCGGTCATTCTCGACGGGCTGGGAATCGAAGGCTGGGTCGACTTGAGTCCGCAGCTCGTCCCGACGGACCCCGACAAGCAGATCGTCCCCCAGTTCGGATCCGCATCGGGAGAGCCAGCGAGGTGGCTTGATGAACGGACCTTCGAAGACGTCTGGGGCGCTTGCTTTCGCATGGGCGACGACGGCCGTTATCGCGAGTGGCTCAGCGGTCCGCTCGAAGACGCTCAAACGGTTGCCGACATCGAGCGTTTCGAGATCTTGACTGCCGTCGAGATCAGCGAACCCGACGACTATGCCCGGCAAGTGGCGGCGTCGAAAGCGAACGAGATGTTCGTCTTCGCCAACCTTGAGAATCCGTTCCGGCGATTGTGGAACCTGCGTGGTTATCAAAACGCCCTGATGGACTACCTGGCCAACGTCGACGTGCTGGAGGCGGTCTACGATTCGCTTTACGCGCTGTACACGGAAATGGCTTTACGGATGGCCCGCGCGGACGTGGACATGATCCGGGTCGTCGGCGACATTGCCATGCAGGACCGGATCATCATGGGACCCGACTTGTGGCGGCGGTTTGACAAGCCGCGCATGGCCGAACTGATCGCCGCTGCCCGGGCGGTCAAACCGGACCTCGTCCTGTTCATCCACAGCGACGGCAAACTGACCGACCTGATGGACGACCTGATCGAAATCGGCTTCAACGTGATCAACCCCATCCAGCCCGAGTGCATGGACCCCGTCGAAGTGAAGCAACGTTGGGGCGACCGGATCACGCTGCATGGATGCATCAGCATCCAGCGCACGCTGCCGTTCGGCTCGGCAGACGACGTTCGCCGAGAGGTCGATGCGTTGATCCGCCAATGTGGTTACAACGGCGGTTTGGTGTTGCTGCCGTCGAACAACATTCAACCCGATACGTCCATAGAAAACATCCTGGCCTGCTACCACACCGCCCGTGACTTCGATGTGCGTGCGCTGGGTGGTCGCCCCGGCTGAGTTGAAAAAGCCCGCGGTGGCAACCGGCGGGACCCACGGGTTGCCACCCGTGGGCTTTCATGCAAAATGACCCGGATATGATGGACAAGGAGATTCACTGTGTCGTTTTCCGTTGGCGCCTGGAGAGTCTCTCTGACTCCACCGTGGGGCGTTGAGCTTGCCGGTTTCGGTGACTACCTGCAGCGAACTTGGCAGCGCGTTCGCGCCGGACCTCACGGCAACGGCGCTGGTGGTCGATGACGGCAAAAACCGCTCGGCGCTGGTCGCCGTCGACCTGATGTACATTGATGCCGAGTTCGTGCAGGCGGTCCGTCAGCTTGCTGCAGCCGAGACGGACCTACTTGTCCCTTGTTTCAGCCTCGCCGGTCATGGGAACGAATGCCACACTGGCGACGTTCTGTTTGCGGATGCTTCCGTCCGCCTGCTTCTCGATGACGAGCAGGCTCTGGGAACGAAAATATTTTCCAGCCGAACCAACTGGGATCACCAACCGGCCCCCCGGAGCTAACTGCTCGACGAGCGGCCCGGGAACGTGATCCGGAGCTGCCGCGACGATCATGACGTCGAACGGCGCATGTTCCGGCCAGCCGCGATACCCATCGCCGCAGCGGACTTCGACGTTGTCGTATCCAAGAGACTTGAGTCGGCTGCCGGCTTCGTCGGCAAGGGGGCGGACAATCTCGATGCTGTAGACCGTCTTGACCAATTTCGCGAGCACGGCCGCCTGGTAACCGGAACCAGTTCCCACGTCCAGCGCGCGGGAATTCGCCTTCGGCTGCGCGAGCTGCGTCATCAGGGCCACGATATACGGTTGCGAGATCGTCTGGCGATGGCCAATCGGCAGCGGATGGTCTGCGTAGGCCTGGTGACGAAGGGCCTCCGGCACGAAACGGTGCCGCGGTACGCGACCCATCACGCCCAGGACTCGCCGATTGGTGATGTCACGGCTGCGAAGCTGCCGCTCGACCATCTGCAGCCGCATTTGCGTGGCACGCTCCTCAGCGGCGGGGTCGCTGATTCGCACCGACTGCTGGGCTGCCGGCTTCTGTGCCACAACAGGTTCTTGCTCCCGGGCAGGTTCTTGCTCCGGAACAGCAACACCGGACGGCAGCGCGGGACGGGAGAGGCTTTTCCCGTCCGCAAGCGGCCCCTCTGAAAAGTGGCCATCGTCGTGGAGTCGTGCTGAGGCGAGCCACGCCAAAAGCAGCGCCATCAGCACGACTGCGAACAGTGTCATGCGGACGCCGGTTCCCATGTGATCATTCTACGGCCTCCAACGGCTTTGTGAACCGCCGAATCGTCACGAATGCGACTCATTTCAACCCGGATTACTCACAGAGGCCATGTGAATGCACGTGACTCATCCCAAACCGACGGCTTGCCGTCGCCGTTGTGATGCAGGCTGTGACCGGCGACGATCAATCGTCGGTTTGGGGCTCTGTGAATAATCCGGGTTCCAACACGCTCTCTCGTCCGCCGGCCGAGCCTGTCGGCGTCCGGTCCTTGAAAAAGCGATCGGTGGGGGTTACGTTCTGAATCAGGACGGAACCTCACGCACGACATGGCAACGTTGTCCCTCTACAGCCCCCAAGGAGTCTCCCCCATGTTGCGACATCTGATTCACACCCTGTTGGTGGCGTACGCTGGTTTTGCCGTCACCGGAGTAGCCGCCGCCGAGGATGCGAAGTCGAAGCTGATTCGTGTGGGAATCATTGGCTTGGACACTTCTCATGTGCCGGCTTTCACTCGTTTGATCAACGATCCCAAAGCCGAGGGTGACTTGGCAGACTTGAAGGTCGTCGCGGGCTTCCCCGGCGGCAGCCCCGACGTCCCGGCTAGTGCGACTCGTGTGGAGGGTTTCACAAACATGCTCCGGGACAAGTTTGGTGTGGAGATTGTCGATTCGATTCCGGCGCTCTTGGAGAAGGTGGACGCCGTGCTGCTGGAGAGCGTCGACGGCCGGCCTCACCTCGAACAGGTCAAGCCGGTGCTCAAGGCGGGAAAACCCGTCTTCATCGACAAGCCGGTGGCCGGCAGCCTGGCCGACGCGGTCGAGATCTTTCGTCTGGCCAAGCAGGCCGGCGTCCCTTGTTTTTCCAGCTCGTCGCTTCGCTTCAGCCCCGACATCCAGGCAATGCGGGACAGCCAGAAGATCGGCAACATACGCGGCTGCGCGGTCTATAGCCCCTGCTCGCTGGAGGAGCATCATCCGGACCTTTTCTGGTACGGCGTGCACGGCGTCGAGATGCTCTTTACGATTATGGGGACCGGGTGCGTGTCGGTGACCCGCGTGCAGACCGACGGGACCGAGCTGGTCGCCGGTGTCTGGAGCGACGGCCGAATCGGTACTTTTCGAGGCATCCGCGACGGAAAAAAAGGTTACGGCGCCACCGTGTTCAGCGACAAAGGAATTGTGACGGCAAGCCGCTCCGGCGGTTACGATCACTTGGTCGCCGAGGTTGCCAAGTTCTTCAAAACGGGCAAACCGCCGGTCAGCGCTGAGGAGACGATCGAGATCTTTGCATTCATGGAGGCCGCCGACGAGAGCAAGCGCCAAGGCGGCAAACCGGTGACCATCAAGAGCGTTCTGGAAAAAGCGAACTCGCAAGTTACGGCCAGGACGCGGTAGAAGGTGTTGATCCGGACCATGAGTGTCGGCCGGCAAGATTCGCGTTGTCAGTGCGTTGGGCGGATGCCGTCGCCTTCATCCTCTACGGGCAGGAAGGCTCGCTCACGGCCCCACCGGCGGAGAAGGGAACCCATCATTTCGTCTTGAGCAAGGACGAAGCCGTGATCCAACACCGCCAAGGATGGTTCACCTGTCTTTCGGCTTTCCACTGCCCAGTGGTGGAGAGCCGCTGGATTCAGGATCGGCAGAATTCCGTCAGCCTCTTCCGCAAAATGAGGCATCAGTAAATTCTTGCAGCCTGGGCCGGATCGGATAGCTCTTCCACATAGTTCGCGGTCTGTCTTGAACACCACTCCTGATCAGAATCCCGCTCACGCGTCCAAAAATTTCTGCCGAATTCAAAGTTTTTTTCGCAGCCGCGGCTAGTTCGATGCAGGATCTAGACCTCAGCACATACAGCCCTGCTCGTAACTGGTGTTGCCGTAGATGGTTATCGAATCCGCTTGCCGGACGATCTAGGTCGCAGTGACTCACCGGAGCTATGGATACATTGACCCGTCGGCACTGTATCCGCTGAACCCTTTTTGGCTCCTGAGAATCATTGTGTATCTGGGAGCCTTTGATTTACTTATGGGCTATGAGAGAACCCGAAACAAATGCGGAGTACCTGAAAACGAGACGGAAGCCAAAACAGTGGAATCCAGGCGAAGTCAGTTGAAGCGTGTTTGTGAACATGCAAACAAATTTTCCTTGAGTGTTTAGAGCTCAAACCCTTTTTGAAAGAGAGAGGACAGTACGATGTTGATGACTTCTTGGCTGCGTAGTGTGAAATCGACCCTGAGTTCGGATTCGCGGCGGCGGGCCCGCGCGGCATCACGGCGGAAAAAACTGCCGGAAGCGCTCCCATCGCAGGTGGAAATGCTCGAAGACCGGACGTTGTTGAGCGTTAACATTTCGTACCGCGCCGACCTAACCGACCCTGCCGTCACGGAAAGACTGGTGATCACCACAAACAACATGGATGTCGGCAGCAATGTCAGTGATGACTCGATTCAGATCACCCAGAGCGCCACCGGGGTCGTCCAGATCATCACCAACGAGAATCCGTTCGACCCGTTGAGCACCACGTACACGATCACGGTCGATCCGAACCTCACACAAGACATCGGCGACAATTCGCTCATCTTCCTCGGGCCCGACACAGTCGCTGCACGGGCCAATGAGGTCGAGGAGATCGAGGTGACCGGCAACATCGGTCTCAATACGATCGACCTTTCCGGCGTGAACACCGCCCCGAACAATTTCTCAGCCATCACGAGCGTGTCCGCCGACGGCGGGGAACAGGCCGATAGCATCGTCGGCAGCCCATTCGACGACAGCATTCAGGGCGGGGACGGCGAGGACACCATCGAGGGTGGGGGCGGTGACGATACACTCCAAGGCGAAGCCGGCGCCGACGTGATCAACGGCGATGCGGGGGATGATGAGATCAATGGCGGCTCGGGCAACGACGTCGTCGACGGCGGGGCCGATGACGACAACATCCGCGGCAACAGCGGACGGGATGCTCTCGCCGGTGGTGCCGGCGCCGATACCATACAGGGCAATTCCGGCCGCGACACGCTCAGCGGCGGCGACGGCGACGACTCGTTGAGCGGCGGCAACGGCGAGGACCAAATGTTCGGCGGGGCCGGCAGCGATACGCTTTTGGGTGGCGAGAACGCGGACCTGCTCAATGGCGGGGCCGGCGACGACACGCTCGACGGCGGGGCCGGTAATGACGCCCTGATGGGCGGCGACGGGGCCGACTCGCTCGTGGGTGGAACTGGTGACGACCGGCTGCAAAGTCTCGCGCCCGGCGAGGCGGACGAGAATGTGCTCGTCGACGTGGTGAGCTGGGATGCAGCCAACGCGGAACCGCTGGCTGGTTCGGCAGGCGATGTGAACCTGGTCACCGACGCCAGCACGACTGACTCTGAATTCAATCCTGCCATCGCCATCGATCCCACCAGCCCGGACACGGTGGTGATGGTCTCAGAAGATACGACCGGAACCCTGGTGGTCCGCAGGAGCACCGACGGCGGGGCGACTTGGGTTGATCCGACCGACAGAACGGCCATTGGCGTCGGCAGTGATCCCAGTGCGGCGTTTGACGCCTTCGGCAACCTCTACGTGGTCTTCCGGGATGCCGGTGGGAATATCGATCTCGCCTACAGCGCCGACGCCGGCGACAACTTTGTGGATAGTGCCGGTGCCGTTGGCGCCGTGTTCATCAACGACCTGGATCCGAGCGTGGATCCCACGGACGGAGCGATGAACCCAGTGGTGGCGACCGGTCCGGGAGCGCTGGGCGCGAACAGTTCCGCCTGGATCCTTTGGGAAGACAGCT
Source organism: uncultured Planctomycetaceae bacterium (assembly GCA_964530165.1). Taxonomy (GTDB): domain Bacteria; phylum Planctomycetota; class Planctomycetia; order Planctomycetales; family Planctomycetaceae; genus CAZGYE01. The sequence continues at coordinate 22,370 of CAZGYE010000039.1, forward strand.
CCCAAGTCGAGTTTGCCGCCTTGTCCGCGACCGCTTTGGGATCCGCCAACGTTTCCTCGACCGCGGATCAGCAGGGAGTCATCGGCGGTACCGGTAGCGGCCGGTTTCCGGACGTGGCCGTCGGTCCCCAAGGTTCGGTGATTGCCGTCTATCAGGAAGAAGGCGCCGACGTTGAAGGGCCGACCATGATCAACGTCGTGGTGAACCCGGCCGGCTTGGCCGATACGAGTGGTAACGGCTGGGCCGCTCCGCAACCGGTGCGGCACCCGGCTGACGCCACCGCCCCCACGACCAACGTGGGCACCAACGACGCCATCCCGGCGGCGCCGGGAGGCATCAACGCCGCGCCCTCGATCGCCTGGGACCGCAGCGGTCAGACCGCGACCAACGGCCGCATCTATCTTGCTTACACTGTGGAAGCCGACGATCCGACTGCCGCGACAGACACGACCGAAAACGAAACGACGAACGCCACTACGGGCAAGTTCCGCGATACGGACGTCGTGCTGGTGACTACCGCCGACTTGGAGGATCTGGTTCCCGATCCCAACGATGGGGCTTTCGACAAGGATCCCACCGTCTCTTGGCCGGCGCCGAAAGTCGTCCACGATGATTTTGGGGACGACAAGGACGGCGACGGCAACGCCAAGGACGCCGATGTGTTCGGCGAGACGCGCAGCCAGTTCATGCCGAATGTGGAGGTGGACCAGACCACTGGGGTCGTCGCCGTCAGTTGGTACGATGCCCGCAACGACGTGGGCAACAACGGTCAACCCGGCAACAGCAACGACATTCAAGCCTTGGAAGGTCCCGACGAAGACAGCGGCAACGACGACGCCCAGCTCTACGGGACCGTCAGCATCGATGCCGGGTCAACCTTTGCGCCCAATTTCCGGGTCGGCGATTTTGAGCACCAGGGGACGCTCACCGACGCCAGCGACGACAACCAGCACCCCTCCAACGCCAACGACGTGACCAACATGGCCGACGTCAACTACGGTGACTATGTCGGTCTCGCGTTTGAGGGCGGCCGCTTGAACGCCGTGTGGGCCGACAACTCCACCGCAGGCGCCAGCGAGACGCCGCTGGCGACACAGTTCGATCTGTTGACCACGCAATTCCGCATCCAGCACGACGGAGACACCATGGACGGCCAAGCGGGCAAGGACACGCTGATCGGCAACAATGGAAACGACAGACTCTTGGCCGGCTCGGCCGACGCTTCCACGGATGACAACGTGCTGATCGGCGGCGCTGGCGAAGATAAGCTGACCGGTGCCGCGGGTGAGGACCTGTTGATGGGCGGCGCCAACGGCGATCCCGTTGACGGCCGCAACACCTATCCGCGCCGGGGGACGGCGCTCGGCGATCGACTCCAAGGCGGCGCCGAAACGTCTCCGGACGGCGACGTCCTGTTGGGGGACGACGTCGGCGATACGTTCTTTGACAAGACTGTCGGCGAGATCATCGCCGGCGTGGGGCCCGGAACTGTCGACCCCGCCACGTTGACCATCAACGATCCCAGCGACATCGATCTGGTCCAGTTCGGCGCCGATTCGCTCTACGGCGGCGCCGGCGATGACGTCCTCTACGGGGGAGCCGGCAACGACCTGTTGGATGGAGACGGCACGGCGGACGGGGCCGACACAATCTACGGCGGCCGCGGCGACGACACGCTCATCGGCGGCGCCGACGCGGACCTGATGTTCGGCAGCCACCCCGCTGATACGTTCTCGACCACAGACGACGACAGCCTGGTGGGAGACGCCGGCGACGACACCATGCACGGCGGCCAGGGGAACGACACGCTCAAGGGTGGCGCGGGCGCTGACAGCGTGTTCGGCGACATCGACCCGGCTCACACGGACTTTGACTCCACACGCCACGTCGGCAACGACGTCATCCAGTGGGCGGGAACTCCCGACGGCGTCGACAGCATCGACGGCGGTGCCAGTTTTGACACACTGGAGGTGAGCATGGCGGCCGGCGGTGTCGATGTCCTCACCGTGGGCGTCACTGGCACCGGGGAACTGACCGTCACCGACGCAGCGGGGCCCACTATCGCGACCGCGGAGCTGGTCGAGCACCTGGATATGAAAACTGATAACTTGGGCGACACGGTCACGGTTGGCGCCTTGACTACGGAACCGTCGCTGCGGTTGTTGACGGTCGATCTCGGGACCGGCGGCGACACGTTTACTGCCGCGGCAATCGCTAATGCAGACATCCTCGTGTTTGCCCAGGGGGGCGACGGCGACGACACCATGACCGGTGGGGTCGGCAACGACACCCTGGAAGGAGGCAACGACGACGACGATCTGTTCGGCGGTTCCGGGGATGACATGCTCCGCGGCGATGACGGCGCCGATAGTCTCGTCGGCAACGCCGACGACGATGTGCTGCAGGGCGGGAAAGGTACGGACACCTTGAAAGGTGACGGCCTGACACACGATGCAGGCGAAAGCGGAGACGACCGTCTGGAAGGCGGCGAGGACGCCGACACCCTCCTCGGCGGTCCGGGGGAAGACACGCTGCGAGGCGACGACGGTGCCGACCGCATGGCCGGCCAGGGAGGCAACGACACGCTCCGCGGCGGCAACGGCAACGACGACATGGATGAGGACTTTACAGACGGGGGAGGCGCCGTCAGCGATACCGGCACCGACAGCATGGACGGCGGTGCGGGTAAGGACTCCATCATCGGCCGGGGAGGCAACGACACGATCCTCGGTGGTACCGGCGACGACTCGTTGGGTGGCGCCGCCGGTGTCGAAGCAGACGATGACTTCATCCGCGGCGGCGACGGACGCGATACGATCAACGGTGGAACCGGAGCCGACACCTTGCAAGGAGGCAACCACAGAGACTCGATCCTAGGCGACGGAGCCGCGGACAGCATCTCCGGAGGCCGTGGAAAGGACACGCTGAAGGGTGAAGCCGGCGACGATACGATCTTCGGCGCCCGTGGCTCGGACCTCATCGACGGCGGTGCCGACAAGGACGTCATCTCCGGCCAAGGCGGTCGGGATACCATCGACGGCGGTGACGGCAACGACATCATCAACGGAATGGGCGGCGCCGATTCGATCAACGGCGGGGCCGGTGAGGACAGCATCTCCGGTCGTCAAGGAGATGATACCCTCTTCGGTGGTGCCGGGAACGATCTGCTCGTCGGTGGCGATGGGGACGACTCCCTCGCCGGTGCTGCAGCAGCCGCAGGCGTCGGTCAGGCCGACACCCTGTTGGGCAACGACGGCATCGACGATCTCAATGATGAGGAAGATGGAACAGCGGACGGTGACACGGCAGACCCCTACTCCAGTGGCGACGGCACGGATGATGTGACTGGAATGGACGCAGGTGGTGTCGAAGTCGATACTCCGACACTAGACAACACGATCAACGCCAGCACCGCAGGGTTCGAATGGATTGACAACATCATGTCCTTCTTGGACCTGATCTAACCATTAGCAACATCGCAGGGTACGTGAATCCGGGGGGCCAGCCTTCAGGTTCCCCGGTTCACGCCCAATTTTCTCGGAAACATCGCAGGTCGCGTGAATCGCGGGGACCAAGCCTTCAGGCCCCCCGGTTCACGCGTTTTTTTCGTCTCAGCGACCAGCCCTCCGGATTCGAACGTGCGATCCGGCTACAAAACAATCGAACAATTCATTCCTGGCAACTCCCTCAGAGCGTGTTTGGAAGGCCTCTTCTGAGTCCCCAAAGGACGTGAGATGGTCGCCCAGGGCGCGAGCCCTGGGGGCCGGGATCGAGTCCATTCTCCCCGAGCCCCAGCGGGGC
>CAZGYE010000040.1:0-25762 GCA_964530165.1 uncultured Planctomycetaceae bacterium
GCCAATCACGACAATATAATAACACACCTGTCAACTAGCATTTTTCAACGGCCTGTTACGTCAACAACTGGCGAACTTGGGTTAGCGGTCGCGCGTCGCCGGGCCGCTGAGCCAAGCGTCGGCGGTCTTGTTCTGATCGTCGTCACCGGCGGCGCGGAGCGCTTTGAGACGCTGCCGGTTCCGGCGGTCGGCGGCTTGCATGTAGAACAAGCCGGTCTCGACGTCCCGCCCGCAGGCCGCATCGTCGCCGTCCCCCTGCGAAGCAATCCCGTTCAGCCGGGAGTAGACGCAACTGCTCATGAACAGCTCGGTGGCCGTCTCACCCAGCCGGGCCTGGATCAACTGCCGGTCGAGAATATCTTCGCGGTAGCGGATCAACGCGTTGCGGCCGGCGCGGGCGAATCGGGCGATCTGTCGGCTCAGCATGCGGGCGGCGGTCTTCAGTCGACGGTGCACCACCCGACGAGCGTCGCTCGACGGAAAGACCGGAATCCGCGGCGGCGAACGCAGCAGCCGGCCCGCCGTCCACGGCTTCTTCGCCACTTGCTGCAGTTCGAGGCCCATGCCGCGCAAGCCCACCATCGCGATGAACAAGCGGAGTACGTCGTTGGCCCCCTCGCCGATCAGGTTCAGCCGTGCGTCGCGCATCATCCGCTCGAACGGCTGGTCGGTGAAGAAGCCGGCCCCGCCGTGAATCTGCAGCGTGTCGTTAACGATCCGCCACAACGCGTCGGCGGCGAAGAGCTTCAACATGGCCGTCTCGAGCATATAGTCTTCGGCCCCGCTGTCGATGACGGCGGCAGTGTGGTAGGTGGCGCTTTCCATGGCGAACGCGTTGGCCGCGGCGTGGGCGATCTTCCCTTTGACCAGCTCGAACTCGCCGATGGTCTGCCCGAACTGCCGGCGCGTGTTGGCCCATTGAACCGCTCTTTGCAGGCAGAACTTGGCGGCCCCGGTACAGCTCGCTCCGAAGGTCGTGCGGCCGAAATTGAGAACCGTCAACGCCATCTGCAGGCCCTTGCCGATTTCGCCGAGCACGTTCTCCCTCGGGACAAACATCTCGTGAAACGCCAGTCGGGCCGTCGCGGTCCCGCGGATGCCGACCTTCTCCATGCGGGCTTCGACCACTTCGAACCCCGGCATGTCCGGCGTGACCAGAAACGCGGTGATCTTGCCGTCCGGGTCCTTCTCATCCGGCGTGCGAGCCATGACGGTCAACACGCCGGCCAGCGCACCGTTGGTGATGTAACGTTTCTCGCCGTTCAGGATGAAGCCGTCCCCCTCGGGTGCAGGTTCGGCCCGCGTCTGTACGTTGGCGGCGTCGGACCCAGCTTCCGGCTCGGTCAGCGCAAAGGCGGCAATAGAAGCGCCGCTGGCCAGCGGCCGCATCCAGCGTTCCTGCTGCGCGTCGGTGCCGAACAGTTCCAGGGCCCGCAACCCGATGGAATGATGCGCGTTGATAAACACCGCAGTTGACGCACAGTGCCCGCCGATGACTTCCATCACCCGGCAATAATTCTGCTCCGAGAACCCTTTTCCGCCAAACCGGGGCGAGACGGTCATTCCCAACACGCCCAGATCCCCCAAGCCGCGGATCACCTCGGGCGGAATATCGGCCTGCCGGTCGATCGCGTCGGCGTCAACGTGTTGCTCACAAAAATCGCGAACGGCGCGAACCGCCTCGTCACCGACCGCCTGCTCTTCCGGCGAGGGCGAAGGATACGGAATAATCGACTCGGCCCGGAAATTGCCGAAGAACAACTCCTTGGCGAACCCGGCCTTGTCCGGCCCCGAAAAGAGCAGCTCTTCAGCCTGCGCGATCTGCTTCTGCCTGAGTTGGGTGGCAAGATCGGTCATGAGTCATTCGGCGATTGACGATTGACGATTGAAAATTGACGAAACGACGAGAATGAATCAGCGCGTCGAATTATCAATTGACAATTGATTCTATCATATCCATGTGACGCTGTGTCAGACGAAATCGAAATACGGAGGACAACCATGCGCCTCTCAGCCGCTGTAACCACTATGACGATGATCGGCCTGCTCTGCCTGGCGGGAAGTTGTTTGCAGAACGATGGCTCCGTCAGCAGCGGTAAGAGTTTGTTGAGCCGCTAAGCCGCAAGCGGCTGATGAGGCCAACAGTGTCCGGCGATCGAACTGGGTTATGACCGGCGCCGGCCAAACAAACTGCGCAGACCGGCCGGCGATCGTCTGCTCCCGCTTTGACCTGTTGAGCAAATCCCCGTATAGTCACGTCGAATGGAACATCAATCATCATCGGCCGACAAACCGGCCCCGGGTAGACCGCCCGATCCGCAGCAGATAGGCCCGGCGTTTCAGCGGTTGTGCGAAACCGTTGCGAAGCTACGTTCTCCCGACGGTTGTCCGTGGGATCGCCAGCAGACGCTCGAGACCATCAAACCTTCTACACTGGAAGAAACCTACGAGCTGCTGGAAGCGATCGACTCCGGCGACGACGCGGCCATCGTCGAAGAACTGGGCGATCTGCTGCTACAGGTGGTGCTCGACGCGCAGATCGGGGCGGATGAAGGACGTTTCAGCCTGCTGGAGGTCGTCGAGGGCCTGACCCGCAAGATGATCAACCGACATCCGCACGTATTCGCCAATGCGAGAGCCGATACGCCGGCCGACGTCTTTCGTCACTGGGACCGCGCCAAACGCCAAGAAAAGCAGCGCGCATCCGTGTTCGACGGCATTCCGGCCGGCTTGCCGCAACTGGCGCGGGCGGCTCGGATCACGAAGAACGCAGCGCGAGTCGGCTACGACTTTCCACACCGCGCGATGCTGTTCGACAAACTCCGCGAAGAGATCGACGAACTGGCGCACGAGCTCTTCGTTGACGGCAAGATTCCCGACATCCCGGCCACGGTCGACGCGGAGCCGTCACCCGACGAGCCGATCTCCGATCCGCAGCAGAAGGCCCGTATCGAAAGCGAGCTGGGCGACATTCTGTTCGTCATCGCCAACATCGCCCGCCGCTGGAAGATCAGCCCCGAAGAAGCGCTGCGCAACAGCAACGGCAAGTTCCAGCGCCGTTTCAACTACGTCGAAAAGAAACTGGCCGAGCAGGGCCGCGACGTGCGCGATGTGGGCTTGCGTGAGATGGAAGATCTCTACCAAGAGGCAAAACGGCTGGAGCGCGACGGTGAATGACGTCCCGACAAGCATTCGTGAAACGGACCACAGGACTACGTGACCGCGATGTGCGCTTGAAGACCAATCAAAAAAACGCTAAAAGACATGCGTCGGCGCCGGTCGTCTCGGTGCGACCATGGGGGCGGTTAACTCAGTGGCTAGAGTGCTACCTTCACACGGTAGAAGTCACAGGTTCAAATCCTGTACCGCCCACTTTTGCCGTGTCAGGACTTACGTCAACGAGGAAGCGATCTTCAGCGGCGCCGAGCCATTCTGTGGACTCAAAGCGAGGCTTCGCATTCCGCGACCTTCCGGTTGTAGAAATCGTTTGTGATCAGCCACTCTTCGAAGAGGCGCTTGAGCTGTCTCAACCGTCCGGCGACTTGCCGCTTGGTGAACTTGCGCGTCTGATCCCCCTGTTTCTCGGCGATCTTGGATTTCGTCTCGGCAGAGATCGGTGCGGGGATGCGTTTCGGCGGCGGTGTGTAGGACGGGTCGTACACCATGGCCTTCAGGTCCTTTGCGGGGACGAGATGCCGCCACAAGAAGGCCTGCATCCTGTCTTCCGCGGGCACGGCGACGTGAGCGACCTTCCGCTGCTGAATCTTCGCGCGGCCTTCGATGGAAAGGTTGACAGGTTGCTTCGTATCCCTCAGGTCGGTTCTCACCGCGAGCCGCACCTTGTCCTGGGTCGCCGGCAGAATGCCGCGAGCCAACGAAAATCCCGCCGCCGAGTCTTTCAAGCCGAACTGGATGGGGCCGGCGAACCCGTCCTTGCGGATCGCATAGACGGTGACGACGCCGCCAGCCCTGCTGCGCAACCCAATGCTGGGCGGCACGACGCGCAACGCGAAATCGGGCCGCGGCGCGCTAATGCGCAGACGGTAAGCGTACTCTGGGCCGCCGTTGCGCGCGGTATCGCCCAGGTGAACGTAATACGTTCCGTCCGCAGGCAGCTTGACCATGAGGTAGGAATCGGCGTGGTGCGTGTTCAGTCCCGATCCGACGTCTAGATGATCGTCGTTAAACGCCAGCAGTTTGCCGGTCGCATCGGTCAGTTTGAGGATGGAGTCCATCGGGGAATCGAGGCGGCGCGCATGAACTTCCGCGACGATCGTTTCACCGGCGCGGCCTTCGACTTGAAACACGTCCCAATCACCCGGACGATCCGACCGTCCGTTGACGATGATGGGCAGCTTCACCTTCTGTGCGTGCGACGGGTCGTTGTTGGATTCTTTGTCGAAACATTCCGGCAGCGTATCCAAAGCGAACGGCAAGCGGTTGGAAACGAGTCCCTGCTTAGAGGCGGCTATCAGATAGGTTCCCGGTTTTGCGTCTTTTGGAGGCGGCGTCAACTTGGCCTTCTGAAGGTTCCAGCCGTTCATTTCGATCTTGACCGGAGCGCCCACACGGGCGCCCAGCGGGAAGATGCTCGTCACAAACGGCAGTTCGCCGATGGTAATGCGATAGACGAAATCTTCGCGGCCGCGGTAGAGGGCGTCGGCAATGGTAAGCACATATTCGTTGTCTTTGGGCACTTCATAGAACAGAGTTGGATCGGGCTTGAAACGGTAGTCGTCGTTGAACGCCAGCTCCTTCCCATCCGCGTCGTAAAGCGTCAGCACCGGCTGAAACCAGCCGGGAACGGCGTCGGCGATATACGGGATCAATTCCCGCGCATGGACGGAGATCACCAGCCGTTGACCCTTGCGCGCCTCGAAACGATACCGGTTCACCTCGCCGGAGGCGATCTGGCCGTTCATGGTGCACGGCACGCTGATGCGAACCTCCACCTCGTCTTCCGGTCTCTTGCGGAGGGAAAGAGACTCCTTGCCGAGCACTTGGCGGTAACTGGTCTTCATCGCTTTCCGAGCGACTTCTGGCACTTGACCGACATGGAACACGAGTGGGTTGGACGCTCCGCGCGGCGTCACCAGCCTCAGTTCCCGTACACCGGGTTCCGCGTCAGGAGCCATCGTGACCTCGACAAAGACAAGGCTGGCGAGCGAAGAGTTGGCTGGCCTGTTGACCCATGCCGCAATTCTTCTCTCAATTCTCGCGATCAGCTTTTTCGTCGCCTCGTCCTGCTTCGGCGCCTGTTTCGGCGCCTTCTTTGCCGCCTGCTTCGTTCTTCGCCCTCCTCGCGAGCGCGGCTTCAACTCTCTGAGTTGTTCCCTCAACAACCTCATTTCCTGGTTGTTCATTTTCCTGAAATACTCGACCACCTTAGCTTGAACGCCCGTGCCCGAGACAAGCACACTGTTGACACCGTCCAGATTCTGTCCGCCCAGTTTGATCTGGAACGTCGCGCCCTGCTGGCCGCCGGCGGGATAGACAAAACCTATGTACGGTCCCCGCTGCCTGCGCTGCGCATGCGCCGAGGAAACCATCGCCAGCAATCCGGCCAGCCCCAATATCGGAACCCATAGATTCTTGCTCATGAGCCGCTCCACTGTCTACATGATCTCCGTCAAGAGTCCCGCCGACTTCGCGCCTTCCGATGCGGCGGGCAACACGTGGGCGTCAAAGCCCAAAGGATGGGGCAGCCTGGCGTTGGCGTCGATGCCGGCCAATTGATAGATGCTGCCGAGGAGGTCCGCCGGATACACGGGCCGGTCCTTGATGTTTTCGGCTTTCGCATCCGAGGAGCCGACCACGTGGCCTCCCTGGAATCCGCCGCCGGCGACCAGCACGGTCAAGACCTTGCCATAATGGTTGCGACCGCCATTCCAAGGCGGCTGCCAGTTCACCTTTGGCGTTCTGCCAAACTCGCCGCAACACCAGACCAGCGTGCTCTCCAGCGAGCCGCGATCCTTCAAATCCGCAATCAGCGCCGCCAGACCCTGGTCCAGTTGCGGCGCCTGCCGACGCATGGTTTGGAAGTGATTCCTGTGCGTGTCCCAGCCACCAGGGTAGTTGATGACCACGTAGGGAACACCCGCCTCGACCAACTGCCGCGCCACCAGACACTCCTGCCCGAACGTGTGGCGGCCGTAGCGATCTCTCAATTCCTTTTTCTCCTTCGAGAGATCGAACACCTCTTTGCCTTTGCCCAAGATCAAATCGTACGCCGCTTTCTTGGCGTCCTCCGCAGCCGCCAACTGTGGACTGGCCGCCATCGCGTGGCCCATGGTGTTCATCTTGTCGAGCAATTCGCGACGTCTTTCTTGCCGAAGGTCGGTGATGCCCCTGGCGACGACGCCTTCCACCTCGAACCGGGCCGCGTTCGGGTCGCCGCCCGTGGCAAAGGGTTTGAACTTCGGCCCCAGAAAACCTTCTTCGGAGAACCGCCCCTGTGCCCGCGTCAGCACCACGTAGGGCGGAATCATCCCCTTGTATCCGGGACTCTTGAACAGCGAGAACACAGCCCCGACGCTCGGATAAGCCAGCCTCTCACCGCGCCTGTGCCCGGTCTGCATCAGGTAGGCCGCTGTTTCATGGCCGTTGATGCCGTGGGTCATGCCGCGGATGAGGGAATACTTGTCGGCCTGCTTGGCCAGTTCGGGGAACAGCCCGCCGAGCTGGATCCCAGCCACGTTGGTGGAGACCACATCCATGAACTCCCCCATATACTCACGGCCGGAGTCCGGTTTCGGGTCCCACGTGTCGTTGTGCGACATGCCGCCCCACAAAAAGACTTGAATGACCGACTTGGCCTTGACTTTGGCCGGAGCTTTGCTCGGCTGCTTTGCGTCCGCCAAGGCATCAGAACCCAAACGGTCGGCCAGCATCAGCCCCGTCGCCCCACAGAGGCCCCGGCCCATCGCCTCACGCCGGGAAATTTGCATCCCGTTCTCTGAAATGTGATTCGCGCTCATGTTCTCGGTTTCCTTTCATTGTCAACTGGATCGAATTGGAAGCACAGCCTCCCGATCCATCTCGATAGATTCGACGACGTAACCCGCTCTTTCCACGTCATCAATCGCGGAAGCGATGGCCTCCTGCAATGACTGATGGACTCGATCAAACTCCAACTCCAATCCTCGGCCATGGCCACAAATCGAGCAATCATCACACCCCGCTTCCCCCAGAGCATCGGTAGCATCTAACAATTCTTCATCGGACAACCGCCCCGTCAATGGTCCACTCAGGATCAAGCGGAAGTGATATTCAGTCATGGCGCAAGCCCCTTAGGAATCGGAATGCGTTGGCCCAGGACAACGGTCCACCCTGCGGCGAATCGCCTTGGCGTGATTCTCTGGGTTGCGAGGCGTGGACCAGATCGACATACGACAGTCTCGGTGTCCATGTTGGCAATGGATGATTCCCCACGCATGAGCTCGCGGGCCGGCCTTCTTGATCGTCCAACCGGAAGATTCTGCATAACTCAAAGCTTCTCGAATGTGTTTGTTTAGATGGCCCGCCAAGGTCACCACCAATTAGGAAAGACAGGGGGGGCATGTCTGGATTTCCAACTTTTCCGTGCGGCGACCTCGCGAATGCTCTCTTCTACGAGTTCAGCACGAAATCAGTGCCGATACAGAAACTCAGTGCTGTTGATCAACGACCAGGTGATGTCCACCCACTCATCACGTCTTTTCATCACGACGGCTCTGGCATTTTTGCGGGACTTGCCGGGCCTTCGGAGCTTGCTCACCGCACCGGATTTGCCATACTCCTCCACGGTTTTCACCTCGTCGGCCGTTGGGAAACGCGAAAGAATCGTCAAGTAAAGCGTTTCCGCAATTTTATCCGGTTTGCGGCTGGAAGTGAAGATCGCTCTGAGATGGGAGCCTTGTTGAAGCTTGCCTTGGATATGGCCCGAATTCAGCATGTGCAGCCACTGGGCGGGAACAGGCTTGTTGGAACGTTCGTTTGCCATGCCGGTGGCCCGCGCCGAACGCCCGAATAAAGCCAGGAACGGACTGGTGATGCTGCCGTCCGCCAGCGCAATGGCGGGCATGTCCTTGGGAATATAGGTAAAAGGCTCCGGGATGGGGCTGGTATAAAGATCCACCGTGCCGGTGATTGTGTTGACGGCGTCGATCAACACCTCGGCCTCCAATCGGCGCAGCGGATAGCTCGCAAAATTGGCCGCGGCCTCGGGACCCTTGAATCGGGGCATGGAGGAAAACTGATACGTGCTCGATGTGAGGATCAACCGGTAGAGGTGCTTCAGATCGTAGCCGCTGGAGATCAGCTCTTTCTCCAGATAAGCCAGCAGTTCGGGATTGCTCGGTGGGTTGTCTTCCCGAATATCGTCCGGCTCGTGGATGATGCCGCGCCCCAGCAGCCACGCCCAGACGCGGTTCACGATGCTGCGCGTGAACCAGGGATTCTTCGGGCGAATCAGCCAATCGGCGAAGACCTCCCGCGGGTCCCGGTTCGGCGACAACTGAATTTTGGTTCCGTCCGGAAAGACGGCCGTTTGTGGCTTACTCTTGGTCGGCAGCGCAGTCGCCGCTTGCGACGCACCGTTGGTCTTCTTCCCACCGGCCTTCTTCTCAGACGTGCTGATGACGGCCTGTCCCGGAGCGTTGTTGCCCGCCACAGCGCTGGAATGGAGAGGGTCCCAAAAAACGTTTTCTTCCTTCCACTCAGCGGTGGGCTTGTAACCGATCTGCGAGAAGAAGACCGCCGTGCCCGCCAGCCGATCTTTCGGCCAGTTCTCCGCGCGCGATCCCATAAATGTCAAGGCTGCGGCGGTGGCGATGCCTTGGGGAGTCTTGTTCTGGACGGCGCGGTAGAAGTTGACCGGGCCGACGCGGAAATTGCTGCCGCTGGAAGTGAGCATCTCCCGGACGAACTTGTCATACGGCTTGTTCCCGGCGATGGACGCCCGGACCCAGCGGTGATACGCCTGCGCCGCATTCGGCCAGAGATTGATCGGGAATTCCGCTTTGATTCGCAGAATGTCACCCCATTTCATCGCCCAGTAATCCGCGAATTCCTCCCGATTGAGCAGACGATCAATCAAGTCGCGGCGTTTGTTTTTCATGTCCGCCGGGTCTTGAATGAACTCTCTGGCCTCTTGGGCGGTCGGCAGCGTGCCGATCACATCCAGATAGGCGCGGCGGACAAACACCGCGTCGGAGCAAAGGACGGGCCGGATTTTCAGCGACGACAACTTGGCGAAAACGATTCGATCCAGGCGGTGCGCAGGTTTCGGCGTGGCGGAACTTTCGAAAACGTTCGGCGCCATCGGCGGCGTCGCCGCCCCGCCGGCGACCGCCAAGAACAGGACGGCCGGAATCAATGATGTCTTCGTCATGCTCTTTCAACTCCACACAAAGGCCCCGTCGTCGCGTTCGGTGACCAAGGAATGTCGCGACGTTGAATCCGAGAGCTCCCATTTGCAAAGCCCCCGAAGCCGATCCAGACGCACAATACCAACTATCTAACCATTAACAACCATACCAAAATCGCCCCTCGCGCACAGCACCAAACGAATTTTCTCTGTTTGACAGTCATTTCCGTTCGCCTCGCCAGACGCCTGTCACGGGTCCGACGACGGCGAATCGCGGCAGGTCACAGTTTTGAGCAGGTTTCACCCAGAACGCCAATGTCGGCCTACAGCTTCTTCAAAATTTCCAGCACCTTGTTTTCGTACAACTTCTGCCATTCCGGCGCCAAAAGGCACTCACTATCTTCTTGAGCGCCGCCGACATTGCGAAGCTGTTCGGCCGTCGGTGCATAATACAAATATCCGTTGGTATAGCCGGCAACAAAAGTCCGTTTGTGGGGAGAATTCTTCTTAATGTTCAGCCCGATCTGTACCGACAATTCTCCCGGAAAAGTGACCAGCACGAAATCCCCGATCCTCAAGCCGAGCACTTCGGCAGCGACCGTCCTCTTGCCGGCGGCGATATTTCTCGCTTGGTGTTTCCTTAACAAAGCCAGGTTCACTTGGAGTCTCGTCAGTTGCTCCATCGTGTAGATGTTACGAACATATTGCGTCATGTTCCTCCGGTTCTCGGCGTCTAGCTTCTTCAAGTCATCTCGTCCCATCTTTTCTTCGTGCAAGTAGCGGTGCGAGTAGTAAGAGGGAAACTCAGGGGACAGGTTGTACTTCAGGACCAAAGGGATAAACGTCTTCAGGTTGAGGCTCGTCCCTCTCAAGGATTTTAGCAGCCTTCGCTGCTCGGCTTCCATCAAATCAATGCGTTCTGCATTATCGGCTCGCGGCAGCTCGATCTTCTCATTGATCACTTTCAGCGGCCCGCTCTCCTTGACCTGTATCTTCCTCAGCGCCCGCAGGGTGCTGAGGCCCAACATGTTTCCCAACGGCTCTGCATCTCGGGGGTTGTCGACATCCTTGTACAAGACCGGATTGATATCCCCGGCGCAGCCCTGCAGAAAAAGAGCGATTGTCCCATCGCTCAAATTCTCTTCGATCACCTTGGAAGCGAAGCCGGTCAAATCCGCGGTGTTTCCGCCGTTGGGGACCCCCTGGATGGGATGACACGCGAAGTTGTAAACAACCGCCAAGGTCTGCCCATTTTTCTTGTCCAGCCGAAGTATGCCGATCTGCGGATCAACCGGGCCTACTCCGGCGACCTCTTCGTCGGGAGGAAGCGAATACGCGTGGCGGACGTCCACCTCCTTGCCGTTTTTTAGCTTGAGCCTGCGGTTCTCCATGATTCGATCCTCATGCCCGCTGCCAGCGCCGATATCCACTGGAACCATATTCTGACTCGCCTCTTTGACTGCCTTCACAGTCCGTTGCTCAACATCTGAGCAGACGACTCCGTGGCAATGGCTGGCATTGATCAGCACGTTCTCGGGCTTGATGTGGAGTTCCTTTTCGATCTGCGACCGAACATTGGCGAGATACTCATTTCTGATTGACCCGATCTCAGCAATGGCCACCGCGTCGACCGTCACAATGGCGGCGGTCGTCGTGTCGTTCTTGATCACCAATGCTTTCACAAACAAAGGGTCGTTGACGAGTTTCACTTCAGTATTCGTGATCTCGACTTTCGCGACTCCGGCCCAAAGCGGATCCGCATTGGCGGCGTTCATCGGAAATGAACCGGCAACCGCAACGATCAAAATGAAAAAGGCTTGCTGTATTCTCCTGGATGGAGACGGGTCCAGACCCTGCACGTCGTTGAAAAAATGATTCATGATGTGTTGGTTTCTTTCCTATCTTTGTGGTTTTCGCTCACCAGAAGATGCGGCGCCAGCAGCTCCGCACCGGTCTGCGGGTCGCCGTTCCTGATGGCCGAGAGAATCTGTGTGGCGTCGGCGGCGTCGGCCATGCATTTGAGCATACCGGCCGGATGTCAGAGAAACCACCGTTTTTCAACAGACTGTTAAATCAGGTCCAAGAAGGACATGATGTTGTCGATCCACTCGAAGCCTGCTGTGCTGGCGTTGATCGTGTTGTCCAGCGCGGGAGCGTCGGTGCCGGCATAGCCGGGCGTTGCGTCGTCGCCGTCGCCGGTGCTGATGGTGTCTGCCCCGGAGTCGCCGGTGAGACTGTCGTCCCCGTCGTTGCCCAGGATGGTGTCAGCCGCAGCATCGGTGGCTCCACCCTGGATCGTGTCGTCGCCGTCGCCGCCGACGAGAATGTCGGCGCCGGCGCCGCCGTCGATCGTATCGTCTCCTTGACGGCCGGAGATTCTGTCGTCGCCGAGACCGCCAATGAGGGAATCCTTCCCGCCCATGCCGTTGAGGATGTCGTTGCCCGTCTCGGCCCCCGCGACGTCATCGCCCCAGATGGTGTCGCGGCCGCCTTGACCGGAGAGGATGTCGTTGCCGCCGTCACCCATGATGCTGTCCGAGCCGCGGCCGCCGAAGATCGTGTCGGCGGCGGCGTTGCCGGAGAGCGTGTCCTTGCCGCGGCCGCCTTGGATGAAGTCTGTGCCGTCCTCGCCACGGATCGAGTCGCGGTGATCCCCGCCCTGCAGCGTGTCGGCGCCTGTGCCTCCCTCAATCGTATCGCGGCCTTCCTGTCCTCGGATCAGGTCATTCTCGCTGCCGCCGACCAGCGAGTCGCTCCCCGCATTGCCGAAGAGCGTATCGTCGCCGGCATCGCCGGCCAGAGTGTCCTTGCCTGCGCCGCCCTGCATGTTGTCGTTGTCGGCGCCGCCGAACAGGGTGTCGTTCGAGTCGCCGCCGTCCATGACGTCGTCGCCACCGGAGCCACCCAGACTGTCGGCGCCGTCGCCGCCGAGCAGAGTGTCCTCATCGGCGCCGCCCTCGATGGTGTCGGCGCCCTCGCCGCCGTTCATGAGGTCTCTTCCCGCTCCGCCGTCCATGGTGTCGGCGCCGCCTTCACCCAGGAGCGTATCGTCTCCGGTACCGCCCACGAGTGAATCCGCATCCGTGATTGCGGTGAAGGGGTCGCTGTCGCCGCCGCGGAGCATGTCGTCTCCCGCTCCACCGTCCATGGTGTCGGCGTTGTTGCCGCCTTCGAGCGTGTCGTCGCCGACTCCGCCGGTCAGCGTATCCTTTCCGTCACCGCCCTGGACGAAGAGGAGCAGGTCTGCATCGGTATTCCCCGCGCCGTCAATGCTATCTGCGCCGTCTTCGCCGTCGGCTGTGATCAGCAGCACAGAAGGTTCCGTGCTGAAGTCATTGATATCGAGGAAGTCGGCTCCGCCGCCCATCTTGAAGTCCAGGTGTTCGACTAACTCGGCGGTGGCCGTGCTCCCGCCGCCGGCGTTGTCGATGACGGAGACTTTGCCGGGAGACGTCGTGCCGTCAGCGTCGATGCTGTTCACGGCATCGTTAAGGTCGACCAGCAACCGATCGAAGGAGGCGCCACCGTCGATCGAATCGTCGCCGTCGTCGATTTCTGCCGCGTCACCTCCCTTCCAGATGATGAGGTCGGTTCCGAAATGGACGGCCGCGTTGAAGTCGGTGTCGTTGGGATCGACGTCGCCGAACACGCTGTCAGCGCCCGCGCCGCCGCTGAGCGTATCGTTGCCCGCGCCGCCCTCGAGGGTGTCGGCATCGGCGCCGCCGTCGAGCTTGTCGTTCCCGCTGCCGGCGAAAAGCTCGTCGCCCCCGGCGTCTCCGTTGAGCGTATCGTTTCCTAAGCCGCCCAGGAGCGTATCGGCCTCGGTGCCGCCGCCCAGACAGTCGTCGCCCTCGTTGCCCACCAACGTGTCGCTGCCGGCGTCTCCGTTGAGTGTATCGCCCACCGGGTCGCCCGGACCATCGTCGTCGATGATGAAGCCTTCGCCGAGGTCAATACTGATGTCCACTCCACCAGTCGCGCTTTCGAGCTGCACGAAGAAGTTCTCATTGAACTCGTCGGTCGTGTCGCCGACGATTGTCACGGAAATCGTCCCGCTGGTGGCACCTGCGGGGATTGTTGTCGTGGCGCTGCTTTGGGCGATGTAATCGACGCCCGAGGTGTTTGCCGACGCACCACCCGTGGCCGAGCCGTCGATGGTCGAGTAGGTGATTGTTACGTCGGCACCCGTTGTGCGCGACAGAGTCACGGTGAAAGTCGCATCGCGGATGCCGTCTGTTTCCGGGTTGATTCTCGCATCGCTAATCGAGACGGTGGGCAGGTTCTGAGCGGCAGCGGTGACCGCCGTGATGATCGCGTTGGCAATGGTGTCGCCCGCGTCCGGATCGATGAAGAAATACAACGCCTCACCGAGGTCGATCTGATCACCGGCGATGCCGCTGTCGAGCGAACCGGTGGTCGTGTTGACGGCGCCGGTCAGACGCGACACCGCCTGCAGATTGCGTCGGGGAAACCTTGTCGGATCGGTCGCGTCGACACCAAAGGGGGGGCTGCTGCCGCCCAATCCAATCACCTGAATCCCCTCGGCGATCAGCGCATCGATGGTGGGTTGAATTTGGGCCCCGTTTGCCGGGGCGTTGGTGCCGCCGCCGAACTGCACTTCGCCGGCGGGCTCCGGCCCCGCGACGCCGAAATACTGCGTCGCCCCGTCCGGCACATAGGTGAAAGCGGCATCGGTGGCCAGCAGCACCAGCTTGATGGCGTTCGGCCGGAAGCCGACGCCACCGATAGTTCCCGCCGCCGGCAGCACCGGCCCCTGGTCGAACACGCCGTCTGGCGCGGGGATTCCGCGGCTATTGATGTTCAAATCCTCGCTGAGGGTGTCGGTCATGTCGCCGTCGTTGTTGTAATCGACGGCATCGGCCGCCTCGTCGAGCAACGGGTTGGCAATTCCATCATTGAACAAGCCGTCGCCATTGAGGTCCTCACCGTTGAAATCGCCGGTGAAAGTCAGAGGATCGAACGGCGGGATGTCGTGGCTGAGCGGATCACCCCCAGAAACGACTCCGGGAGCGATTTGCGTGCTCACGAAGCCGGCTGGTCCGCTGTCGGTCGTGTTGCCGTTGCCGTTGCCGTCGAATCCCGTTCCCGTAGCCACCTGGAATAAACCTTCAATCGCCGCTTCATCCAATGGATCGGGTAGACCGTTGGCGGGACTCCGGCGGCTCGGGAGGAATGCGGCGGTCATCGCCGCGTCGAACTGCGGATCATTCACCAAGATGATGGGCTGGTTCAGGCTGTAGGCGTTTGTCTCGTTGCGGTTCAGCGGGGCGTCAAGACCGGTATAGCCGTCGAAACGGCCGATGCCGAACGCCAGACTCGCATCCGGCAACCCCGCCGTCAGGTTGCTGATCACCAACGGAAACGCATTTTGCAAGGCCGGCAATGCGGGAAAGAACGTCCCGGTATCGTCGAACAGCAGGAACACATCGATCTCGACGACCGGCTCGTCGTCGTCGACAATCCAGCCGGCGCCCTGGTCGTTCGAAATGTCTGCGCCGAGGGGGTTTGTCAGGTTGACGAAGAAGTTCTCGGTAGGTTCATCGACCGTATCGCCAATGACCGGCACGCTGATCGTCTGCGACGTAATGCCCGGTTCGAAAGTGAGCTGGCCGCTGGTGATGACGAAATCTGCACCGGGCGTCGACTGATCGGCGCCGCCGAGGGCCGTGTTGTCCGCCGTGGCGAAACTGACTTTCACCGTTGTCTCACTCGGCTGGGAGAGGGTCACCGTGAAGGTCAGCTCGACGGTGCCGCCATTGCCTTCCGGATCGAGTCGGGCATTCTCGATGGCCAATTCCGGCAGCTCGGTGGGGAACACGCCACTTTGGATCAGGTCGTCGCCGCTGCCGCCTTTGAGCAGATCGGCGCCGCCGCCGCCGTCGAGGGTGTCGGCTTCCGTGCCACCGTCCAGCGTGTCCTCCCCGGGGCCGCCCAACAGACTGTCGGCGTCGGCGTCGCCGGTGAGCGAGTCGTTGCCCTGGTCGCCCTCCAGTGTGTCGGCCCCGCTGCCGCCCTCCAGCGTGTCGCCCTCGTGGGCGATCAACAGTTGGGTCGTGCGGATTTGTAGCGTTGTCAGCAACGAGTCATCGTCGTCGCCGGCGCCCGTGTTGGCGTTCTCGGCCCAAATGGGTTGCAATCGGCCGTTATAGAAATCGAGTCCCATGTAGTCGCCGAAGGTCAGCTCGGAGAGGGAAAGATCGGCGAAAACTTGACCGCCGCCGCCGGTCAGCCCGCTCAAGTCGGCAGTCGTCGTGAGCCGGGTGTTCGCAAACTGACCCGTCTGGGTCGTCTGAATGAAAAAGGGGCCGCCGTCGGCGCCGCCGACCGAGATATCGCCGGGAGTGACCGGCGTGCCGGGGACGCTCAGTATGGCCGATTCGACGGTTGCGGCTGTGAGCGTCGTGGAATAGGTAATCGTGGCGGTGTCACCAAAACCACCAAAATTCAGGGTGAAGCTGCCGCCGTCGTTTGTGCCGGCGTCGATCATCCACGATTGCGTCTCCATCAGCACGCCGGCCCGCGACGGAAACTGGTTCTCACCGACGCCGGACACCGCATCGCCGTATCCGAAGTCGCTCAGCCGGAAGGGGGCCCGGCTCGATTGGCCACCGTCGAAACTCAGCGTGCCAAACACCTGCACGTCGTCGTTGGCCGAATCGACGTTTCCAATTTCGTTGCCCGTTGGATCGTTGGTGTTGCCCGGCTCGGAGCTGTTGCCCACGTCGTTGCGGGCGTCGTACCACGTGACGGCCAATATGCCGGTGGTCTGATCCAGGGCCAATTGCGGCAGGAATTGGCTGCGCTGTTCCTGTTGCTCATCGGCCGTGCAGAGCGGGTCGTCGGTGACCACGAGCGGAGCCGGCCAGGAGACGTCGGGCTCGTTGTTGAAGCCCGGATCGTCGGGATTGACGACCAGGTCCTCCAGGTTGTCGGTCGTCAGCAGAACGACGTCGGTGTTGTTGTTCACGGTTTCGTTTTCGCTGGTCAGGGTCGCCGCGGTCGAATCGCTCGCTTCGGTGGTGTAGACGAGATAGAGCCGCCCGTCGAACCGACCGCCGCTGTGGTCCCAGACGACGTGCGGCTGCGCGTTGATGCCGGCCGGCTGCGCGGGAATCACATCGTCGACGCCCACGTTGGTCGTCGGGGCGGTGGCGTCCGCTGGATGCCGGACCGGTTGGGGAGTCGCCCAGCCGTTGCCGCCCGCGTCGGCCAATCCCGGCACGTTCACCACGACGTTGATGAAGGTCGGCCCCTCATCGTCGTCGCCACGTTGTTGGTACGCGGCGGCCACCGAGCCGGCCGGTCCGACGGCCACGTCGGGAAACGCGCCGCTGGTGGTCCCGACGATGTCGCCCTGTTGGGCCAGAGTCACCGCTCCGGTCCCGGTGACGGAGAAACCGGCAAACGCGATTGCATCATTGTTCTCCCAGACGACCCACAAGGCCTGCTCGTCGGAAACTCCGTCGCCGTCGAGGTCGACGCCGCCCAGCTCCAGCGGCCGGCCCGGACCAACGGCAATCGCCGGAGTCGTGCCGGGACCGAGAGTGACCGTGTTGGCGGGGAAAAAGTCCACGCCGTCGTTGGTGCTGATCGAGACGAACACATCTCCATTCGAATCCACGCCGGCGACGAACAGATTGTCGAACGTGTCCCAGGCAGCGGCGGGAAACGCGGACAGCGGCGGCGGAGTTGTGCTGTCGGCCCAGTTCACGCCGCCGTCGGTGCTGAATCCGGCGCGGAAGAAGCCTCCCGTACTCTGCATGATCGCGAAGAGTGTCGGATTGTCCGTAACCGTGGGATCGATGGCGACAGCCGGGTCGAACTCACTGGAGGCGTCCAGCGGATCGTCTTCCACCCGGTTGACGGCCCCCGGACCGGGCGGCAGACCGGTGGCCGCATCGAACGTCTCGCGGGTGATCGCCGTTTGATCCTCGCCCGCTGAGAACACGCTGCGGAGTTGATCGTCGCCGGCGCCCCCCAACAGCGAGTCGGCCCCGCCGCCGCCGATCAGGACATCGTCGTTGGCTTCTCCCTGGAGCGTATCGTTGTCGGCCCCACCATTGAGCAGGTCGTTGTTGTTACCACCCAGAAGCGTATCGCTGCCGGCCCCGCCGAATAGTTGGTCCTCGCCGTTGTTGCCCAGCAGCGAGTCGTTGCCGTCATCACCGCTGAGCGTATCACGGCCGCTGTTGCCCAGCATGGTGTCGGCACCGTCGCCCCCCCCGAGCACGTCCCGCCCGCTGTTGCCCAGGATGCTGTCGTCATCGTCGCCGCCGTCCAGGACGTCGTTGCCGGGACCGCCCTTGATGGTGTCGTTCCCGTTTTGGCCGTTGATTACGTCGGCGCCCTTCTCGCCGAACAGCTCATCGTCGCCCTCGCCGCCCTCGATGGTGTCCTCGTCGTCCCCGCCGGAGAGGATGTCGGCAAACTCACTGCCCAAGATACTATCGGCCCCGGCTCGGCCGTCGACGAAGATGGAGATCGGCTCCACAAACCCGGCCGCCGCCGTCACGCCGGAGAGATCAATCGTGTTGAAGCCGTCGTCGCCCGTGATCACTAACTCGCGCACCTGGTCCGGCTGCACATTGCCCAACAGCGTATCCGCCGCATCGACGGGCACCGGGTCGCCGTTGACCAACACCGACCCGTTCGTGATGGCCACATCGCCGTCCTCTTCGAGAACCACCACGGTCAACACACCCCGGCTCGCCGTCGGGTTGAGCGGGTCATCGGGCGTGAACGCAGCAAACACGGGTGAACTGGGAGGCACGGCGATCGTGACCAGGTAATCCTCCACCTCGCCGTCATCCGCCAAACCCGTGAAGGAAAGCCCGGCCGTGCTGCTGAGCCGAAACCGGGCATACGTGTTACCCAACACGGCCGAGTCAGGCACGGGGAATTCGATCCTGTGGTCGCCGTCGGCAATGATCTGAAAGTCGGTGGTAATCTGCTCGCCTGTGTCGCTCCAATCGCCGTCGGCGTTGAAATCGATCCACGCATTCACGTAGTGCGTGTCCGTCACGCCTTCGACGTTGATGATGAAGGCCCCGTTCCGTCCCGGCGCCAGAGCCGTCCGCGAGACGAGGCCGTTCTCGTCCGCACTGCCAATCGTGTCGTCGCCATTGGCCCCAGTCGTCGGTTGACCGTCGTTTTCGAGGTCGCGGCTGGCGCCCAGCGTGGGACCGGCATCACGGTGGCGCGCGCCATTGTCGGCCAGTGTGGTCGGAAAGCTGGCGGCGAAGCCGGACTGCGCCGCGGTGGGCGCATCCCCCCAATCGAACCCTATATTCAACCACACACGGTTGGGCTGGTTGTTCTTCCCATTAGCGACGAAGGCATCCAGGTCGCCGTCGCCGTCCACATCCGCTAACGACACGCCATAGCTTCTGTCTTTGCCGAGCGTCTGGCCGCTGTCGCTGAACGTGCCGTTTCCGTCATTGAGCCACACGCGGTTGCTTTCGGGCCGGCCACTACTCCCGTTGGTGACGAAGGCATCCAGGTCCCCATCGCCGTCAACGTCCCCTAATGAGAGGCTGTTGCTATTTGAACTGCCTACCTTCTGCCACACGGTGAAGTTGCCGTTTCCGTCATTCCGCCACACGCGGTTGGCATTGTTGCCGGCGCCGCTGTTGGCCACGAAGGCATCCAGGTCGCCGTCGCCGTCCAGATCGCCTAACGAGACGCCTTCGCTCGTTAGACTGCCGGGCAGCGCGGCGGCGAGAGTGAAATTGCCGGTTCCGTCATTCGACCACACACGGTTGTTTGCACCGCCATTGGCAACGAACGCATCTAGGTCGCCGTCGCCGTCCAGGTCACCCAGCGATACGTCCAGACTCGACACAGTGCCGACGGTATCGCCGAGCATAAACGTGCCGGTTCCGTCATTCAGCCATACCTCATTGGCTTGGCTACTATCATTTGCAACGAATGCATCGAGGTCGCCGTCGCCGTCCAGGTCTCCCAGCGACACGTTCCGACTCGATGAACCTCCCAAGGTATCGTCGCCGCGCGTGAACGTCCCATCTCCATTGTTCAACCACACAATGTTGGCACCCTTATTGGCAACGAAAGCATCCAGGTCGCCGTCGCCATCCATATCCCCCAAGGCGGCCCCAAAGCTCGAAGAATTACCCAGCGTCTGGCCAGACGTGAACGTACCCTTGCCGTCATTCAACCACACACGATTGGCTTGGCCACTCACATTCGCGACAAAGGCATCCAGGTCACCGTCGCCGTCCAGGTCGCCTAGTGACACACCATGGCTCCAAGAACTGCCCAACGACTGGGGGATGTCCACAAATATGCCGCCGCTCTCTACGGTCACCTTGGTACGAAATTGCCAGACGTGCGGTTCGACGGAGGTCCCCGGTGCTTTGATTCTGGCCGTCGCCGTGGCCTGGACGAGTTCTCCGGGGAAAAAATTGCGCGCCGGGTTGAGTGTGACGGTCGCTGCGCTGGCCCCGACGCTGGTGACCGCCGCACCCACCAACTGACCCCGCTGCATGGAATGCACGACGAACGTCTGATCGGTGACCGAGCTGTTGTCGATGTTCGCATCGAATGTGGCCGTGACGTTCGTGTCGACGGGTGCCGTGTGGGAGTTGGCGGCTGGGGCCAGGGTGGTTACTTGCGAGAGCAGCGTGCGGTCTTCGAGCATTTCGACGTACGGGGCCGGTGCACAGAGTCGCTGAGCGGGATGCCGCCGTCGCGTCCGGCGGGCGCGGCGAAGCCGGCAAGAATCCAGCGTCGATTTCAGCGATCGCAGCCAAGGAGTGACATACATCTTCGTTTCACCTCCCCGCGACAGTTTTCAAGTTCCACGGCCCGTGGGCGGCCCTGAACAAGACGCCGGATGACGCAACACAACCAGATCCCCGTCTGGGTGTCATTGGTTCCTGCTGAAGTTCTGTAGACGACCAGTCGGTCTATCTTCTCTATAGCTCTCACATGGTGCTTATTTGAATCGAACGGATCCGGATAAACAATGAATCGCTGGAACTAAAAGAGGTCTAGAGGCGCTCGTACCGACCGTCGATAAGCTCTATGCTCCCTATAGATCGCGGAGAACCCGATCCGTACAGAATGCGCTACTCTAAGTCTCTGCTAAGGCATCCGTTACGCGCACGGCCGGGCCTGCTGCTAGGTGGTTCCTGTGGCGATTCATCGGGGACATGGAAAAAACTTTTCCTTTTCCGGAAAATACGTGCTCGGGCTTGGGCGGGCCTCACCGCGGCCTGTTGGAATGCGCCGACGCGAAACTTCCTTGCTCGCATCGACAGAGCCTTTTATACTGGTGACGTTCGACGACTCCATGACGTGGCGGTGAGAGGATGAGAAGAATGTTTTGGCCATCCCGGAAGCATGTCCGCCGCCGACTTGCTGTTGCGACGGCTTCGGCGTTACTGATCCTGCTGCTGCCGGTCATTGGTGTTGCCGACCGAGAGACGGAAGCAGCACGAAAGCCCAACGTGGTTCTCGTGATCACCGATGACCAGGGCTACGGCGACCTGGGTTGCCACGGCAACAGCATGATCAACACGCCCCATCTCGATCGACTGTACGGCCAAAGCGTTCGCCTGACCGACTTCCACGTCTCTCCGTGCTGCACGCCGACGCGAGCGGCGCTGATGACGGGGCACGATACGCTCCGCACCGGTGCATGGGGCACCACGTGGGGCCGATCGCTGCCGAGGAAGGACGAAGTGATGATGGCCCAGGTGTTTGCCGCCGCCGGTTATCGCACGGGCGTCTTCGGCAAATGGCACCTGGGCGACAATTATCCCTTTCGGCCGCAGGATCGCGGGTTTCAGGAGGTCCTCGTCCACGGCGGCGGCGGAGTCGGGCAGACTCCCGATTATTGGGGGAACTCCTACTTCGACGACACCTACTTCCACAACGGGAAACCGGAAAAGTTCACCGGCTACTGCACCGACGTGTGGTTCGATGGGGCCTTGAAGTTCATCCGGGCCAACAAACACCGGCCGTTCTTCGTGTACCTCTCGACAAACGCGCCGCACGGACCGCTCAACGTCGACCAGAAGTACAGCCAACCGTATGCAGAAAAAGGCGTCCCGGCGAACATGGCCAAGTTCTACGGGATGATCGAGAACATCGACGAGAACATGGGGCGTCTGCTGTCGGGTCTGGATGCTTGGGGTCTCGCGGAGCAGACGATCGTCATCTTCATGACCGATAACGGCACGGCGACCGGTGTCATTCCAAGTCGCAAGAAGACCAAGAGGGGCAATGCGACGTCGCCGGGCAGTTGGACGGGATTCAACGCCGGCATGCGCGGCAAGAAAGGTTCGCTCTACGAGGGCGGTCACCGCGTGCCCTGTTTCATGCGTTGGCCCGACGGCAGGCTCACCGGCGGCCGCGATGTGCCGCAGTTGACCGCTCACGTCGACCTCTTTCCGACGTTGATCGATCTGTGCGGGCTGGAACCGCCCCAGGGTGTCCAATTCGACGGCGTCAGCATTTCGCCTCTGCTGGTTGGCCAGTCCACGAACTGGCCGGACCGCACGCTGTTCGTCCAATATCGGCAAAGCACGGACCCGCCGACAAAGTGGAACGCCGCGGTCATGTCAACGCGATGGCGATTGGTCGGTGGTGCGGAACTTTATGACGTCAAATCGGACCCCGGCCAGAACAGAAACGTCGCCGAGGAGCATCCCGAAATTGTCAAGACGTTACGCAGCGACTACGAAGCGTGGTGGACCGGCGTGTCCCGCCGCTTCGATGAGTACTGCGAGATCATTCTCGGCGCAGACGCGGAGAATCCCTCTCACCTGACGGCTTTTGACTGGCACACCAGGACCCCCTGGAACCAGAATCACATTCGCAGCGGGGTGCCGAAGAACGGCTTCTGGGCGGTGGAGGTCGCTCAGGACGGGAAGTATGAGATCACGTTGCGGCGCTGGCCGCGGGAATTGGATCAGCCGATCACCGCAGCGGGCGACGGCAAGGCAATTCGAGCCACCACGGCGCGGCTGAAAATCGGGACCGTCGATCTCACCAAGCCGATTCCCGAACGGGCGTCGAAAGTGTCGTTCGTCGTTCCGCTCCCCGCCGCAAAAACACAACTGCAAACCTGGCTCACCGACCAGCAGAGCGGCCAGTCACGCGGGGCATACTACGTCGCGGTGAAACGCTTGCTGGAGTAGAGGCGAAGCCGGAATTCGAAAAGAAGATTGACAGCGCGATTTGTCTCGGTTCTACTGTAAGCGCGGCCGGTTGCGTCGAGCTGAATCGTCATGGAAAGCCGTTGTCGCGCTGCCCAGCCTCTGCTTCGTCGGGGTCTGTTCCCGGGCGCGAGGGCCGCGCGGCGATTCGACGTATATTCCACGAGGAGACGATCGTGCACCACCAACGATTCGCCGCGTTCGGGATTGCGTTCGGGATTCTGCTGCTACCGGGATTCGCGATGCCCCCGGTAGAGGCCGGCTTAGGGCTGGAATCGAAGCGCCCGCCGTCCGATCCCCATCAGGCCAGAGTCGACGAACGTCTGATCGGCGCATGGCGAGCAGTGATCCAAGACAAAACGTACTTCCTTCACATCGGAAAAGGAAATATCGTGGGGCAGTGCAACTGGATGGAACTGGCTCTGGTTAACCAGGGCGAGAAACAATCATTCTATGTGCATCACAAAGTCGGCTTTGCAAGCACCGTCGGCGGAAACAGCTTTTTCAGCATCGCAGACACCACCAAGCGACTGAACCAACTTCGCAACTCCACGACGAAAGAGCTCACGTCTTCCGTCGGAAGATACGACATCTTTAAGTACGCTGTGACCCCAGAGTTTCTCGATGTGTGGGCTGCAAAGCAAGAAGTTGTTAAAGCAGCCGTCAACGCAGGTGCAATCAAGGGTGCCAGCGCAACCATCGACGACACCACAGACAACCTGATTCGTTTTATTGAATCGTCGGCTCTCAAGCTATTTCTCAAACCGGTTCGATTCGTTCGAGTGAAGTGACTGTTCAGTCGCGGTCATTCCGGCGGGGACGACGGCCTTGTTCCCGGTTTCTTGGGGTCGGCCCCTTTCGTGTGTTCATCCGGGGAATGGGCCGAGAATCGCCCTTCTCGCGAAGGTGGCCCGTCTTCAGGAAGCGTACCGTATAGTCGATCGACTTGTCGTGCGCCACGAGAAAGGAGTGCAGACACGCGACCACCGCAAAATCGGCTGCGCCCGGCAGACGCGTGCTGGAGACGCTGAGGGTGCCGTCATCGTCGCCGGGAACCAGTGGGTTGTAGCCGGTGAGGTTGCCCCGCCCGCCGGCCAGCACGGCAAACTCAAAATCGGGCGTCGGCAGCTTCTTGATGAAGCCCGCCGGATCGCTGACGAGCTGCTGACCCGCCGGTCCCAAAACGGCCCGGTAGAGCAGAACCTGTTTCATGCGGTCGGCCATGTGGGCGCCGTTGTTGGGAACGCCCAGCATCACCATGCGTTTGATGCGCTTGTCGCGGTGGCTTGATAGATACGAGCGGATCACCAATCCGCCCATGCTGTGCGCCACGAAGTTGATTTCCTCGATACCCTCCAGCGATTCGATCACGCCGGCCAGGTACCCGGCCGACTCTGGAATCGAGACCTGCGTGCTGGGGTAATCGAAACCGAATACCTGATAGCCTTCTTTCTTCAGTCGTGCGCGCATTTTATCAAACGACTTCGACGAACGGATGATGCCGTGCACCAAGATAACGGCCTTGCCTGACATGGGGGCCAGCTTGCGTGTTTTCTTGATCTCGTCCAGTTCCTTGCGGCAGTCGTCGAGCGTTCCGGCGGCGTGACGAAAGTCGTTGCCGTCCAGAAGCCGATAGCGGCCCGTGAATACGTTCCTCTGAATCCGCCAGTCGTGAAAGAAGGCGACGTCGCCCCAGAATTGCCGGCCGCCCAACGTCTTCACAGCTAGTTTCCGTTTCGGTTTCCGGTTTTTTTGTTCGGGTGCATCGTGGTCCGCCTCGGCCGACACAGCCGGCGAAAACCAGAAAAGGCACAAACACACGGCCGTGGCGATGCAGGCCGTCATCCATGCTCGTCCCTGTCCCCGCCGTCGCATCGCCGCTCTCCGGAACGAAAAATCGACCGCCAGTCGAGATTGTAACAGCACAGCGAAACAAGTCGACGTCGATTTGAGATTGAATCAGAGAAGCGTTTTCGCCACGATAGGCGTCGTGATCGGCGATTAGCCGCGGATGGATATCCGCGGGTATTCACCCGCGGCTGAAATCAAGCTTGCGTCATTCTTCTTCCGAGAGTCAATGAACGTGTTTGGGAGCACTCGATGACCCAGCAGAAGACCGATCTCACCGAGAACCCGTTGCTGGCAACCGACGGGCTGCCGCGATTCGACGCGATCGAAGCCGAGCACGTTGTCCCGGCGGTTCGACACGTGTTGTCTGCGGCGGAGGCGGCACTCGAAGATTTAGAGAAGAACCTCCAGCCGACGTGGGCCGGCTTGATGCAGCCGTTGGAGGCAATCGACCGGCCGTTCGAGCTGGCCTGGAGCCCGGTCACGCACCTGTTCGGCGTGAAGAATTCGCCCCCCTTGCGGGAAGCCTACGAGACGGTGCTCGGCGAGGTGGTTCAGTTCGGCCTGCGGGTCAAGCAGAGCAAGCCCCTGTACGAGGCGCTGAATACGATCAAGCACGCAGACGAGTGGACGCAGTTGAGCGAAGCCCAGCAGCGCGTCATCGACGCGCGACTCCTCAGCGCCAAATTGGCCGGCATCGGTCTGGAAGGCGAGAAGCGCCGGCGGTTCAACGAAATCGAGCAAGCGCTGTCGCAGATCAGCACCGACTTTGCCAATCACGTGCTCGACGCCACCAAGGCCTTCTCATTCGTCCTGACCGACCCGCACGACGCCCAAGGCATGCCGGAGAGCCTGCTGCAGCGCACCGCCCAGTCGTACAACGACCACAAGAACGACGACGCACCGCAAGCCACCGCCGAACACGGACCGTGGCGGATTACGCTCGATCTGCCCTGCCTTGTTCCTTTCTTGCAGCACAACCGGCGCCGCACTCTGCGCGAGCGGCTGTACCGGGCCTTTATCAGCAGGGCTTCCGCAGGGGAATTCGACAACGGCCCGCTGATTCCCCGCACGTTGAAGCTCCGCCGAGAGAAGGCCGCACTGCTCGGTTTCGAGACGTTCGCCCAGGTTAGCCTGGCCCGTAAAATGGCCCCCGACGTGACCGCAGTCGAAGAGATGTTCGAGACGCTCCGTGCGGCCTCCTGGAAGGCCGCCCAGCAAGACATGCAGGAGCTGCAAGAGCTGGCGGCCGAATCGGGCCAGACCGAGCCGTTGCTACATTGGGACGTCGCGTTCTGGGCCGAACGGCTGCGCGAGAAACGCTTCGACTACACCGACGAGCCGTTGCGGCCCCCCCCCCCCCCCC